>NZ_JBFUKG010000012.1:0-190586 GCF_056400945.1 Polaromonas sp. P4_H1 | reverse complement strand
ATGCAAGATGCGTTGCGAGTCAAAAAGGCCATGAGCAAGGCGCAAAACGCAGGCGGGGTAGACCCCGCCAAGGCTTTGCAACGCCGCGCAGGGCCTTTTTGATCGCAACCCGAAGGGAATGGGGTGAAAACAGCGCCACTCTGCGTTGCGCTCCTAGCCCAGACGCCCGGTCTGGGCGTCGTCGCGCGCCTTGATTGGCGCTGTTTTCACCCCATTCGCATTTGCATAAATAGCGTTCACAGGCCCTAGTTCCAGCCGATCACGTCAAAGCCCTTTTCGCTCAGGCAGCGCTGCACGAAGCTGCGGTAGGTGGTGTTGGGCCGGTCGCTATGGAACGCACCCGAGACCGCACCGGCCGAGCCGCCCACCGCGGCCCCTGCAGCGCCAGCCCGCAACACGCCCTCGGTGCCGCGACCCGTGATCAGCGCCCCGACCGCGGAGGCGACACCCACTGTGGCCGCGCCCTCGCCGGCCCGGCGGCCCACTTCATTGCTCCGTTGCTCGGGCGTCAGGCCGGCCGACACGGCGCGCGACATGCAGGCGTCGGCCTCGGCCCGGCCTTGCACCTCGCCGACGCGGTTGAGCGTGGCATTGGGATAGAGCACGGGCCTGGCCGACGGGCTACCGGGCCCACTGGTCGCGCAGGCAGACAGCAGGGCCACGGCGGCCGACACGGTGCACACTGCAAAAATTCTGGCCGATGTGTTCATGCGTTCCTTCAACTGCTTCCTTCAACTGATTTGGCAGCCTGAAGATTACCGCAGGCAGGTAATTGCCGCTGCCCGGGCCATAAAGGTAAAATCCCAAAAGTTATCAAGACTTTCCAGGAACCACCATGTCCAGCTCAGCCAATCACACCACCAATGCAGCGCACAGCAGCCCCACCCCTGCCGAAGACCAGGATGTAGTGGATGCGATCGCGCCGCTGATGCCCCTGGTGCTGCCTGTCGTCGGTGGCGTGCTGATGTTCCTGCTGGCTTTCATTGCCGTATTCCTGGCCTGATACGCCCTCTCCCGGGAATATCAAAGTCCGCCGCAGGCGGACTTTTTCGTTAGGCAAGCCAGCAACCCCTTCAGCGCTTCAGCCCTGCCGCACCGGCATGATGTGAACGGCTTGCGGCGGAATGTGCAGGTGCAGCACGCTTCCGGGCTCGGCGCCGAGCTGCCGCAGGGCAGCCGTCGACAGGTTCAGCGTCAGGCATTGCGACGGCAGCTGCGATGGCACCAGGGTGCACAGGCTGATCTCGCCCAGCGGCAAGACTTCCTGCAGGGTGCAGGAAAAGGTGTTAACCGCCTGCGCCGGGGGCGTGACCGACAGGTCCAGCAACTCACCGGCAACCACCCAGGACACTTCGGCGCCATCATCCAGCCGCCCCTTGTCAATCACCGCCAGGCTGACGTCCACGGTACCCGGCAGGCCCTCCGGACTATCGCTGGCCGACGCCTCGCCATGCCAGACCAGGCGGCCAAAACCGGGCGTATCGGCCGGCCTGTTGGAAAAAAACCGTCCCTGGAAATGATTCTGGATACCCACCAGCTCGGCAACCCGGGCGTTGCGGGGGCTGGCAAAGACCCGGGCGGGCGGGCCCACCTGCAGCGACTCGCCGGCATCCAGGATCACCACCCGGTCGGCCAGCCGGCGCGCTTCGCTCAGGTCATGCGTCACCAGGACCATGGGAATCGCCACGCTCTGGCGCAGGGCCGCCAGCTCCCGGTACAGCGTCTGGCGTGTCGGCGCATCCACCGCCGAAAAAGGCTCGTCGAGCAGCAGCACCTGGGGCTCGCGCGCCAGCGCCCGCGCCAGTGCCACGCGCTGCTGTTGGCCGCCGGAAAGCTGGTGGGGCCGCCGGGCCTGCAGGCCGGCCAGCCCCATGCGCTCAAACAGGGCATCAAAATAGGTTTTGGCTCTCGCAGGGTGGGCGGCGAGCGCTACATTTTCAATGGCCGTCAGGTGCGGAAACAAGGCATAGTGCTGAAACACCAGGCCGACGCGGCGCTGCTGCGGCGCCCGGCGTATGCCGCCTGCGCTGTCAAACCAGACGTCCTCAACGCCCGTGCCGACACTGACGCGGCCCTGCAGGCCCGGGCTTCGCAGCAGACCCGCCACCGCGCGCAGCACGCTGGTCTTGCCGCTGCCCGAAGGACCGAGCAGCGCCAGCAACTCGCCAGGGGCGCAGTCAAAGCCGGCATTGAGCCGGATCGGACCGTGGTTTTGAAGTGATACCTGCAGCATGGGGTGTCGGGTGGGAGCGGGCAAGATGACAGCGCCAGGCGCTATCTGTCCTGCAGCGGGTGCGCCTTGCCGGCCGCAAAAACAAGCGCCAGCGCGCCCAGCGAAGCCAGCACCAGGGCCAGCGCCATCACGTGGGCGGCGGGCATGTCAAAGGCCTGCACCCGGTCGTAAATCGCAATCGACAGGGTTTTGGTCTCACCGGCAATGCTGCCGCCGACCATGAGCACCACGCCAAACTCGCCCAGCGTGTGCGCCATGGTCAGGGCCACGCCTGCCAGCAGGCCGGGCCAGGCCAGCGGCAGCTCGATTTTCCAGAAGGCGCGCCAAGGACTCAGGCCGCAAACCCAGGCCGCTTCGCGCAAGCTGCCGGGAATGGCGGCAAAAGCGCGCTGCAGCGGCTGCACCATGAAGGGCAGGTTGACCAGCACGCTGGCCAGCAGCAGGCCCTCGAAACTGAAGACCAGTCGCAGGCCGAGTGCGCGCGCCAGCCAGCCACCCACCGCCGAGCCCTGGCCCAGCGTGATCAGCAGGTAAAAGCCGATGACGGTGGGCGGCAGCAGCAAAGGCAGCATCAGCAGGGCCTCCACCACGGGCCGGCCGCGCCAGGGCGTGATGGCGAGCCAGCGCGCCAGCCACACGCCCAGCGGCAACAGCAGCACCGCCGAACAGACGGCCAGGGTCAGGGATACGCGAGCGGCTTGCCAGTCCATAGCGGCCTATTGTCGCAAACGGTTGCACATGGCAGGAAATGCCGTCAAAGGACAGCAGGCAGGACACCGGGCACGGCAAGACGGCAAAAGGCCTGAAAAGGCCTGATCAGGGCGAGTTCCGGCCTCAAACGTAGCCGTAGCGCGAAAGCACGGCCTTCGCGCGCGCTGACTGCAGAAATTCGTAAAACGCGCGGGCGGCGGGCCCGGCATTTTTGAGCAGCACCATGCGCTGGCGCACCGGCGCGTGCAGGTCATCGGGCAGCAGCACATAACGCACGCGTGTCGCCAGCTCGGGCGCCAGCGCCAGTGACAAAGCCGTGATGCCGGCCTGCGCGGCGCCTGTGCTGACGTACTGCGTGGTCTGGGCGATGTTTTCCCCGAGCACGATTTTTCCCTGCACGGCGGGCCAGAGGTCCAGCTTTTGCAGCACCTGCACCGCCGCCTTGCCATAGGGCGCCAGCTCGGGGTTGGCAATGGCAAATTTCTGGACCTGGCTCAAGCCGGCTTTGAGTCCGCGCAACTGCGGGTCCAGCGCCAGTGGGGAGTCGGCCGGCACCAGCAGCACCAGGCGCCCGGTGGCATACACCAGCCCGCGGTCCAGCGTCAGCCCGGCATCGGCCAGGCGCAGCGCGAAGTCTTCGTCGGCCGACAGGAAGAGTTCGGCCGGCAAACCCTGCTGGATCTGCCGCACCAGGTTGGCGGACGAGCCGATGTTGATCCTGACGCGGCTTTTCTGTTCACGCTCAAACAGCGGCACCAGTTCCGCCAGCACCGGCTGCAGGTTGGCCGCCGCCGCGACCAAGGCAGGCCTGGAGCCGTCCATGTCCTGCGTATTCTGCGTGTTCTGCGCCGACGCCGGACTCGCCAGTCCAAGCCCCAGCTGAAGCGCCAACGCCAGTTGCAGCAGCCCGGCCGCAGCATGCCGCGCCCGCACCTGAAGAAGCCCGAACCGGGCCCGGAACAAAGCCTGGCGTACGCGGCCTGGCAGCGCGATCACCGCGTCGGGAAACGGGGGTTTCATGAAACGAATTCTCCTTTTTTTGGTGCATTCACCCGGCCAGGTCACGGCCGCCATGACCCCGGATATTTCACGCATAACCTCATGCAAGTTTTGCATATCTTTTGACCGTAACTTCTAGGTAACCCATCGCGATCTTCTTAAAATGAATTTTTGGTCGGCCCGTGCACCCCCCAAAAGCAGCCCACCAGCCGCTTTTTTGCCGCAGCGCCCCCGCAGCTTCGGCTTGCGGTTCCGCTCGCCGACCGAGAGTGTCCGATGGTAGTCGCCGATTGTTTCGGGCCGGAGCCGGTCTCGCCTGAATCTGCAGCCAGCGCCATTTCGACAGACGCCCCGTGTCACAGCAACTGCTGCATCGCGACATCCACCGGCGTTTATCGAAATAGCGCTTTTTAACTTTGGAGTTTTTTCGATGAATCACCCCGTCATGCAAGGACTGGATCTGGGCACGCCCAGCTATGTCAAGAACGCAAAACTGATTGCCTGGGTCGCCGACATGGTAGTCCTGTGCAAGCCTGACCGCGTGTACTGGTGCGACGGCAGTGACGCCGAATACCAGCGCCTGTGCCAGCAACTGGTCGATGCCGGCACCTTTAAAAGGCTCGACGAAGCCAAGCGCCCCAACAGCTTCCTGGCGCAGAGCGACCCTTCCGACGTGGCACGCGTGGAAGACCGCACCTATATCTGCTCGGCCCGCAAGGAAGATGCCGGCCCGACCAACAACTGGATGGCCCCGGCCGAGATGCGCGCCACGCTGCAGCCGCTGTTTGACGGCTGCATGACGGGCCGCACCATGTATGTGGTGCCGTTCAGCATGGGCCCCCTGGGTTCGCCGATTGCGCACATCGGCGTCGAGCTGTCGGACAGCCCCTATGTGGCGGTCAACATGAAAGTCATGACGCGCATGGGCAAGGCGGTGTTCGACGTGCTGGGCGTCAATGGCGAGTTCGTGCCCTGCGTGCACACGGTGGGCGCGCCGCTGGCCGCTGGCCAGAAAGACGTGACATGGCCTTGCAACAAGACCAAGTACATCGTGCATTACCCCGAGACCCGCGAGATCTGGTCCTACGGTTCGGGCTACGGCGGCAATGCGCTGCTCGGCAAGAAGTGCTTTGCGCTGCGCATCGCGTCCAACATGGGCCGCGACGAGGGCTGGCTGGCCGAGCACATGCTGATCCTGGGCGTGACCAACCCCGAGGGCAAGAAATACCATGTCGCGGCGGCCTTCCCGTCGGCCTGCGGCAAGACCAATTTCTCCATGCTGGTGCCGCCCGCCGGCTTTGACGGCTGGAAGGTCACCACCATTGGCGACGACATCGCCTGGATCAAGCCTGCCGCCGATGGCAAGCTGTATGCCATCAACCCGGAAGCCGGCTATTTCGGCGTGGCGCCCGGCACCAACATGCTGACCAACCCGAACTGCATGCGCAGCCTGAACCGCGACACGATCTTCACCAACGTCGCGTTGACCGACGACGGTGACGTCTGGTGGGAAGGCATGGAGCAGGATGCACCCGGCAAGGCGCTGCCGGCCCACCTGATCGACTGGCAGGGCAACGACTGGACGCCGCAAATCGCGAAAGAAACCGGCGCCAAGGCCGCCCACCCCAACTCACGCTTTACCGTGGCCGCGACCAACAACCCGGCGCTCGACAGCGCCTGGGATGACCCGAAAGGCGTGGCCATCGATGCCTTCATCTTCGGCGGCCGCCGCTCGACCACCGTGCCGCTGGTGACCGAAGCGCGCAACTGGGTGGAGGGCGTCTACATGGCGGCCACCATGGGCTCCGAGACGACAGCAGCCGCAACCGGCCAGGCCGGCGTGGTGCGCCGCGACCCGTTCGCGATGCTGCCGTTTACCGGCTACAACATGAGCGACTACTTCCAGCACTGGCTGAACGTGGGCAACAAGCTCGCCAGTTCCGGCGCCAAGCTGCCGAAGATCTACACCACCAACTGGTTCCGCAAGGGCGCGGATGGCAAATTCGTCTGGCCCGGTTACGGCGAGAACATGCGCGTGCTGAAGTGGATGATTGACCGTATTGAAGGCAGCGGCAAGGGCAATGAACACATCACCGGCATCAGCCCCAGCTACGAAGACCTGAACTGGACCGGCCTCAACTTCAGCGCCGAGCAGTTCAGCAGCGTGATCAGCATGGACAAGGCGGCCTGGCTCAAGGAGCTGGAGCTGCACGCCGAGTTGTTCAAGCAGCTTGAGCATCATCTGCCGAAAGAGCTGGGCGAGACCAAGGCGGCGATTGAGAAACGCCTGGCCGCCTGACAGGAACGCCGGACACAAAAAAGCCACCTCGCGAGGTGGCTTTTTTTTGGGGGCTTACCGCAACAGCGGCCCGACCCGGGGCTCAGAAGTTCAGATGTAGTTGCGCTGGTAAGCGCGCATCACCGAACTGCCCAGTTTCACCGTACGCTCTGCTGCCGTGACCGGTGTCGAAGCGGCGGCCGGTGCAGCTTGCGCGATCTCGGCGTTGGCTTCTTCACGCAGGATTGCGGCCTGCAGGTCGGCCATCACGCGTGGGTCATTCCTGGCCGCAGCCCACATGCGCTGGTCGGCGCGGGCCTGTGCCAGGCTCTGTGACCAGTCAGCCAGACCGGTTCTCAGCTGGGCTGCCAGGCTGCGCGCGGTGCTCGCAAACAGTGCCAGTGCAGCGAAGGCCGCGGCCCAGAGCGCGATCCACATGACCAGCAAATGGCCTTCCGTGACGCTGTCCATCACCTGGTAGGCCACCACCATCACTGCGGCGGCGATGGCGGAGAGCAGCAGCGTGGCGAGGCCGCGCGTGCCGGAGAAACTCTGACGCAGGTGCTTGGCGGCATCAATGGCCGACTCAACACGGGCGACGCCGGGGTGCTGGTTGGAATACTTGATATTGACAAAGCTGGTCATGGTGAACTCCTCCGTTGGTTAACTGCCCCGACTGGCAAGATTGGCAGCGGGTAAGAGGATATTAGGGTAATTACTGATGTTGTTCAACTTTATCTTTATGATAAACATCATTCACAATGGTGATAACCAGGCCCGGCCAAACCAAGCCACACCACCTCGCCCGGCCCGTTAATGAAGGAGCGCCCCTTGAGCCCAACCAACTTCCGTACCCTCGATCTGAACCTCCTGCGCGTGTTTGACGAGGTCATGGCGGAACGCAGCCTGACGCGGGCGGCGCGCAACCTGTCGCTGACCCAGCCGGCCGTGAGCAATGCCTTGCGCCGCTTGCGCGAAACACTGGGCGACGAACTGGTGCAGCGCAGCGGCCAGGGCATGGCCCCCACCCCGCGCGCGCGCGCCATCTGGCCGGCGGTGCGCGAGGCCTTGCAACAGCTGCAGGAGTCGCTGCTCCCCAGCGAATTTGTGCCGGGCAATGCCAGCACCACCTTTGTGCTGGCCATGGCCGACGCCACGGCGGCGGAACTGATACCGGGGCTGACCGAGACGCTGGAGCAGGAGGCGCCGGGGGTGTCCATGCGGGTGATACCGCTGACCACGCGCGACCCGCGGCGCCTGCTGGACGAGGAAGCCTGCGACCTGGCGGTCGGTTATTTCCCCTCGGTGCTGGCCGACCTGACGGCCCATGCCCAAAGCGGCGAGCCCATGCCCTTCCAGCACCGGCGACTGTATGACGGCGAGTATGTCTGCGTGATGCGCAAAGGGCATCCGCTGGCCAGCGCCCCCCTGACGCTCAACCGCTTCTGCGCCGCGCGGCACATGCTGGTGAGCTTTTCAGGCCGGCCGTATGGCTTTATTGACGAGTCGCTGGCCTCGCTGGGGCGCGAGCGCCAGGTGGTGCTGACGGTGAACCAGTTCTTTACGGCAGGGCGGGTGGTGGCCAATTCCAACCTCCTGACGGTGTTGCCACGCCATTTTGTCAGCGTCACCGGCATCGCCGAGCAGCTGGTGCTGCGCCCCCTGCCCTTTGACGTGTCGCCGGTGCATGTGGACGCGGTGTGGCATCGCCGCTCGCAGCAGCGCGCCGCCCACGTGTGGCTGCGCGAGGCCGTCTTGCGGGCGGCCGACAAGGCCTTTTCGAGCTGACCGAACTGACCATCGGCCAGCGGCGACCTGACAACTCTTTGGGACAAATCGGCGGAATAGCCCAATAATGTCCGGACGTTCAGCTACTTTATTGATAGCGACTTGAACCTGACCGGGATGCCCCTTGTTCTGGGGCATGCTTTTTGCACCGCTTGTTGCACACAGTTTTTCCGCTGTTTTCAGGAGCCTGCCATGCCTCATCCCGTCCTGCCTACCGGCCTCACCTCATCCCGCCAGCGCCTGCCGCGCCGCACCGCACTGAAGGTGCTGGCTGCCGGCGCTGCCAGCGTGGCACTGCCGGCACTCGCCGCCTGGCCCGAGAAGCCGATCAAGATCGTGGTCACCTTCCCTGCCGGGGGCGCCAGCGACATCGTGGCCCGGGTCATGGCCGAACAACTGGGTCGAAAGCTGGGCCAGGCTGTGGTGGTGGACAACCGGCCCGGTGCCGGCGGCAGCGTGGGCGGGCTGGTGGTGACCCAGGCGCCCGCCGACGGCTACACCCTGATGCTGAGCAATTCCACGCCGATTTCCATCGGCCCCTTTGCGCTGGAAAAGCAGCCCTACGACCCGGTGGCGGGCTTTACCCATATTGCGCTGATCGGCAACGCGCCCTGCGTGGTGATGGCCAACCCGGCCGCGCCGATCAAGACCATCACCGACGTGGAAGCACAGGCCCGCAAGGCCGGCCGGCTCGACTTTGGCTCGGGCGGCCCCGCTTCCATCGGCCATATCTATGGCGAGCTGATGAAAAAAGCCATGGGCGTGAACCTGGTGCACATTCCCTACCGCGGGGGTGCGCCCATGACGACCGACCTGATTGCCGGCGTGATCCCCATCGGCATTGATGTGCTGACAGCCTTTGTGCCCTACTTCAAGAGCGGCCAGCTGGTGCCCCTGGCCGTGACGTCGGCGAATCGCTCGCCCCTGGTGCCCGATGTGCCCAGCGTCGTGGAGTTTGGTTACCGCAAGCTGGTGCTGGACAACTTTTTCGGCCTCAGCGGGCCGGCCAACCTGCCCGCCGACATGGTGACGCGGCTCAATACCGCGTGCAACGAGATCCTGGCCAGCAGCGAAGTCAAAAAGAAAATGCTGGACCTGGGCATCACCACCAGCCCGGTCAGCAGCGCGGCCTTCACCGGCTTTGTCCGCGAGCAGGTGTCCGTGCTGGCGCCAGCCGTGAAAGGCGCAGGCGTCAAGCTTTAACGGGCGGTTCGACGCCGCGCGCGGCCCCCGGCGAGATTTACGGACGGCTTCAGCGAATCACGCTGAGGTAGGCACGGGCGGCGTCGCGCAGCTCCTGGGCCTGGCGCGGATGGCGGCCAGCGCGGGATTCGGCGCGCTCCATCAGGTTGTGCGCCACACCGTTGACCGGGGCAACGCCCTGCGCTGAGGGCAAAAAACGGACTATCAGGGAAATCAGGGTGTACATGTCGACACCGCCCAAAGGGGCGAAAAGTTGCAATGAACCTAGATTAAGGGTTTTCCCTAGGTTTACAAGCCTGGACAGGCACGAAAACCATGCAAAACCCGCATAGTTAGGCCGGCAGCCGGACATGACCCCGGCGACGGGGCCCGGTGCCCGTTGACTTGCAGGCGCGGCGGCGGAGGACGGATGTGCGGCCCGGCCAGGGCCTCATGGCCCTTCCCCTATTCCGTGATGCCGAATTGGGGATTCCAGGCGATCTCCCACAGGTGACCGTCCGGGTCCTGGAAATAGCCGGCGTAGCCGCCCCAGAAGGCGGGCTGGGCAGGCTTGACGATCTTCGCGCCCGCCCGATGCGCCTGCTCCATGACAGCATCCACCTCTTCCCGCGTTGCCACGTTATGCCCTATTGAAAACTCGGTGGCGCTGCGCGCCGACTTGGCCACGCCTGTGTCATGCGCCAGGGAATCGCGCAGCCAGATCGCCAGCTTGAGGCCGGACTGCAGGTCAAAGAAGGCGACAGCACCGTGTTCGAATTGCTCGCCCACAATGCCTTGCGTGGCCAACCCGAGCCCGTCGCGGTAAAACGCCAGGGACGCCTGGAGGTTGTCGACAGCCAGGGTAATCAGGGTGATGCGCGGTTTCATGGCAGCTTCTCCGGTGATGGTCTGACGCATTCAGGACTGCATCAATGCAAGAGTGCAAGAGCGCATGAACCAGCCTATCACCCGGACAACTTTTTTCAAGCCCCGGTGCGTGGTCGGGGCGCAGGCGGCACGGGGAATGGCGAGGGATAGCGCTCTTCCCGCACAATCACCCGGTGAACATCCAGCTCCTGTCCGACCTGCACCTCGAATCCGATCCACATTTCAGGGCGCGGCCCCTGCCCGGCGCCGACCTGCTGGTGCTCGCCGGTGACATCGGCTCCTACCAGAATGGCTCCCAGCTGGGCAGCCTGAATATCAGCGACTTCGGCCTGGCGCGGTTTTCGCCGCTGCCGGTCAGCGAGGGGGGCGCGGGCTGGCCGACGCCGGTGTTTTTCCTGCCCGGCAATCACGAGTACGACGGGCTGGATTTTGACGAGACAAAGGCGCGGCTGCGCGCAACCTGCGAGCGGCTGGGCCTGGTCTGGCTGGAGCGTGAAACCGTGGTGCTGCAGGGTGTGCGCTTTATCGGCTGCACGCTGTGGACCGATTTTGATGCGCTCGCCATCGCTGCGGCGCGGACGGGGACCGTCACCGATGAAGCGCAGCGCAAGGCCCGCGAAAAAGCCTTTCGCGCCGCCAACTTCTACCTGAACAGGCACCATGCGTTTCGCGGCGGCCAGCCCATGCTGGCCGAGGCCGTGCGGGAAGAAGGCCTGAAAAGCCAGGCCTGGCTGCGGCAGGCGCTGGCGGCGCCCTTTGACGGACCCACCGCAGTAATCACCCACTTCGCTCCCAGCCTGCTCAGCGCTGACCCACGCTACGGACTGGTACCGGGCACGGCGGGATTTTGCAATTCGCTGGACGAGCTGTTCGCCGGCGCGGATCTGTGGCTGCATGGCCACCTGCATTGCCCGGTTGATTACGTGAAGGATGGCTGCCGCGTGGTGGCCAACCCGCTGGGCTATGCGCGCAAAGGCGAGCAGCTGGCGTTCAAGCCCGATTTGCTGATCGAAATTGGATCGCCCTCTTTTTCCACGGCTTGAAAGCTACACAATTGATAGCACTTCAAGCCGGCATCCCCAGCCCTCTCAAGGCCGGGGATGTGCGAGCGTGAAACAGAAGCTGGCACCCTGGCCAATGGCCGACTGGGCCCAGATTTGCCCACCATGGCGCGCAATGATTCGGCGAATGTTGGCCAGGCCCACCCCGGCACCGGGAAAGTCCATCGGGGAATGCAGGCGCTGGAAGCTGCGAAACAGCTTGCCGGCATGCGCCATTTCGAAACCGACCCCGTTGTCCTTGACCTCATACACCGTCTGGGCCGTCTCACCGACGGCCACCTCGCGCACGCCAAAGCTGATTTCAGCAAAGCTCTGCCGCGACGTGAATTTCCAGGCATTGCCCAGCAGCTCTTCCATGACCAGCCTGAGCAGCATGGGGTCGGCCCGCGCCACCAGGCCATCCTGAATGCAGATACTGGCCACGCGCGTACCTTGCTGCTGCAGTTGCAGGTTGTCCATCACGCCGCGCGCGATGGCGCTCAGGTCCACCAGCTGTGGCCGCAGCTGTACGCGCGACAGATTGGCCAACGCGAGCAGGGCCTCGGTCAGCTCACCCGCCTGCTGGACACCCGCCTTGATGCGCGCGAGGTAGTGTTTGCCATGGGGATCGCTCACCATGCGTTCGAGCAAACCGCTGAAGCCGCCGATGGCAATGATGGGCTGGCGCAGGTCATGCGCCACCGAATGGGCAAACTCCTGCAAATCCCGGTTGGACGCTTCAAGCTGCGCGGTACGCCGCTTGACCCGCTGCTCCAGCTCGGTGTTCAGTTCGGTGATGCGCGCTTCCGAGCGCTTGCGCACGGTGATGTCGCGCAGCACAACGTTGGCGCAGGCCTCATTGCCCTGGTCCAGATACATCGATGAGGACAGTTCGCACTCGAAATAGGAACCGTCACTGCGCAGCATCCGGAGTTCGCCGTAAGCTTTGCCTTCGCGCTGGCGCTCCTCCAGCAGCGGCTCCAGGCGCGCGTCACTGGGATCGACCAGGCCGTGCCGGCCGCGCTGGCGCAGTTCGTCCAGGCTCATGCCAAACAGCTCGCAGGCGGCCGGGTTGGCATGCAGCACCTGGCCATCGGGCCGGGTCTGCAAAATGCCGTCGAGGCTGGTTTCGTAGAGCTGGCGGAAATGCTCTTCACTGTTGCGCAGGGCCAGCTGGGCCGTCTGACGCTCGGTGATGTCCATCAGGGTGCCCGCCATCAGGTCAGGCCTGCGCTGACTGGTCCACTCCGATACCCGGCCCCGCGCCAGCACCCAGACCCAGCGGCCATCCTTGTGGCGCAGGCGCGCTTCGAAGTCATAGTAAGGCGTCTGGCCGGCAAAATGCTGCTGCAGCAATGCGTCGGAACGCGCCAGGTCATCGGGATGCACCTGGTTGCGCCAGGTCTGGATGCTGACGGGTTGCAACTCGCCCAGCCTGTAGCCGATGATCCCGGCCCAGCGCTCGTCCAGGCGGAGGTCGCCGGTCTGCACGTTCCACTCCCACGTTCCAACATTGGTGCCTTCCACCATGCTAAGCAGACGCTGCTGCTCATGGGCCAGGCTGAGCATCATGTGCTGGGCCGCAGCCAGGGCCCGCGCCCGGCTGCTTCCGAGCAGCCAGATGCATACCGCGAGCAACAGGCTCAGCGCCACACCGCCCAGGCCCAGCAGGGTCGGCACAGGGCTCGCGGCCTGCGCCTCGAAAGCGGCCGTCGTGCTGACATGCAGCGTGAGGATACGCCCGCCCGCTGAAATGGCGCGTGACGCGTGAATCAGGCGGCCGGTATAGTGCGCCGGGCCAATCTCGCCCTTGCTGGAGGCCAGATGCCCGTCAAAGTCATAAATCAGCTGATCCTTCGTGGCGCTGGCGCCGTCAAAGAGTTCAAAGTCAGCCTGTCCCTGTACGGCCGCGGCCGCACCGTCCATGACCTCGGCAACCACCAGGGGCGCAAACAGCAGCCCGATCAAGGCCGCGCTGCGTTGCGCCGGTGTTGAGGGGTCGGTGCCAGTCCGGAAAACCGGCAGCAGGTAGACAAATCCACGGTCCTGCCGGGAGGCTCCCAACAACAGGACTTCCTTGCTCAATGTCGGCGTGCCGGTCGCCACGGCCCGTTCGATGGCCTCGCGGCGCACGGCATCGGCGCCCAGGTCCTCACCGAGCAAGGGGTAGTTGTCAGCCTCGGGTTCGACGAATTTCGCGACATAAAGATCGGGCGCGTTGCCAGGCGCGTTGACCGAAAAGGCGGGTGCGCCATCGCTCCGTTCTGCGCTGACGAAGCGGCCCAGGTCATCACGCAGCACCCGCGCCAGCAAGCCAAAGCCGCGCACGCCGGGGAACTCGTGCTGGATCTGCGTGGACTCCACATAGGCGCGAAACTCCGCACGCTCCACCGAATGGCTGGCCGCATAAACACCGGCCGCACCCCTGAGGCCCACCAACGGCGCGTTCAGGCGGGTTTCCACATCGGCCTGGAGGCGGTCCACCTGGCGGCCAAAGCGCGCCCTGGCTTCGGCCTGGATACCGTCATTCACCCAGAACACCCCCAGCCCGGTGAACACCAGCCCCACCGCCAGCGCCAGCGCCGCCATGCCCGCGGCGGCACGCTGGCTGGTGATGGAGGGCTGTTCAGCGGGCAATACCTGCCGGCTCATGGCAAGACCAGGATCGGCCGGGGGAGGCGTCTACGGGGGGTCGCTTCGGCAGCAGGCGCCGCCGGAAAGGTTACATGGTGCAACGTGATTCCAGTCAGACGCGGCAGAATTACCGGCTGCTCAGCCCGTCAAAGCAGGTGCCCAGCACCAGCTCGACAATCTCTGCATCGCTGTGCTGTCCGCCTGCCTTCAGAAACTCCAGCACCGGGTCGCAGGCCCGTGCATACAGCGTATAAAGCACCAGCAGCGGTGGCCAGGCCGGGTTCAGGCTGCCATCCTGTTGAGCCCGCTCAATCCAGCCGCCAATCTGGGCGCTGATCACCATCAACCCGTCAAGATAAACCTTGTTGGCCATCAACGCGGCACGCAGGCTGGAGTTCTGGCTGGGCAGCGAGGGCATCTCCCCGGCCAGCTGCATCTGCATCATCCAGCGCACCACGGCCTTGAGCTGATCGAGGGGCCGCGCGCCGGCGGCCAGCCCGGCCAAAAACGTCCGGGCATGGCCCAACACCCGCACCATGGCTGCTGCCGCCAGGTCTTCCTTGCTGGAAAAGTGTTTGTAAAGGCTGGCCTTGGCAATACCCACGTCGGCGGCCACCTGGTCAACCGTCATCAGGTCGAAGCCTTTTTCGGCCAGCAGACGATTGGCCGCCTGGACAATCGCCTCTTCGCGCGCCTGCAGCATCTGCACCTTGAATGGAACCCGAGCCGGGCTGGCCTTGAGTGCGCTGATTTTGGCTGTGACAGCTGCGGCGCTGCTGGCGATGACGGGACTGCGGGGAGACATGCGGCATTTTAGGCCACATGCGCAGCCACAGGCCGCGAAGCTGGACGCAGCAAATGTTTTGTGAACTTGTTGGCCAAGGTGCTACCCAACGGTAATCACACTTTGTTCCAATTGTTGATTTGCGCAAAGCCTGCGTTTGGATGTAATTTGCAGGAAAGGGATTGGAAAAGGTGCAGCGCAACATAATGTGAACCGGTCCCCAGGGAGAAGCGTGATGAAAAACACAACGTCGTACCTTGGCGCCTGGCTTGGAGCGGCAAGCCTCGCCTTTGCTTTTGCGCTGGTGGCGCCCAACGAGTCCAGCGTGATGGGCCGTTTGCCGGCCGCGATGACGCAGACGCTGCAGCAGCAACCCGTGACGATCCCGGAGGGGCTGCCTTCTGACCGCACCCTGGCGCTGATCACCTTCCAGCGAGGCCAGCGCGCCCAGGTTGAAAGCTGGATCCAGGGACTCGATTTGAGGAACGACCCGTCCATTGCCTGGATGCGCATGCCCGTCCTCCATGACCCGGGAACGCTGACAGGCCGCAGCGCGATCGAAAACAAGTTGCGGCAACACTATCCCGCAGATGCCGAGCGGGCCCGGCTGGTGCCGGTGTTCACCGACCGTGCCAGCTTCGTGCGGGCCGCGGGCCTGAATGGCACCGACCAGGCCTATGCCGTCGTTGTCAACCGCCAGGGAGACGTACTGGCCAGGGTCGAGGGGCAGTTTGATCCCGACAAGGCCCAGACCCTGCGTGAGACGCTGCTGGCGCATGGCCTTTAAGCCCTAAGAGCCGCAAACAAAACCCAGCGAAGCGGTCCTGGCTAGGAGTGCCGCCGCAGACAGTGCTGTAACGGCCAAGGCGGCACAACGACGCCAGGAGGGTTTTGTTAGCGGCTCTAAGCCCCCCGCCCGCAGGCCTGTCCGCTTAAAGCCTCGCCGCGCCTAGCGTGAAGTAAAACGTCGCGCCGCGGCCAAGCGCAGCCTCGCCCCAGACCCTTCCGCCATGGCGCGCGATGATGCGCTGGACCGTGGTCAGGCCGATGCCGGTTCCGGCAAACTCGGACGGCGAGTGCAGGCGCTGGAATGGGCCGAAGAGCTTTTCGGAATAAGCCATGTCAAAACCCGCGCCCTTGTCCCGCACAAAGTAAACCGTTTCGCCGGCGGTGCCGGCCTGCTGGCCAAAGGTGATCTCGGTACGGGCCGCTCCGGCGCTGAATTTCCAGGCATTGCCCAGGAGGTTTTCGAGCACCTGGTGGAGCAGCCGCGGATCGCCCTGAGCCGCCAGGCCCGGCTCGACATGCAGTTGCGCCACCCTGCCGGGTTCCCGGTCCTGCTGGCGGCCCAGCACGTCCAGCGCAAGGGCGCTGAGGTCCACCCGCTCCCAGCGCAGGCTGGCGCGCGACACCTGCGCCAGCGACAGCATGGCATCTATCAGTTCGCCCATTTGCGAGACGCCCGCACGGATGCGCGACAGGTAGTGCCGGCTGCGATCGGCCTGCGGACCAGCGACTGTTTTGGCGAGGGCCTTGTCCAGCAGATCGCTGAACCCGTCAATGGCGCTGAGCGGCGTGCGCAGGTCATGCGAAACCGAATAGGAAAAAGCTTCCAGTTGCTTGTTGGCAAACTCCAGCTGCGCGGTGCGCTGCTGCACGCGCTCTTCCAGGCTGGTATTGAGACGCAGGATTTCTTCATGCGCCCGCTTGCGCTCGCGGATGTCGGTGTTGATGCCGAGCACGCCGTTGACCTGGCCGTGCTCATCGCGCACCACAGTCCAGCGCGCCTCGATGTACACGATGGAGCCATCGCGCGCCACCTGCTCCAGCTCGCCGGTCCACTCGCCATGGTTGGCCAAAGTCTGGTTCATCGCGTTGATGAGCACTTGCGGGTCGCGGTACATGAGCTCCTCCATGGTCTTGCCCAGCACCTCTTCGGCAGTCCAGCCGTACAGCTGTTCCGCGCCCTTGTTCCAGTAACGCAGGGTTCTGTCAAGGTTGCGCACCATGATGGCATCCTGCGCACGGTCGAGCAGCGAGGCCTGTTCGCGCACCTTGGCCGCGACTTCACGCGCGGCCTCCTGCCCCCGCCGGCGCTCCAGCCGGGCACGCAGACTGATGATGCCAAAGGCCAGGTTGTCGGCAAGCTCCTGGAGGAGCTTGCCCTCGTCGCTGGAGAAATGCTGAACCTCGCCGGCATACAGCCCCAGCACGCCAAAAGTATGCGGCCCATCGCACAAGGGCAAAAACAGAGCGCTTCGGTAGCCCCGCTGCAAGGCGGCCGCCTTCCATTTGAAACGATGGTCGGCCTGCGCGATGTCACCAGTCTGCTGGGGCTGCCCACTGCGAATGGCGCGGCCTGCGGGGCCCTGCCCCAGCGCCTCGTTGTCCAGCCAGCTGAGCCGGATCGAGGACAGGTAGCCATCTTCGTGGCCGAAATGGGCCACGGGCAGGATGCTGCCTGCCTCGTCGTCCTGCGCATACCCCACCCAGGCCATGCGGTAACTGCCCGCCTCAACGGCCACGCGGCAAACCTCGGCCAGCAGGCCAGCCTCGTCATCGATCCGGTTCAGGGCCACGCTGGAGCGGCTGAGCATTTGCATCGCACGGTTGGTGCTGGCCAGCGCCAGGTCGGCGAGCTTGCGGTCGGTGATGTCGCGTGCCGTGCCCACCACGCGCTCGAGCTCGCCCGCGGCATTGAACACCGGGTAGGAGTTATCGCGTATCCAGCGCGTCTGGCCATCCGGGGAGGTGATGCGGTACTCCACATCGGAGACCTTGCCGGCCTCTGTGAGCTCGTCAGCGAGCTTCAGCACGGGCCGGTCTTCGGGCAGAACGGCACCGAGATAGGACTTGGGATCGGCGTAGAGGCTCTCGCAGCTATGCCCCCAGATCCTTTCGTAGCCCGGACTGACGTACAGCATGCGGCCGGTGCGGGCGTCGCGGTTGTAAAACACCTCCTGGATGTTGTCCGCCAGCTCGCGAAAGCGCGCCTCGCTGCCAACCAGCGCCGCCTGCGCGCGGGCATGCTCCAGTGCGATGCGGGCCAGGCGGGTTGCGGTATCCAGCAGATCCCGGTCCTTGTCCCGCGGCCGGCGGGGTGTGCGGTGGTAAACGGCGAACGTCGCCAGCACCTCGCCCTCGCCCGACACCACCGGCGTGGACCAGCAGGCCTGCAGGCCGTAAGTCCTGGCCACCTCGCGGAAGTCCTTCATCAGGGGGTCCGTCGCGATGTCTTCCACAATCACCGGCTGCTTCAGGAAAGCGGCCGTGCCGCAGGCGCCCACTCCCGGGCCGACGGGAAGCCCGTTGATCAGCTGCATGAAGCTCTCCGGCAAGCCGCCCGCAGCCCCATGCCGCAGCTGTGGGCCGTCCACCAGCAGGATGGAGCACAGACCGCCGGCCACCCGGCCTTCGATGAGCCGCACAATGGCCTGGAGCGATTTCGACAGTGGGGCGCCTCCGGCGATCAGCGCCAGCACTTCCTGCTGATCGCGGGAAAAACTTTCCGCAGCCTTCAGGTCGGTGATGTCATTGAACACCGCCACCGCGCCTATCAGTTGCTCGTCGCTGTCCCGCAGCGGCCTGGAGCTGACCCTCAAGACGCGGTCTTCAAGGCCCGGTTTGCGAAACAGCACATCCCAGTTATCGACCGTAGCGCCGCGCAGGGCCTGCGTCAGCGGCCGGTCCGCCGATGCGTAGACAGTTTTTCCGTCGAGCGTCAGCAATTCGTGGTCACGGCGCCACGCGTCCAGCGACGTGCCGGGCCCGGCGGTCGAAAAAAGCTTGCCCGCCGTGTCGTTGAAAAGCAGAAAGCGCCCCTCGGTATCGACCGCCGCCACACCCTCGCTCATGCTGTTGATGGTGAGGTCCAGCAAGGCGCGCTCCTTGTCTACCCGGCGCCATGCGGCACCCACTTCATCCTTGCGCGCCTGCAGGGACTCGGCCATGCGGTTAAAAGACGAGCCAATTTCGCCGAACTCGCCAGGGTGCAGCGGGCCGAGCTTGACGCGCGCCTCCAGATTGCCGCCGGTGATCTCGTGGGCTTTTGTCAAAATGGCGCCGGCCGGTTTGACAATCGAGCGGACACCCAGCCACCATGCGCAGCCCACGCCAAACCCCGTCATGCCCAGCAGGGCCAGCAGATTGATGAGAAACGCCTTGCGCGGACCGGCCATGATGACGTCACGCGGCGCGCTGACAGCCACGAACAATCCGTCGCCAGCCGTGCCACCGACCGGCGCATACGCATAGACGCGCTCAACACCGTCCGCATCCGCGGCCTCGCGCATGCCTGACTGCCGGGCCTGCGCGGCGTCCAGCACCACGGCATCGCGCTCCCGGCTGCCCTGCAGGCCGGAGCCGGCGGGGTGCACCGCCACAACGGTGCCGCGCCGGTCAATCAGCCGCAACCGGGCACCCTCCAGAACCGGGCCGGCGGCCAGAGCCTCCGTCATCCTGCCGATGTCCAGCGCGGCAAACGCAACGCCATTGAGGATGCCTTCGCTGCTGTAGACCGGCACGGCAAAGCTGATCCCCGTGCGTCCGCTGGCGCGCCCCGTGCTGTAGTCGCCCACCGAGAACTTCCGGCCGGCCAGCACCTGCCGGAAGAAGGACCGGTCGCCCGCATACACCTCGAAGCCGGCCTCCATCGCATGGCAGGAGACCTTGCCGTCGAGGTCCACCACCCCAAGGTTGACATAGGCTGAATCCTGCGACTGGAGGTTTTTGAGGTACTGCACGCACCCCCGGTTTCGCGTGTCCTTGACCGACGGCCCGCTGGCAATGTCGCCGAGCAGCTGTGCGACCCGGTCCACCAGGCGCTGCTGGTGTGCCGCCGCCAGCAGCACGTCGGACTGCAGCCTGGACCGTGCCAGCTCAAGCGCCGTCTCCCGGCTTTTGGCGGCCGAATAAGCGAAGAGAGCAAATACCGGCACCAGCGCAATCAGCGCCAGCAGCACCAGACGAAAACGAAGCCCTCCCCAACTCAGCATCCCGGTTACCTTGTGCCTTTCGCGGCGATGCAGCGCCACGCACGCATCTTGCCTGAGTGTGCGGAAAGCAGCGATGTTTGTAAATAGGCCGGTCCGCGGGCTATGGCTCGCCGGCTTGCAGACGCGCGCGGGCTACTGTTGCTACTGCTTGCGCTGCACAAACAGGTTGCGCTTGGCGTCCTCGGGGTAAGCAAACGTGACCGCGCCATGTCTCACCATGCCCATCACCAGCATGTTCTGCGTGGCGGCGTCCTTGTCCTGCTTGCTGAAAGGCTGGTCATAGGTAGCCACCACGCTGGTGGCAGGCTGGCGGCTGCCGCCCCGCGCATCAAGGCACCAGCGACAGGGCCGACGCCTGCCGCAGTGCCGCGGTGAGCGCATCCAGCACTTCGGACTCCAGATTCCAGCAATGCCAGTAAAGCTGGATCGGCAGCGTGCAGGTGGGCAGCACATTGACGAGCAGGCCCTGATTGATCAGCCCCTGCGCCAGCAGCCGCGGCACCACGCTGGCGCCCCAACCCGCCAGCACGGCACGCACCTGGCCTTCCGACGACGGCACAAAGAGCTGGTTGAGCGTGACACGCTTGAGCCCGAAGGCCTTGCCGACGAACTCGCTTTGCATGTCGTCCTTGCGGTTGAAGGCCACGAAGGGTATGTCGCGGAAATTGTGGGCGGTCAACGTCGAGTTGGCCAGCCTGTCCCGCGCGAACGCCGGTGCGGCCACGGCGACATATTCCATGGCGCCCAGAGAGACCACCTTGCACCCGCGCAAGGCCTGCCTGAGCGTGGTGACGCAGCCCAGCACCTGGCCTTCGCGCAGCCATTCCTGCGTGAAGTCCTGGTCGTCCGCGATGATTTCCATCGGCAGGCCCTGCTGCGCCAGATCGGTCAGCGCCTGCATGGCCCAGGTGGCAATGCTGTCGGCGTTGATGGCAATGGAGATGCGCTCTTCCTCGCGCGCGCCGCCCAGCGAGCTCGGTGCCAGCTCCTTGAGGTCACGCTCCAGGTCGGCGCGCAACAGACGCAGCATCTTGGTGTGCTTGAGCAGCAACTGGCCCGCGGAGGTCGGCTTGAGTGGCCGGCTCCGCACGATCAGCACGGTGCCGACCTGAGCCTCCAGCGCGCGCAGGCGCTGCGACACCGCCGACTGCGTGATCGACAGGCGCTGGGCGGCGCGCTCAAAACCACCCTCTTCCACAATCGCGGCCAGACACTCCAGCGCGTCCGGGTCAAACGTACTCATGGCAACTCCCTCACTATTAGCCAGGCTGATGTTTTCACTGATAGTTTAATTTTTCTTTTAATTGAAAGCAACATCCTTCACACTCCAACGCACGGAAAGGACGGAAAGGAACGGTCATGAAAGTTGTTGTTTTGGGCGCGGGAATTATTGGCGTGAGCACCGCCTGGCACTTGCTGGAGCGCGGACATGACGTGACCGTGGTGGACCGGCAAGCCGATGCGGCGCTGGAAACCAGTTTCGCCAATGCCGCGCAGATTTCCGTGAGCTATTGCGAACCCTGGGCCAACCGGGATGCGCCACTGAAGGCGCTGAAGTGGATGTTCCGCAATGATGCTCCGCTGCTGTTCCGCCCCAAGCTGGACATCCATCAATGGCGCTGGGGCCTGCAATTTCTGGCCCAGTGCAATGACGCCGCCTTTGAACGCAACGTGCAGCAACTGGTGGCGCTAGGCGCCTACAGCCACGCCGCCCTCAAGGACGTAGTGAACGCCACCGGCATTGAATACAAGCGGCTGGAACGCGGCATCGCGCATTACTACACCGACCAAAAATCGTTTGACACCGCCGGCGACGCCGCGGTGCTGATGCAGAAATACGGCGTGGCGCGGCGCGTGGTGAGCACCGCCGAGCTGCTCGCCATCGAGCCCGCCTTCCAGTCTTTTGCACACCGCATCGTGGGCGGCACCTACACCGCCAGCGATGAAAGCGGCGATGCGCGCATGTTCACCCAGGCGCTGGCCCGGCGCTGCGCCGACCGGGGTGTCCGCTTCCTCTACGGCCACGACATCGACCACCTTGAGAAGGCCGGCGGTGCGATCGAATCGGTCGCGGTTCGCGCCCGTACGGCAAACGGAAAACGCGGAAATATTGTTCACCTCCAGGCCGATGAGGTGGTGGCGGCCTGCGGCTCTTACACGGCGCCGCTGCTGCGCACGGTTGGCGTCGATCTGCCCATCTACCCGGGCAAGGGCTACAGCGCCACCTTCAAGTTGCTCAAGCCGGAGCTGGCTCCTTTCGTCAGCACCATTGATGACGAGGTCAAGTGCGCCATGAGCCGGCTGGGCAACCACCTGCGCGTGGCGGGCACCATCGAAGTGGGTGGTTACAACCTGTCGCTGGACACGCCGCTGGCCAAAGCCCGCTGCAGGATGCTGGCCGACCGCATTGAACAGGTGCTGCCCGGCGTCTGCGACACCCGGCTGGCGGAAGAAGGCGGCGAGCCGAATTTCTGGACCGGCCTGCGCCCTGCCACGCCGACCAACATTCCCTACATCGGCAGGACCAAAGTAGGCCGTTTATGGGTGAATGCCGGCCACGGCACGCTGGGCTGGACGCATGGTGCCGGCTCGGGCAAGGCCATGGCCGAACTGATCAGCGGCGAAACGCCGGCCATGAATTTCGGTTTTTACGGGTTTGACCGTCCCCGCGAGCCGCAAAGAGCCCTGGCCGCCTAGGGCCGGAACAAGCCCCAACGCCCTGGGGCGGCCCGTGCGGACATGGCGTGTCATGCCGCATGCTGGTCCAGCAGCTGTTGCGCCCAGGCACGCAGCGCCTCGCGCAGGGCAGGCGGCTCCTGAATTTCGAAGGCAAACGGCAGCCGTGCCAGCTGCCGCGCAAACCAGGGCACATGGTCGGTCTGGCTATGCAGCAACACCCCCTCTTCACTGGGCTGGAACACGCCGATGCTTTCGGGGAGCGCCTGTTGCGCGCACTGCAAATCCGCGTGCAACAAGACCCGGACCGTGATTGCCCGCGGCATGGTGGCCAGGCCCAGCGCCAGGTGCTGCACCGCATTGAAATCCGCCGGCGGCGTGAACACCGCATTGAGCGGCTGGACCTGCTGCACGCGGTCCAGCCGGAATGAGCGCAGTCCCCCACGCAGGTGGCACAGGCCGACGACATACCAGCGCCCACCACGGTAGGCCAGGCCGTAGGGATCAAAGTCCCGCTCGGTCACCACGCCGTCGGCCGACTGGTAGCTCAGGTGCACGCGCTGCCAGCCATGGGCGGCAGCACTAAGGGCCAGCAGCGCCGTGTTGTCGCCGGGCGCGACCGCCTGGGTGAGGTCCAGCGTCACCGTCTCGCCCAGGGCCCGTATCCGGTTTTTCAGTTTGCCGGGCATCACGCGTTCGAGCTTGGCCTGCGCACTTTGCACGGCAGGCGCCGCTTCGGCCAACCCGAGCCCGCGAGCGGCCACCAAGCCGATCGACAGCGCCAGCGCCTCGTCGTCCGTGAACATCATGGGCGGCAATTTGAAGCCGGCGACAAGGCTGTAGCAGCCATAACGACCGCGCTCCGCCACCACCGGAATGCCCAGGCTCTCGAGCTTTGCGATGTAGCGGCGCAGCGTGCGCCCATCCACCTCCAGCCGCCGGGCCAGCTCGGCGCCGCTCAGCCGGCCGTGGGCCTGCAGCAATTCCAGCACCGTGAGCACACGTGTGGTCGGGGAATACATGGTCAAAAAGTCTACTCCGTAATTAGGACTGAAATCGCCCTATTACTTCTTTAGACTGGATTTTTACGGTGCTTCACGACCAGCACTGCTCACCCACTGCTCACCGCTTCTTTCGGAAAAATCACCATGACGCAAACCGCCAATCCCGCTCAGGCCGCGCAACCCATCCAGCTCACCGATGGACGCCACGACTTCAATTTCATCACCGGGCGCTGGCTGGTCAGCAACCAGCGGCTGCTCAAACGCTTGCAGGGCTGCACCGAATGGGAGAGTTTCGAGGCCGTCCAGGACGGCGCCTTGCTGCTGGGTGGCCTGGGCAACATGAACGACCTGATGGTGGAGGGACAAGGCGTGATCGGCATGGCCCTGCGCTTTTTCAACCCGCAAACGCGGCAGTGGAGCATTTACTGGGTGAGCCGCGGCGACGGCTTGCTGCAGCCGCCTGTGGTCGGCGCCTTTGCCAAGGGCATCGGCCGCTTTGAAGGCGCCGACACGCACGAGGGCCGGCCGGTCCGGGTGCGCTTTCTGTGGTCGGAGATCACGCCGGGCAGGGCCCGCTGGGAGCAGGCCTTCTCGGCGGATGGCGGGCGTCACTGGGAAACCAACTGGGTGATGACCCTGACCCGGCCTGCCTACTACGCAGCCCGTTACTGAATTGCTGATGAATTGCTGATGAATTGCTGCGCTGCTGAAAAAGAAAGGGCACGTCACCCATGGACCACTTCTCCCATCTCTGGCTGTTTTTCCTGATGGTGCTGGGCATCATCGTCCTGCCCGGCATGGACATGGCGTTTGTGATGGCCAGCTCGCTGACCGGCGGGCGCAGGTCAGGCCTCTTCGCGGTCAGCGGCATTGTGGCCGGCGGCATGTGCCATGTGGTGGCCGGCGTGCTGGGACTGGGACTGTTGCTGCAACTCGTTCCCGGCATGGTCCACGTCATGCTGCTGGCGGGAAGCGCCTACATCGCATGGATAGGCTGGTCATTGATTCAAAGCACCTCCGTCTTTGGTGATTTGCCCGCCGTCCATTCGCACTCACCATGGCGCACCTTTCGGCAGGCAGCACTCACCTGCCTGCTCAATCCCAAAGCCTATTTGTTCATGCTGGCCATCTTTCCGCAGTTCCTGCGGCTTGAGTACGGCTCGCTGTGGCTGCAGGCGATCGCGCTGGGGCTGATCATTGCGATCACGCAAACCGGGGTTTATGGCTCGCTGGCGCTGGCGGCCGGCGGCACGCGCCGGTGGCTGGCCAGCCGCCCCGCGGCCAGCATTGCCCTGGCGCGCGCAGTTGGCGCCATGCTGATGCTGAGCGCGGCCTTCACCGCCTGGCAGGGCTGGCGCCAGCTGTGACCGTGCCGATGGTGTTCAGGCGGGCGGGCCTGGGGGGCCTTTCAGTTCCACGGTGTTGCCTTCGGGATCGGTGAGGTAAATCGAAGGTCCCTCGCCTTCCGCGCCGTACCTGGATTCCACCTCGCCCGCCTGCACGCCGTTGGCGGCCAGGTACCCGCGAATGGCAACCGCATCGAAGGGCTCGACGCGAAAGCAGAAATGGTCGACGTTGCGCGCTTGCGCGCCGGGCGCCGCACCACCGGCCCGCCCCAGCTTGCCGTCCACCGGCACCAGGTCCACCAGCGAGCGCCCGGCGCGCAGCTGCACCAGGCCGATGTCGTCCTGCCGGCGTTCAACGGTGCAGCCCAGCACGCCCGTGTAAAACCCGAGCATGCGCTGCAGGTCAATGACCCGAAGGACGATGTGATCAATCTCGCGGATATGGATCATGAAAGCCCCGAAAAAAAATTAAAGAAGGCCTGGATACCGATCGCGGTCATTCTGGCATGCACGGCCAGACCCTGCGCGCGCAAAGACCTGCCGGAGCCAGTACCATGGCCGCCATGCAGCAGAACCCCCATTTTCTTTTTCTGGCCACCTCGACCCGTGAACCCGGCGCGCAGGGCAACACCGAATGGCTGGCGCGGCAGGCCGCCGCCGCGCTGCCTCCCGGCACGCCGCAGGACTGGCATCACCTGTCCCGCATGCAGTTGCCGCTGTTCGTGGACCAGCGCCACACCACCGGGCAGTACGACATGCCGGCAGGCGACATGAAAACGCTGCTCGATGCCACCCTGGCCGCGACCGACATCGTGTTCGTGGCGCCGGTTTACTGGTACAGCATTCCGGCGCCGCTGAAAATTTACCTGGACCACTGGAGCGCGTGGATGCGCGTGCCGGGCCTGCCCTTCAAGGACGAGATGGCAAAGAAGAAGCTGTGGCTGGTCACCACCAGCGGCGACCGCGCCAAGGCGCAGCCCATGATGGACTCGATCAGGCTCTGCGCGCAATTCATGGCCATGGCTTACGGCGGCGAGCTGTGGGGCAAGGGCGGGCCGCCCGACGCGGTCAAGGCCGATGCGGCTGCCGTGGCGCAAGCCGCTACTTTCCTGGCCGGCTGATCCCGGAGCCCGTGCGGCTGCCGATGGTGTGCGGCAATGGCTTCATGCTTCGGCAACGTGGCTTTTTCCTACAGCCGGTGGCTTTTCGGGCTGACAGCAGCGCAACAACAGGGCGTCCAGACTCGGGCATATGCCCAGACACAAACCGGCCGGACCGCCCGGCGAACCTGTCGATCAACCCGCTGCCGGCAAAGGCATGCCCGGCAAATCGCCACGCGCCCAGCGGCCGCTACCCGATCAGCCCATCACACCGGCAGACCGGTCCGTGGAGAGCAGCCTGGAGTTGCCGCATGAGCGTGACGAGGCGGTCAACACGACCGGCGAACAGACCAGCCCCCTCATCGAGCAGGCCGAGCGGGATGTGCGCAAGGGGCTGAAGGACACCAGCAAGGCGCCCGAAATGGACCGGGCCTATAAGAAGCTCAAGTCCTGAGCGCCCGCCGGCGGGCGCCCCCTTCCCTTTCAGTGCACCCCGCACCTCCACCGTCCGCTCCCTCTCCTGCGCCGCCCTCCGGCACTCGGTCTGACCCATCAACCGGGTCCGCTACCCATCGCTTGCTATTGCTTTAATAGCACTCCACATCCTAATTACGCTGCCTATAGGCCATTTTCATCAAGAAACTGGCGCGCTGAACCGTGCCAGCCCTCCAGCGCCGATGTCTGAAGCCCGTCCCTTGAGCGAGGCCATTGCCATCGCCGGACAACGCATCGCGGGGGCTGGTACCGATTCCAAATGATCAAAAATTTCGCTATCATGAGTCGTTTTGTAAATTTATATACATTCAATTTCACGCCTGACCCTGATGACAACTGTTCCCGGCAACCCCTCGATGGCACAGCGCATTGCACGCGTGTTGCCGACGCTGACACGCTCGCACCGGCAGATGGCCGACTATGTGCTCGCCCACCCCTTGCAGGCCGCCACCATGCCCATCGACGAGCTGGCCGCCACGCTGGGGGTTTCGGTGGCCACCGCCAACCGGTTTGCGCGGGCGCTCGAATTTGACGGCTACCAGCAGTTCCGCGCGGCGCTGGTGCTGGGTTTTGAAACCACGCTGGCCCCGGTCGAGAAGCTGCGCAGCACGCTCGAACACCCCACCACGGTGGCTGACGTGTTCGCGAGCGCGCTGGCGGAAAACCAGCGCAATATCGACTTGACGCGGCAATCGCTCGATGCCCACAGCTGCGAGCAGGCGGTGGGCGCCATCCTGAATGCAAAGCGCATTTACATCATGGGCTTTGGCGCCAGCAGCTGGCTGGGCGGGCTGCTGCAGCGCAGCCTGGACCCGTATTGCGACAACGTGCAGTTGCTGGCCAACATTGAGAGTTCCTCCCACGCCGCGCGCGTCCTGACACGCCTGCAGCCCACAGACCTGCTCATCGCCATTGCCTACCCCCGGTATTTCGCCGACACCGTGTTGCTGACGCGCCGCGCACGCGAAGCCGGCGTGCCGGTGCTGGCGCTCACGGATCGCGTGACGTCCCCGCTGGCGCCGCTGGCCACGGTGGCGCTCTACGCCCATACCGACAGCCAGTACTTTGCCAACTCCGAGGCCAGCGCACTGGCACTCATCGAAGCGTTAAGCAGCGCGGTCGCCCACCGCGCCAAGGGCTCGCTCAAGGCGGCGACGCAGCTGGCCGAATCGGTGCTGCCCTGGCTGCACGGCAGCCACAGCGGCCGGCTGCGCGCCGAGGCCGCAGCGCCTGCGCCTGCGCCCCGCAAGGCCAGCGCCAAATCGAAATCCTCAAAGGCCCCCAAGTGACACCGCCCAAGCCCCTCCCACTCATTGCCATCCACGGTGGCGCCGGCACCATGAGCCGCAAGCACATCAGCACCGGGCAGGACGCGGCTTACCACGCCGCCCTGCAAGGCATCCTGCTGGCTGCGCAGCAGTTGCTGGCCGATGGTGGCAGCGCGCTCGACGCCGTCAGCCTGGCTGTTGACCTGCTGGAAGACTGCCCGCTCTTCAATGCCGGCCATGGTTCGGTCTTCACCCATGACGAAACCCATGAGCTGGACGCTGCCGTGATGGACGGCGCCACCCTGCGCGCCGGCGCGGTGGCCTGCGTGAGCCGCGTGCGCCGCCCCTTGCGCGCCGCCCGCGCCGTGATGGAGTACAGCGAACATGTGCTGCTGGTGGGCGCCGGCGCCGAAGCCTTCGCCGAAGGCCTGGGGCTGGAGATGGTTTCGCCCGATTACTTTTCAACCGAGGCCCGCCGCGAGCAACTGCGCCGCGCACTGTCCACCGACAAGGCGGTGCTGGACCACGACGGTGCGGCCTTGGTGTTCCGTCCCTCGGCAGCCGGCGCGGCGCCGCTGGATGATGACCGCAAATTCGGCACCGTGGGCGCCGTCGCGCTCGATGCGCACGGCAATCTGGCCGCCGCCACCTCCACCGGCGGCATGACCAACAAACGGCCCGGCCGCGTCGGCGACACGCCCCTGATAGGCGCCGGCACCTATGCCGACAACCGCACGGCGGCCGTCTCCTGCACCGGCACCGGCGAAATGTTCATACGCACGGCGGCGGCCTACGACATCTGCGCGCGCATGGCCTACGGCGGCCTGTCGCTGGACGCGGCGGCGCAGCAGGTGGTGATGAACGTGCTGCCCGCCATGGGCGGACGGGGCGGCCTGATTGCCGTCGACGCGCAGGGCAACCTGAGCCTTCCCTTCAACACCGAAGGCATGTACCGCGGCCATGCCCGCGTCGGCGAGACACCGCAAACCGCGATCTTTCGCTGATCGCCATCTGCGGCACGCTCCTTGCACTTCCAACATATCTCCACACACCTCCACACAAAAGCGCACCGCAATGCAATCCACCGTGGCCGAAGCCTCTCAACCCAGCGCCCTGTACCTGCCCGACAACCGGGTGGTGGCTGTCAACGACCTGTCGGTGCGCTTCACCACCTCCGAGCGCACGGTCGATGCGGTGCGCAATCTCTCCTTTCATGTGGACCGCGGTGAAACCCTGGCGATCGTCGGCGAATCGGGCTCGGGCAAATCAGTCACCTCGCTGGCGCTGATGCGCCTGGTCGAACATGGCGGCGGCCGCATCATCCACGGCAGCATGGCGTTTCGGCGCCGCAGCGGCGAGGTGCTTGACCTGGCGCAGGCGCGCAACGCGACGCTGCGCAGCATTCGGGGCGCCGACATCGCGATGATTTTCCAGGAGCCCATGACCTCGCTCAACCCGGTGTTCACCGCCGGGGACCAGATTGCCGAATCGATCCAGGAGCATCAGGGAAAAAGCGCGAGCGCCGCACGCGCCGAAGCCCTGCGCATGCTCGAACTCGTACGCATTCCGGAAGCGCGCAATGTGCTGAGCCGCTACCCGCACCAGCTCTCGGGCGGCATGCGCCAGCGCGTGATGATCGCCATGGCGCTGTCGTGCAAACCATCGCTGCTGATTGCCGACGAACCCACCACGGCGCTGGACGTGACCATCCAGGCGCAAATCCTGCAACTGATTCGCGCGCTGCAGGACGAAATGCGCATGGGCGTGGTCTTCATCACGCACGACATGGGCGTCGTGGCCGAAGTGGCCGACCGCGTGCTGGTGATGTACCGCGGCGACAAGGTGGAACAAGGCGCCTCCGAAGAAGTTTTTGCCCGCCCTCGCCATCCCTACACCCGCGCACTGCTGTCGGCCGTGCCACGGCTGGGCGCGATGGAAGGCACCGAATTGCCGCTCAAGTTCGACTTGCTGCGCACCGAAGAGGCCGATGCGGCACCGCGCGAGACGGCTCAACCGCAAGACACGATCGAGCCCGGCAGCGCGCCGATTTTGCGGGTGCAGGATTTGGTGACACGCTTTGATGTGCGCAGCGGGCTTTTGGGCCGCGTGGCACGCCGCGTTCACGCGGTGGAAAAAGTCAGCTTTGATATTCGGCCCGGCGAAACGCTGGCACTGGTCGGTGAATCGGGTTGCGGCAAATCGACCACCGGCCGCTCGCTGCTGCGCCTGGTCGAAAGCCAGAGCGGCGTGATTGAGTTTGGCGGGCAAAACATCCGCGACCTGCCCACCAGCACGCTGCAAGGGCTGCGCCGCAATATCCAGTTCATTTTCCAGGATCCGTTTGCCTCGCTGGATCCGCGTGTCACCGTCGGCTTTTCCATCATGGAGCCGCTGCTGGTGCACAAGATTGCCAGCGGCAAGGAGGCGCAGGCGCGGGTCGACTGGCTGCTTAAAAAAGTCGGCCTGCCCACCGAGTACGCCCAGCGCTACCCGCACGAGTTCTCGGGCGGCCAGCGCCAGCGCATCGCCATCGCGCGCGCCCTGGCGCTCAACCCCAAGGTGGTGATTGCCGATGAGTCGGTGTCGGCACTCGACGTCTCGATCCAGGCCCAGATCGTCAACCTGATGCTGGACCTGCAGCGCGAGCTGGGCATTGCATTCCTGTTCATCTCGCACGACATGGCGGTGGTCGAACGCATCAGCCACCGTGTAGCCGTGATGTTTTTGGGCCAGATTGTCGAGATCGGCCCGCGCCGCGCGATTTTTGAAAACCCGCAGCACGCCTACACCCGCAAGCTGATGGCGGCCGTGCCGGTGGCCGACCCGAGCCGGCGCCACCTGAGCCGCCAGCTGATGGAGGGCGAGATTCCCAGCCCCCTGCGCGCCGTCGGCGACGAGCCCGTCGTGCCGCCGCTGGTGCAGGTCGGCCCCGGCCATTTCGTGGCGCAGCACCGCATTGCCGGCGCCTACTAATTTTCTTCAGCCTGCATTTTTTCGATCCGCTTTTCGCTTGTTTTTCGCTTGTGTTTCCCCTCAACCTGAACCAGGAGTTTTCCCCATGACAGAACGTATGACACCGCTTCGACCCAAGGCCCTGGCTGCCAGCCTGCTGGCCTTGCTGGCCCTGGCCTCCGCTGGCTCGGCCCTTGCCGCCAAGGACGTGGTGCTGGCCATCGGCGGCCAGCCTGAAACGCTGGACCCCTACAACACCAACACCACGCTGACCACGGCGGTCACCAAGTCCTTCTACCAGGGCCTGTTCCAGTTCGACAAAGACCTGAAAATCGAGAACGTGCTGGCCGAAAGCTACACCGTTTCCAAGGACGGCCTGGTCTACACCCTCAAGCTGCGCCAGGGCGTGAAGTTCCATGACGGCACCGATTTCAATGCCGAAGCCGTCAAGGCCACGCTGGACCGGGTGCTCAACCCCGACAACAAACTGGCCCGCATCAACCAGTTCAACCGCGTGGACAAGGTCGAAGCACTCGCACCGTACAGCGTGCGCATCACGCTCAAGGAGCCTTTCGGCCCCTTCATCAACTCGCTGGCACACGCCTCGGCCGCGATGATCTCCCCGACGGCGCTCAAAAAATACGGCAACAAGGACATCGCTTTCAACCCGGTCGGTACCGGCCCCTTCACCTTTGTGGAATGGAAGCAGACCGATTTCATCAAGGTCAAGAAATTCGACGGCTACTGGAAAAAGGGCTACCCCAAGGTCGACAGCGTGACCTGGAAGCCGGTGCTGGAGAACAACACGCGCGCCGCCATGCTGCAGACTGGTGAAACCGACTTTGCCTTTCCGCTGCCCTACGAGCAGGCTACTGAACTGGAGAAGAACGCCAAGCTCAAGATGGTGACCGGCCCGTCCATCATCACGCGCTACCTCAGCTTCAACATGCTGCAAAAGCCTTTCGACAATCTCAAGGTGCGCCAGGCCATCAACTACGCCATCAACAAGGAAGCGCTTGCCAAAGTGGCCTTCGGTGGCTATGCCGTTCCAGCCGAAGGCATCGTGCCGCAGGGTGTCAAGTACGCCCACAAGATGGCGCCGTGGCCTTATGACCCGAAAAAGGCGCGCGAGCTGCTCAAGGAAGCCGGCTACGCCAACGGCTTCGAGTCGGTACTCTGGGGCGCCTACACCACCACCACGTCGCAGAAAACCATCCAGTTCGTGCAGCAGCAGCTGGCTCAGGTGGGCATCAAGATATCGGTGCAGTCACTCGAACCCGGCCAGCGTACCGAGTGGGTGCAAGCCGCGCCGGACGCCAAAACCGCGAAAGTGCGCATGTACTACGCCGGCTGGTCTTCTTCGACTGGTGAAGCCGACTGGGCGCTGCGTCCGCTGCTGGCCACCGAAGCCTGGCCACCCAAGCTGAACAACACCGCCTACTACAGCAACGAGAAGGTGGACGGCTACATCGCCAGCGCCCTGAAGTCGGTCGACGACAAGGAAAAAGCAGACCTGTATCGCCAGGCACAGGAGCAAATCATGAAAGACGCGCCCTGGGCACCGCTGGTGACGGAGAAGAACCTGTACGCCACGAGCAAGCGCCTGTCGGGCGTTTACGTGATGCCCGACGGCAACATCAACTCGGACGAAATCGCGGTCGCTGAGTAAGCATTTCCTTTACGCCTTCTTTGCACCGTTCCCGCGTGCGCCAGCCTCCGCTGGCGCACGCCCTGACCCGACTCCATCATGCTGAACTATTTTTTGAAACGGCTGCTGGGCCTGACGCCCACGCTGCTGATCGTCGCGGTGCTGGTGTTCCTGTTCGTCCACATGCTGCCGGGTGACCCGGCACGCCTGGCGGCCGGACAGGATGCCGACCAACAGACTGTGGAACTGGTGCGCCAGGAGCTCGGCCTGGACCGGCCGCTACCCGAGCAGTTCGTGAGCTTCTTCACGCACATGCTCAAAGGCGACTTCGGCACCTCGCTGCGCACGCGGCGCCCGGTGTCGACCGAAATCGCCGAACGCTTTCTGCCGACACTGCTGCTGACGCTGACCAGCATGAGCTGGGCGGTGATTTTCGGCATGGCCATAGGCGTGGTTTCCGCGGTGTTTCGCAACGAATGGCCGGACCGGCTGGGCATGACGGTGGCCGTCTCGGGCATTTCTTTTCCGGCCTTCGCGCTCGGCATGCTGCTGATGCAGGTCTTCTCCGTGCAGCTTGGCTGGCTGCCCACCGTGGGAGCCGACAGCTGGAAGCACTACATCCTGCCGTCCTTGACCCTGGGCGCGGCCGTGGCCGCCGTGATGGCGCGCTTCACGCGCGCTTCTTTCGTCGAAGTGATCCAGGAAGACTTTGTGCGCACGGCCCGTGCCAAGGGCCTGAAAGAGCGCACGGTTATTTTCAAGCATTGCCTGCGCAACGCGCTGATCCCCGTGGTCACCATGATGGGCCTGCAGTTCGGTTTTTTGCTGGGCGGCTCCATCGTCGTCGAGGCGGTCTTCAACTGGCCCGGCCTGGGCCGCTTGCTGGTCGATGCCGTGACCATGCGCGACTACCCGGTGATCCAGACGCTGGTGCTGCTGTTTTCGCTGGAGTTCATCCTGATCAACCTGGTGGTGGACGTGCTCTACGGCTTCATCAACCCCACCATTCGCTACAAATGAGAACAAGCCAGCCATGACACAGACCATCGTCAACGAAGCCGCCGTCGCCATCGCGGCGCCGCCCATGGCCACGCAACACACCCGCGTGCGCACGCCCTGGACCGAGTTCTGGCGCAAATTCAAGAAGCAGCATGTGGCCATGGGGGCGCTGGCCTTCGTGCTGCTGCTGGTGCTGCTGGCCCTGCTCGCGCCGGTCATTGCGCCCTACGACGCCGAAAACTTTTTCGACTACGACAAGCTCAATGCCGGGCCGTCGTGGCAGCACTGGCTGGGCGTTGACCCGCTGGGCCGCGACATCTTCAGCCGCATCCTGGTGGGCGCGCGTATTTCGCTCGCCGCCGGCTTTGCCTCGGTGGCCATTGGTGGTGTGATCGGCACCGCACTGGGTTTGCTGGCCGGCTATTACGAAGGCTGGTGGGACCGCATCGTGATGCGTATTTCCGATGTGCTGTTCGCCTTTCCCGGCATCCTGCTGGCACTCGGCGTGGTCGCCATCCTGGGCAGCAGCATGGTCAACGTGGTGGTGGCCGTGTCGGTGTTCAGCGTGCCGGCCTTTGCGCGGCTGGTGCGCGGCAACACCCTGGTGCTCAAGCAGATGACTTATGTCGAGGCGGTACGCAGCATAGGCGCTTCGGACTGGACCATCATCATGCGCCACATCCTGCCGGGCACCATCTCGTCCATCGTCGTCTACTTCACCATGCGCCTGGGCACCTCCATCATCACGGCGGCCAGCCTGTCTTTCCTCGGCATGGGCGCGCAGCCGCCCACGCCCGAATGGGGCGCCATGCTCAATGAAGCGCGCGCCGACATGGTCAACGCACCGCACGTGGCACTGTTTCCCAGCATGGCGATCTTTCTGACGGTGCTGGCGTTCAACCTGCTGGGCGACGGCCTGCGCGATGCGCTGGACCCAAAAATTGACCGTCAGTAACAGGGGCATTTCGTGATGCCTCGCCATCTGCTGCCCCGCATTGGCAGCCTGCCGCCTGGGCCGCGCAATGCCATCACCGATGTGGCCGGTGTTACCGTGGGCCATTGCACGCTCGACGCGCAAGAAGTGCAGACCGGTGTGACGGTGGTCTGCCCCCATGGCGGCGATTTGTTTCGTGACCGGGTGCCCGCGGCCGCGGTCGTGCTCAACGGCTTCGGCAAGAGTGTGGGACTGGTGCAGGTCGAGGAACTAGGCGTTCTGGAAACGCCGATTGCGCTGACCAACACCTTTTCGGTCGCCCCCGTGGCCGAGGCACAAATCCGCCAGTGCATCGCCGCCAACCCCGAAACCGGCCGCAAGCTGCCCACGGTCAATCCGCTGGTGTTTGAGTGCAACGATGGCTTCCTCAACGACATCCAGCGCATGGCCGTCACCGGGCAGCACTACCAGCAAGCCTGCGCGCAAGCGGGCGCGGATGTTGAGGAGGGCTCGGTCGGTGCCGGCCGTGGCATGTCGAGTTTTGGTCTGAAGGGCGGCATCGGCACGGCGTCGCGCCGCGTCCCGGCACCCGGCGGCGGCGAACACACCGTCGGCGCGCTGGTGCTGGCCAACTACGGCCGGCTGCCGCAGCTGGTCATGGCCGGGCAGGCCCTGGGCGCCCGACTGGCCAGCCAGTTGGCCGGCCCCTTGGCGCTGGAGGCTGACGAGCCCGAGAAGGGCTCCATCATCCTGCTGATTGCCACCGATGCACCGCTCGATGCGCGCCAGTTGCGCCGGCTGGCGCTGCGCGCCGGCGCCGGCCTGGCCCGCACCGGTTCCGTGTTCGGCCACGGCAGCGGCGACATCGCTCTGGCTTTTTCCACCGCCTACACCGTGCCCCAGCAAACCGGCAGACCCATGCCGGCTGTGGCCATGTTGCATGACGGCCTGATCGACCCGCTGTTTCAGGCCGTGGCCGACAGCACCGAGCAGGCCATCGTCCACGCCCTCTGCTGCGCCCGTGCCGTGACCGGCCGCAATGGCCACCACCGCCGCGCACTGGCCGATCTGCTGCCCGGCGGGACCGCACCGACACATCCACAAACACCCTGAACGAGTTCCCATGAAAGTTTTGATTTCCACAGACATCGAAGGCGTTGCCGGCGTTTTCCACCACGAGCAGGTGCGCGCCGGAAACCCCGAGTACGAACGCGCCCGCCTGCTGATGACGCACGAGGCCAACGCCGCCATTGCCGGCGCTTTCGAGGCCGGCGCCACCGAGGTGCTGGTCAACGATTCGCACGGCGGCTTTCGCAACATGCCGCCGGACCTGCTGGACGCTCGCGCCCAGGCCGTCATGGGCAAGCCGCGCTACCTGAGCATGATGGCCGGCGTCGACAACGGCGTGGACGCCGTCTGCATGATCGGTTACCACTCGCGTGCGCAGGGCCGCGGCATCCTGGCCCACACCATCAACAGCTTTGCATTTGCGCGCGTGCGCTTCAACGGCGTCGAGCTGGGCGAAGCCGGCATCTATGGCGCGCTGGCCGGCGAGTATGGCGTGCCGGTGGTGATGGCCAGCGGCGACGATGTGTTCATCGAGGAACACCGGCCCGTGTTCCCGCATGCCACTTTTGTGCAAACCAAGCGCGCCACCGGCCAGACCAGCGGCATCAGCCTCTCGCCCGCGCAGGCCTGCAGCGCCATCCAGGTGGGCGTGGCGACCGCGCTGGCGCAGCTCGGCGCGGCCCGCCCCTTCGTGCTGACGGGGCCTATCGCCGTGCACATCCAGACCCAGACACCGGCGCTGGCCGACCTGTTTTGCCAGTGGCCGACCCTGCAGCGACTGGATGGCGATGAAGTCGGCCTTGAAGCACCGACGGTGGAAGCCGCCGTCCGCATGCTCAACTGCCTGTCGGCCATGTCAACCCTGCTGCGCTAGCGCATCACAGGCCAGGCCAGTCGGCCTGACCTATCAAGCCTGCTCGCGCAACCACTGCGCCAAGTCCGCCAGCACCTGCGGGCCAATGGGGGACACGGCGCTGAAATGGATGCAGGCGTGGATGGCGCTGGGGTAGTGCTGGTGCGCGACCAAAACGCCTGCTGCCTCGGCACGCAGGGCCAGGGCATGGCCTTCGTCACGCAGCGGGTCATGGCCCATGGTGGCGACCCAGGTGGCGGGCAGCACCGCCAGCCCGGACTTCAGCAGCGCCACATCAGGGTGGTCTGGCGGCGTTGGTGATGGCCCGCCCAGATAGCTGGCGGTGAACCACTGCATGACCCCCTTGGTGAGGAATTTGCCTTCATTTTCCTCGTACGACGGGCTGGGCTCGTCCGGGTGCTGCGCCACGGGGTAAATCAGGCCCAGGGCTCGCACCGCGGGGAACTGCACCCGCCGCACCGCCACCAGGGCCAGCTGCGCCCCGGCGCTGTCGCCCGCCACGGCGATGCGATGCGGGTCACCACCTAAGGTGTCCGCATGGGCGCAGATCCAACGCAGGGCCGCTGCCACGTCATCGGGTGCGGCGGGGAATGGGTGTTCGGGGGCCAGCCGGTAGTCCACCGCCACGACCAGCATGCCCGTAAGGTGGCACAGGGTGCGGCAGACCTCGTCATGCGTTTGCAGATCGCCCATCACAAAACCCCCTCCATGCACGTACAACAGCACGGGCCACGGCCCCTGAGCCGTGGGACTGTATGCCCGCAAAGGCAGCACGCCACCGGGGCCGGGAATGCATTTATCTTCCACCTTGCCAATGGCCGGGCCGGGCAGGCCCAGGACGTTGGCCAGGTCCCGGTAGACCTGCCGCGCAATGGGCGGCGGCAAGGCCTCCAGAGGGGGAGCTCCCTGGGCCGCAGCTTGGGCCAAAAAACCTGCAAAGGCGGGATCGAGAGGCGTAGCGTCCAGCGTGGTGCGAACAGGAGATGTAGTCATGGATTTAAAGATTAGATTGATACAGGAATCGCGGCTGGCGCAACCACCGCCACCACTGGTTTGCGCAGCAAAAAGTGCCCCAACGCAGGCAGCAGCACCAGCGCCCCGACCATGTTCCAGACAAACATGAAGGCCAGCAAAATGCCCATGTCGGCCTGGAACTTGATGGGCGAAAAGGCCCAGGTGCCGACAGCCAGCGCCAGCGTGATGCCTGTGAGCATGACGACCCGGCCCGTGAACTGCAGCGCATGGTGGTAGGCGTCTGACAGGCTGGCGCCCTCCCGCATGCGGGCCAGGGTAATGCTCAGCACATACAGCGCGTAGTCCACGCCGATGCCCACGCCCAGTGCAATCACCGGCAAGGTGGCAACCTTCACGCCCATGCCCAGCCACACCATCAAGGCCTCGCACAGGATGGAGGTCAGCACCAGCGGCAGCACCGCCACCACCACGGCACGCCAGGAGCGAAAGGTGATCCAGCACAGGACCACCACCGCCGCATAGACCCACAGCAGCATCTCTTGCATGGCTTTGCCCACCACGATGTTGGTGGCCGCATCAATGCCGGCGCTGCCGGCGGCCAGCTTGAAAGTGACCTCGGGCGTGTTGTTGGTCGCGGCAAATTTCTCGACCTCGGCCACCACCCGCGACAGGGTTTCGGCCTTGTGGTCCTTCAGGTACACATACAGCGCCAGGAAGGAGCAGTTCTGGTTGAACAGCTCACGCGGGGCGCGGGTTTGCACGCCGCCCAGAGCGCCGTCGTTGGGCAGCAGCTCAAACCATTTGAAGTTGCCTTCGTTGTAGCCCACCATGGCCAGCCTGGACAGCGCGGCCATGGAGTTGGTGGACTCCACGCCCGGCAACTGCTCCAGGCCCCAGGCCAGGCTGTCCAGCCTGGCCAGCGTGCCGTAGCTGGTGCACTGGTCCACCGGCGTGGTCACCATCACGGTCAGGATGTCGGCGCTGGCGGCGTAATGCGAGATTTGGTAGGCGTTGTCGCGGTTGTAGCGCGAGTCGGCCCGCAGCTCGGAGGCGCCGGGATCCAGGTCGCCAATCTTCAGGTTCAGGCTGACGGCGTAACCGCCCGCCGCCATCAAGCCTGAGACCACGATGGCCGCCGTGGCCCAGCGCTTTTGCGTGAAGTGGTCCAGCAAGGCCCACAGCCAGGGGCGCCCGGCGCCCTCTTGCACGGCTTCTTCGCGCAGGCTGCGCGCCGCTGCCGATGGGGCCACGCCCGTATAGGACAGCAAAATCGGCAGCAACACCAGGTTGGTGAAGATCAGCACGGCCACGCCAATGCTGGCGATCAGGGCCAGGTCCTGGATCACCTTGATCTGGATGATGACCAGCACGGCAAAGCCCACCGCGTCGCATAGCAGCGCTGTCAGGCCGGCCATGAAGAGGCGGCGAAAGGTATAGCGCGCCGCCACCACCCGGTGCGTGCCGCGGCCAATGTCCTGCATGATGCCGTTCATCTTCTGCGCACCGTGGCTCATGCCGATGGCAAACACCAGAAAGGGCACCAGCACCGAGTACGGGTCCAGCTCATAACCCAGCAGCGCCAGCAGGCCGAACTGCCAGACCACCGCCACCAGGGAACAAGCCACCACCAGCGCCGTGCTGCGGCCGCAGCGGGTGTAGGCAAACAGCACTATGGTGGTGATCGCCAGGGCCAGCAGGAAAAACAGCAACACCTGCTGCAGGCCTTCAATCAGGTCGCCCACCACCTTGGCAAAACCGGTCACACCGATCTCCAGCGTGTCGCTGCCGTACCTGGCGCGCAGCACTTCGATCTGGCGCGACAGATCACCGTAGTCCAGCGCCTTGCCGGTTTCGGGGTTGCGGTCCAGCAGGGGCACAAACACGATGCTGGATTTGAAATCGCCGGCCACCAGTTGCCCGATCTCGCCCGAGCGCTCCACGTTGGCGCGCAGCTCGGCCAGGCTCGCTGGCGAGCCGTCAAAGGTGTCAGGAATCACCGGGCCGCCGTCCAGGCCCTCTTCGGTCACCGCCACCCAGCGGGTGTTGGAGGTCCACAGCGACTTCATGAAAGGCCGGTCCACGCCGGGGAGCAGGAAAATTTCGTCGTTGATTTTCTGCAGCGCATCCAGATAGCGTTTGTCGAAAATCGTGCCCTTTTTGGCCTGTACCACCAGCCGCAACGCGTTGCCCTGACCCGCCAGGTCGCCCTTGTGCGCCAGGTAGTTGACGATGTAAGGATGCGAGGTCGGGATGGTCTTCTCGAAGCTGGCGTTCAATTGCAGTTTTGTCGCCTGCCAGCCCAGCACCAGGGTCAGCAGCAGGCACAGGGCCATGACCCAGGGACGGTGGTTAAAAAAGGCGCGTTCGAGCAGCGTGCCGGAGCGCGTGTCGAAATCTTCAAGCCGCGCGACGACAGGCTGGCTGGATGCGTTGATGGAGGAGGAATCGGCGTGCATAAAATTTTCTTCAGTCAACAGACAGGGCAGGCAGCCGTCGCATGCCGCGCAGGCTGGCCAGCACCAGGCTGCCATCGGCTGCGATGGCGACACCCGACACCGGAACCGGCTCGCGCGCAGGCACACGCTTGAGCGCGGGCCCATCGTCGCGCCCCACCAATGCGTCCCCGGCCTGGCCCATCAGCACAAAGCCACCGCCGGCCAAAGCCGCGCCCGCGCCGACAGCCATGGGCAGGCCGGTATCGAGTTTTTCCCAGCGCGGGCCTGCGTCCATGGAGCGGTAAGCCGTGCCGCGCAAGCCGTAGGCCACCCAGACATCGCCTGCGGTGTGCAGCAAGCCAAAAAAGCTGCCTTTGTAGGGCGACTCCAGCACGCTAAAGCTGGCCCCACCGTCGGTGGAGCGCAGCAGCAGGCCCTGCTCACCCGCAATCAGCAAGGTATTGCCATGGGCGCGCAGGCCGTACAGGTGCAAGGATCTGGGGTTGGGCAAACGCGGCCCCACCGCCGCCCAGGTCTTGCCGCCGTCCACGGTGGCGAACATCAGGCCGTAGGCTCCCACGGCAAAGCCGCGTTGCGCGTCGATGAATTCCAGGTCAAAAAATGGTTTGTCCGCGCCCTCTTCCACCAGGCGCTGGGCGTTGGCGATCGCCTTTTCATCGCCCGACTTCTGCGCGGCTTGCAGCACCAGCGCAGCGGCCTGGAGGCCGTCGAGCTGCTTGTGCCAGGTGGCGCCGCCGTCGTCGCTGCGCAAAATCACGCCCAAATGGCCTGCCGCCCAGCCGGTTTTTTCATCGGCAAAACGCACCGTGGTGAGGGTGGCTTGCACCGGCACCTGGGCCTGCGTCCAGCGGGCGCCGTGGTCGTCCGACAGCAGCACGGTGCCGCGCTCGCCCACGGCCACCAGGCGCTTGCCTGCGCGGGTCACGGCCAGCGTGGCCGCGCCCAGGGCCTTGGGCGTCACCAGGGCGGCTTGCGACAGCACGGCCGGGGCAGTGGCCGACCACGCGGGCAGCGTGGCCGTGGCCGCCATGCCGAGCAGCCCCCGCAGGGCCGCTCGCCGCGCAACGCCAGCTTGTGCGAATCCGCTCATCAACGCGCGCCTTCGTTGGACAGGGATTCAGCACTGAAGAAGCTGCGCGGAATCGGCGGCACGATTTCATACTGCTTGGGCATTTCGTTGGAGGCCATGTTCAGGTAGTAAGAACCGTTTTGCATGTCGTAGCCGCCCCACAACACAAAATTCGATACGGCGGGAACGTCTGGCAGGGTCAGCATCAGGGCATAGTTGGTGCGCCAGAGTTGCCCCTTGGCATCCCAGCCGTCAAACAGCGCGATTTGCCAGGAGTCTTCGTCGATGTAGTACTTGCGCTTGGGCACCACGTGGCGCTTGCCCGAGGCCAGCGTGGCCTCCACTTCCCACACACGGTGCAGTTCCCAGCGCACCTGGCTCGGGTTCAGCGTGTTGGGCGTCACCAGGTCTTCCACCTTGGCTGACGCAGCACGGTTGTTGTTGTAGGGGATGTACATCTCCTTCTTGCCCACCAGCTTCAGCTCATGCTTGTCGATCGGGCCAAACAGGGTGAAGGCTTCGTCGAACAAACCGATGCCGGAAGTCACCGAGTCGGGCGTGTCATAGGCCACCGAAGGCGCTTTGCGCACCCGGCGCTGGCCCACCAGGTACTGCCACAGGCCACGCGGCGCGGCTTCTGAAACACCGTCCAGCGCCAGAATCGCTTCGCCCGCCTTGGAGCCCGGCGCGTTGGCGACGAACTTGCCGAGCGAGTAGTAACCGTCGAACTTCTCCAGGCTGCTGTCCTTGGCATAAAAAGCCTGGCTCAGGGTCTGCGTGCCACCCGAGGCCATGGCACGTCGGCCATCGGCCGTCACCACCCACACCCGCATCGGCAGGGTCACGTTGCCACCGCGCCAGGCGGTGCGCTGGTTCCACATGGCTTCATAGCCGTCCTTGGGGATGGGGAATGGCACGCCGCCAAAAGCACCTTCCATGCCGTAGCCGCCTTCAACGGTCTTGGCGCGGGTGGCGTTCTTGAAGGTGTTGTCGTACACCGACTGAGGGGCCGCAGCGGTGCGGTGCGTGGGGTACACGTCGATGCGGAAGTCGGGGTACTTCTTCATCAGGGCCTGCACCCCGTCGCTCAACTTGTCGGCGTGCTGCGCCATGTTTTTGGCGTTGATCGACAGGGTGGGCTTTTCGTTGGGGTACAGGTCAGGGCGGGCATCGCCGTTTTTGTAGCCGGGTGCGGCCTTGCTCAGGCCGCCGTCCCAGGAGGGAATCGTGCCGTCCTTGTTGCCAGCCTTCTCCGCGCCCAACGGGGTCAGCGTGGTCTTGAGTTTGGCGGCCTCGTCCGCGCTCACGGCGGCTTGGGCGGTCAGGGCAGCGGTCAACAGGGCCGCCGCGAGCAAGGGGGGGTTTGCGAACTTCATCATGGTGTATGTCTCGGTAATAGGTGTTTTCAGAAATGTGTTTTCAGAAAGTACGGGAAGCGGTGAAGGACAGGTAGTTGCGGTCTTTCAGCGTCTGGCCGTAGGACAGCATGCGGGTGGGCGTGCTCGCATCGGTGACGGTGAAGGTGTTCTCCTTGCCGAAGAAGGCGGTGTAGTTCAGGCCCACATTCCATTCCTGGTACTTGCCCTTGATGCCGACGCTGAAGTCGCCCCCTTTGCTGACACCGCCGGCGAAGTTGAAGATGGCCGAAGAGCGCCCCCCAAAGTTGTAGCCCAGGCCGATCGGAATCGACAGGTCCAGGCCGGGCAGTACCTGGAAGTACTGCGGCTCGAAAATCATGCGAAAGGCCGCGGCATCGCGCGTGGTGTTGGGGTCAAGCCCGCCGAAGCCGACGGCGCTGGGGTTCCTGGTCACGCTCAGGACCCGGTTCCAGGCCAGCTCGGCCAAAAGAGCGCCGCCGTCCCACAGGCTGGACTTGGTGAGCACATAGATGCCCGACAGGTTCAGGTGCGCCGTCTTGCCGATGGCGTGGCAGGGGTTGCTGGCCGATCCGTCGCAATTAACCGGCGGCATGAAGGGCGCACCGCCCAACACAGCCGGATCGCTGGCCAGCGGTGCGTCGGTGCGCACCGAGCCTTCCAGCGCCCAGTTGAGCTGCCCGACGGACGACGTGACGCTGGCGCCAAAGGTCTTGATGCCCTTGGCATAAACCTTGTGGACGTTGCCATTGATCAGGTCGAACACCGGTACCGATGGCGTTTTGTCGTTGTAGCGTGCGGCGTAGAGGCCGTACTCAAACGCGCTGCCTGCAGGCGACCAGCGCAGTTGGGCTCCGAACTGGCCGCTGTTGCCCGGCGTCTGGTCCTTGCTGTTGTCGGTGTTGAGTACCGTGGTCGGGCCGAGGTAGACCCAGCCGCCGCCGATGTAGTCCTGATTCGAGAAATAACTGCCCACACCAGGGATCTTGCTGGGCCGCCACTTGAGCTGATAGTAGCCGCCCAGGGTCACCCCCTCCGCCACCTGCAGCGAGCCGGAAATCTGCTCCACCGGCAGCAGCACTTCCTTGAACTGCCAGTTGGGCACCGAGACGATCTTGGCGATGTCCACCGGGCCTTGCGCATTGGCAATGCCGTTCTGGCCGAAGAACAGGCTTTCGCCGTATTGCAAGGCATGCTTGCCGACGCGGATCGAAGCCGGCATGCTGCCCAGGTTGCCCTTGGCAAACGCAAAGGCATCGAGAAACTCGCCATCGCGGCCATGCTGGGCGCTGGTCGCTGGAATGAACTGGTTGGCGGGCTGGCCGACGAAGTTGCTAACCCCCAGCGTGCCGTCGTTCGCATTGGTGCCCCGGTACTTCGAGTCGTACCAGGCGGAATGGCTGATGCGCAGACCGACGTTGCCGTGGGTCACATCGAACTCGGTCAGCAAGTCGACGCGGTTGGAGACGATGCCTTTTTTACTGAAGTTGGCATTGCCGTCGTTCTCATTGGCCACGCCGGCATCGGGCGACGGCACTGTCAGGGCCGCCGAAGCATCCTTCAGCCGATAGGCCGTGCTGTACTTGGGCGTGAAGTCCAGCCGTATCCTAGTGTCGGGGTCGGAACCTAACTCCATGGCTTGGGCCGACAGCGCGCAGAGCAGGCTGCTCGCCAGCGCCAGCGCCAGGGCGCCGGGTTGGAAGGGGGTGATTTTTTTTGTCATGCATGTCTCCTCAAGTTATGGTCTGTGGGGTCGGTGGGGGTCTATCGCTTGCTCAAAGATAGGTCGAGGCCAGGCCGCCATCGACCGGAATGTTCACGCCGCTGACCCAGCGCGCTGCATCGCTGCACAGCCAGGCAATCACCGCGGCCACCTCGTCGGCAAAGGCCGGGCGCAGCATGCGGTGGGCATCTTTTTGAATCCGCTCTTCGCCCAGCATGGAGACGAAGTCGCCCAGGATGGGCGTGAACACCGGGCCAGGTGCGACGCAATTCATGCGCACCCCTTTGCCCAGGAACCATTCCTGCGACTGGGTGGCGCTCCAGACGATCAGGGCTTCCTTGAAATACTGGTAGCAGGTGGCGTGCGGCACGGGGTGGTCGCGCAGCCAGGCAGCGCCGGCCTCAAAGCCCTTCACGGCGGCGAGCTCCTTGTGCAGGTCCAGCCGCAGCGGCCATTCGGCACCCAGGATGGAGGCCACATTGACGATGCTGCCGCCACGCGGCATGCGCGGCAACACGGCTTGCGTCAGGTGCCGCAGGCCCAGGTAGTTCACGCGGGCCACCAGATCGCCGGCGGCCGTGCCGGGCACGCCGGCAACGTTGCAAAACGCGTCAATGTGCGCGGGCAGCCGGGCCACGGCGGCATCAATGGCGGCGGCGCTTCCCAGATCGGCCTTCACGAAATCATCCAGCGTCAAGCTGGGGTCGTTGCGGTCCATGCCAATGACTTGGGCGCCCTGGAAGCGGGCCAGCCGGGCCACCTCGGCACCAATGCCGGACGAGGTGCCTGTGACGACGATGGTTTTTCCTTGCAAACTCATGAATCTCTCCTCAAAAATCTGACTTAAAACGGGTAGGTGGGAGCCGTGTCCTTGATCGTCATCCACTGCCACATGGTGTATTCCTCCAAGTCCGCCGGTCCGCCCACGCTGGTGCCGTTGCCCGCAATGCCGGGGCCGCCGAAGGGGTTGACGCAGTCGTCATTGACGGTCTGGTCGTTGATGTGGACCATGCCGGACTTCAGCTGCTGGCCCACGGCCATGGCACGGCCTACCGAGCTGGAGATGACGGCGGAAGACAGGCTGCCGGTGTTGTTGTTGGCCAGGGCAATGGCTTCTGCATCGGTCTTGTAAGTGATGATGTTGGCGACGGGGCCAAAGGTTTCTTCGTCATACACCCGCATGCCGGCCTTGACGCCCGTCAGCACGGTCGGCTTGTAGAACAGGCCGTCAAAAACTCCACCGGCTTCCAGCTTGGCGCCCGCTTTCACGCTGTCCTGCACGAGGGCGTGCACGCGGTCGCGCTGCCTGGCATCGATCAGCGGGCCCAGGGCTACCTGGCCGCTGGCACCGTTGCCCATCGGTAAATGCGTGGCCTTGGCAATCAGTCGCCTAGTCAACTCGGCGGCCATGCTCTCATGCACCAGGATGCGGTTGGAAGCCATGCAAATCTGGCCCTGGTGAAAGTAGGCACCCCAGGCGGCATTGCTGGCGGCCACATCCAGGTCGGCATCGTCCAGAATGATCAGGGAGTTGGCGCCGCCCAGCTCCAGCGACACCTTCTTCAGGTGGCGGCCAGCCAGCTCACCAATGCGGCGGCCCACAGCGGGCGAACCGGTGAAGGCAATCATCGGCACCAGCGGGTCAATGACCAGGGCTTCACCGGCTTCAGCGTCGCCCGGCAAGACCTGCAGCAAGTCTTTGGGTAAACCGGCTTGCGCGAAGATGCGGGCGATCATCAGGCCACCCGTTACGGGGGTGCGGGTGTCAGGCTTGACCACCACGGCATTGCCAGCGGCCAAGGCCGGGGCCACCGAGCGGATGGTCAGGATCATCGGGAAGTTGAAGGGCGAAATCACCCCCACAATGCCGTGCGGCACACGGCGCGCGATGCTGGTGCGGCCCGGCACACTGGGCAGCACATGGCCTTGCGACTGCAGGGGAATGCTGGCGGCCAGATTGCAGATCAGCGCGGCCTCGCGAATTTCATGCTGACCTTTGGCCAAAATGCCGCCCGTCTCGCGTGCGGCGAACAGCGCCAACTCATCACCATGCTGCTGAAACAGGGCGGCGGCACGGCGAAAAATTTCAGCCTTTTCACGCGGAGGCACCGCCACCCACGCTTTTTGCGCGGCAGCGGCAGCGGCAGTCGCGGCGGCCACGTCGGCCGCATCGGCAATGCCCACGGTGCACAACACCTGGCCCGTGGCGGGTTCGATCACATCGCGCGCACCGCCACCCAAGGCAGCTTGCTTCAGGCCGGAAAAATTAAAAAATGCTGTTACATCTGCTGCACCCATGGGAAAAGCCCTTTCGGTTGGTTTATCAGTTCGTCACTTTTTCTGTGACATACCGGATGCGTTGCAATGCACAGACCAACACCCGCAATCGCAACCGCCTGCGGCCCCGCATTGAGGTCTTTTCGAGAGGGGGACTAGGGACATACCCCAAGTCCAATTACTGCGGTGCAGCAAAGGGAAATCCCTGTTTTATTTTTTGATCAAATGGTTATAAACATGAACTACATTTGCGCAATTGATCAAATAAAAAAAACAAAACCATGGGCAACACTTCGCGCATCTCCCTGGCCGACGTGGCCCGGGCCACGGGCACGACCCTTGGCAACTTCGACAGCGCATTGGTGGCCAAAGCCCTGGGCGGATTTGCCAGTGCCCACATGGGCGGCGATGCCCACCCCAACATTGCCGACATCAGCGAATGCCTGTTTTTTTCTCCGGGGGACGGACGCATCTGGCTGCAAGACCAGCGCATGGTCTTGTTGCACACGGAAGCCCTGGGCTCCCTGCGGCGTGAAATGATTGACAGCCTGGGGCTGGAGCAGGCCCGCGGACTGTTCACCCGTGCGGGCTATGTCAGCGGCGCCCGCGATGCCCAACTGGTGCGGCGGCAGTGGCCCGATGCAGATCCGTCGGCCATCGCCCTCGCGGGTACGCGCCTGCATGCGCTGGAGGGGGTGGTGAAAGTCGAAGTGGTGCAGGCCTCGTACAAGCCCGAAACGGGCAGCTATGAAGGCGAATTTCTGTGGCACAACTCCAGCGAAGACGATGAACACATCGCTGCCTACGGGATTGGCGGCTCACCCGCCTGCTGGATGCAGGTGGGCTATGCCACGGGCTATGTCAGCACATTGTTCGGCCATCTCGTCGTTTTCCGGGAAACACAGTGCCGCGCCATGGGCGAAGCGCATTGCCAGGTGATAGGCAAATCAGCCGACCAGTGGGACGATATCGCGGAAGACATGCGCTACCTCAACGTCAGGGAGTTTGTCGACACCGCTGCCTACGCCCGTCCAGCCCCCAGCGCCGCCGAACTGCCCCAGGTCGAGGCCTCCGCCGGTGATGCGATGGTCGGTGCCTCCTCGGCCTTCAACGCCGCCTGCCACCAGCTGAGCCGCGTGGCGCGCACCTCGGCCACCGTGCTGTTTACCGGCGAGTCCGGCGTGGGCAAGGAAAAATTTGCCCACATGCTGCACAAGATCAGCCCGCGCAAGGACCGGCCCTTTGTGGCGGTGAACTGTGCAGCCATCCCGGAAACCCTGATCGAGTCCGAACTGTTTGGCGTGGAACGCGGGGCCTACACCGGCGCCAGCCACTCGCGGCCGGGCCGCTTTGAGAGAGCCAGCGGCGGCACCCTGTTTCTGGACGAGATTGGCTCGCTGAGCTATGTCGCCCAAGGCAAGCTGCTGCGCGCCTTGCAGGAGGGCGAGGTGGAACGCGTGGGAGGCACGCGCAGCATTGCAGTGGATGTGCGCGTCGTGGCGGCGACCAATGAAGCGCTGCGTCAGGCCGTGCTGGAGGGACAGTTCCGCGAGGACTTGTTCTTTCGGCTCAATGTCTTCCCCATTCACCTGCCGCCCCTGCGCGAGCGGCGTGATGACATTCCCCTGTTGATGAACCACTTTCTGAACCATTACCGGCGCAAGCACGGCTGCAACACTGGCGGCTTCACGCAGGCCGCGGTTCGGTCCCTGCTGAACTATGCCTTTCCAGGCAACATCCGCGAACTGCAAAACCTGGTCGAACGCGCTGTGATCATGGCCGACATGGAAGGGCTGATCGATGTGCACCACCTGTTCACCAGTGGCGAAACCCTGAGCACCGACATCATGACGCTGCGGCTGAAGGGAAGCTCCGCAACTTTAAACTTCGCAGAGCCTGCAGGCTGCGCACAAGCCCTGGCGATAGCCACACCGTCAAGCGCGGCGCAGGCTCCGCAGTCTCTGGACCAGACCGAGCGCGAAACGCTCCTGCGGGCGATTTCCACATCCCAGGGGAATCTGTCCGCCGCAGCGCGGCTGCTCAACACAACGCGGGCGAAGCTGGCCTACCGCGCAAGAAAGCATCGCCTCCTGTGATTCGCGCACACTTGCCTTGAGGTTTCGGGCTGCCCCGCCAGCTTCGGCCCCCACCCGCTCACCCACCCAGCATCGCACCCAAGCGGGAGGGCCGCCAAGCCTGTGGCCGGTGCGCTTCAAGCGCTTCAGTTAAATTACCCGTCTATGCCGACCCCTTCCATTCCGCGCAAAGCGAGCAGTCCCAGCTTTTCCCAACGAGAGTTCCGGGCCTCGCTGGCCATGTTTGCCACCGGGGTCACCATCGTCACCGCGCGCACGCCGGCCGGCGTGCTGGTCGGCCTGACGGCCAACTCCTTTAATTCGGTGTCGCTCAACCCGCCCCTGGTCCTCTGGAGCCTGGCGCAGGCAGCGGGCTCCATGGCTGCGCTGAGCGCCGGATCGCACTACGCCATCAACATCCTGGCGGCGGACCAGAAAGCGCTGGCCGAACGCTTTGCCAGCCGGCGCGAAGACCGCTGGGCGGACGTGCTGTTCACCGAAGGCGCGAGCGGCTCTCCCCTGCTCAGCGGCGCGGCCGCCACCTTCGAATGCTTCAACCGCAGCCGCTACGAGGAAGGCGACCATGTGATCTTCGTCGGCGAAGTGGAGCGCTGCAGCCACCGCGCCGGCGCGGCGCCGCTGCTGTTTCATGGCGGCAGGTTCTACACCGAGCACCCTTTGTGAACTGGCGCCGAAGCGTCACCCACTGAACCTGCTGCGTCTTGTGACGCTGCACTTCACGGCACCGCACGATAGCGATCCGTGCCTCCTTCCACATTCCATCCTGAGCCCATGACCGCACGCAAAGCCCACCTCGATGCCCTCGCCATTTCCCTGCTGCTGGGCTGCTGCCTGTTGTGGGGCCTGCAGCAGGTGCTGATCAAGGCCACCATCAGCGAAATCCCGCCGATGTTCCAGGCCTCCTTGCGTTTGCTGGGCGCCACGGCCCTGCTGGGACTGTGGTGCTTGTGGCGCGGCATTGCGCTGTTTGGCCGTGACGGCTCCCTGCGGGCCGGCCTGCTGGCAGGTGCGCTGTTCGGCGCGGAGTTTGCCTGCATCTACCTGGGGCTGCAGTACACCAGCGCCTCGCGCCTGACGGTGTTTTTGTACACCTCGCCTTTCTGGGTCGCCCTGCTGGTGCCGCTGTGGGTCAAGGCCGAACGCTTGCGCGGCCTGCAATGGGTTGGCTTGCTCGGGGCCTTTGTCGCCGTGGTGTTTGCCCTGCGCGAAGGCTTCACGGCCGGCCAGGGATCGACGGCGCGCGGCGACCTGCTGGCGCTGCTGGCCGGGCTGCTCTGGGGACTGACCACCGTGGTCATTCGCGCTTCCCGCCTGACCAACATTGCGGCGGAAAAGCTGCTCTTTTACCAACTGGCCGTGAGTGCCGTGGCCTTCCCGGCGCTGTCACTGGCGCTGGGCGAGGTGTGGGTCTGGCAATTCAGCCCGTTTGCCATCACCTCGCTGCTGCTGCAGACCGTGATCGGCGCTTTTGCCAGCTACCTGGCCTGGATGTGGATGCTGGGGCGCTACCCGGCGACCCGGATTTCAGTGTTTGTCTTTCTCACGCCGCTGTTTGCGCTGCTGTTTGGCGCCCTGTGGCTCAAGGAAAGTGTGACGCCGGGTTTGCTCGCGGCGCTGGCGCTGGTAGCCGCGGGGGTGGTGCTGGTCAACCGCCAGCCGGCGACGGTGGCCTGAACGGGCCTGAAAAAGTCAGCGCTCAGCGCGCTTCAGGGTTTCGCCACCATGTGCAAGATCATCTCGACGCGGTTGCCGTGGCCTTGCGTGAGAACCAGGTAGAGCTTGTCGTTGATGAACAGCAATTTCCCGTTGCGCTGAATGCGTGCCGCGACCGCGTAGCGCATGCGCGGATCGATCTTGCCGGGCTCCACTGTCAGTTCAAACGGCAAGGGAACCTGGCTGCTGGCAGTGAACCGCTGCTCGGCCAATACGCCGGACGCGCTGTCCAGGCGCGAAATATCGCGCAGCTGAACGATGACATCGCTGTCGGGCGGCAAGGCGACGCGCTGCAGGTAAGACACGGTGCCGGTCACACGCAGCCCGGAGGCCGCAGATGGCGCACCCGATGCCGGTGCGGCGCCCGAAGGAGCGGTGCCCGGTCCGGTGGCGCACGCGGTCATCAAGGCAAGCAGACCCAGGGCGGCCAGCCTCATCAGTCGTCGTTTCATGCGCTCCTTTCGGCAAGGTAGTTTTTCGAGAACTGAACATACCACGCGAGACAGTCCGGGTTGGCCATGGCGTCCCGGTTCACCACCTTCTCCAGCGCTTGCCCCAGCAGCAACTTCTTGATCGGCAGCTCCTGCTTTTTGCCCGAGAGGGTACGCGGAATTTCAGGCACCTGAAAAATGGCATCGGGCACAAAGCGCGGCGACAGCGCGGTTTTGATCGCACCGTTGAGCCGGGCTTTCAGGGCGTCGTCGAGCGCCACACCCTCGCGCAGCACCACAAACAGCGGCATGTAGCTTTCGCGGCCCAGATACTCCAGGTCCACCACCAGCGAGTCCAGCACTTCGGGCAGCGCCTCTATCGCGCTGTACAGCTCGCTGGTGCCCATGCGCAGGCCGTGGCGGTTGATGGTGGCGTCGCTGCGGCCGTAGATGATGCAGCCACCCGCAGGCGTAATTTTGAGCCAGTCGCCATGCCGCCAGACGTTGGGGTACATGTCGAAGTAGCTGGACAGGTAGCGCGGGCCGGGTTCGGCGCTGGGCCGCCCCGAGCCGGTTCCGGACCCCCTCGGGGGGTAGGCGGCATCGCCGCCCAAGGGCTCCATTGCGCCGGTGTCGCCCCAGAAATACAGCGGCATCGACGGAATGGGCTGGGTGCAGACCAGCTCGCCGACCTCGCCAATCACCGGCTGGCCCTGTTCATTCCAGGCCTCGACCGCGCAGCCCAGCAGGCGGCACTGCATCTCGCCCGGCACCAGCGGCAGTTCGCGGTTGCCGCCGATAAACGCACCGGCAAAGTCCGTTCCGCCGGAAATATTGCACCACCATATGGGAGCCCCCACGCTTTTCACTTCGTGTAATGCGCTGCCCCCCGAGGGGGCTGTGCTTGCTTGGGGCGGCCCGGCGCTGCGCACGGCTGATGCCCCCACGCTTGCCACTTCGTGTACTACGCTTCCCCCCGAGGGGACTGTGCTTGCTTGGGGTGGCCCGGCGCTGCGCATGGTGGAGGTCCCCGTGCCTGCCGCATGCAGCTTGCGGAATTGCTCCGCCCCCCATCGCTGCGTGTCTTCGCTCAGCGGTGAACCGGTGCTGCCGAGTGCCCTTACCCTTGTCAGGTCGCCGCATTCCGCCAACTCAACCCCCGCCTTCATGCAGTTGGCAAAGAAGGCGGCACCGGCGCCGAAGAACGTCACCTCAAGGTCGGCCGCGAAGCGCCAGAGCGTGGTCCAGTCGGGCTTGTCCTTGCTGCCGCCGGGATTGCCGTCAAACAGGCAGCAGGTGGTGCCGTTCAGCAGGCCGCTCAGTTGTGCGTTCCACATCACCCAGCCCGTGGAGCTGTACCAGTGGTAGCGCTCGCCCCAGCTGTTGGCCTCGTAGCTGCAACCAATGTCGTTGTGCAGGGTCTTCAGCGCCAGCGCCACCAGCTGCGTGCCGCCGTGGCCATGCACGATGGGCTTGGGCAGGCCGGTGGTGCCGCTGGAATAGACAATCCACAGCGGATGGTCAAACGGCAGCCAGAGCGGTTCAAACGCCGCAGTTTGCGCATCGTCCTGGGCCACAGCGCTGTCGAACCGTGTGCAATCTGCCATTGAATTTGCAGCGCGCAGGTTGTCGTGCACGATCACGTGCTGCAAACTGGGCAGTGCGGCCCGCAGTTCCGCCACCACGCCGGTGCGGTCCAGATCACGCCCGCCATAGTGCACGCCGTCGCAGGCGATCAGCACCTTGGGCTCGATCTGCTTGAAGCGGTCCAGCACGGCGTGGGTGCCCATGTCGGGCGCGCAAATGCTCCAGACACCGCCGATGCTGACCACGGCCAGGAAGGCCACCATGGCCTCGGGAATGTTGGGCAAATAGGCGGCCACACGGTCGCCCGGCTTCACCCCCCGGGCCTGCAGGTGCAGCGCCAGCGACGCGACCTGCTGGCGCAGGGCGGGCCAGCTCAGTTCGCGGTGCCGGCCACTGGCAAGACTCTTTTCGTTGTGGCTGACCAGGGCCGGAAAACCGGCTGCGTGGGCCTTGTCCACATGCCGCAGGACCTGCCGCGCGTAGTTGACCTGGGCACCCGGAAACCACCGGGCACCGGGCATGCGCCGCTCGGCCAGCACGGCCGTGTGCGGCGTCGGCGACTGCAACTCAAAATAGTCCCAGATGCTTTGCCAGAAGGCCTCCAGGTCGGTCACCGACCAGCGCCACAGTGCGTCATAGCTGTCAAAGGACAGGCCGCGCGTGGCCTTCAACCAGTCCTGGTAGAGGCGTATTTGGGGAATATAGGGTGCGCTCATGGTGCGAGCTTAACGCCACGACCTTGGCGTGAGAAGGGTCAACGCGCCCCCGGAAATGCGGTATTTGCAATTTCGCACAATCGTGCTAATATTCACCGTATGGACGCCAAAACCCAGAAAAGCGAGATGACCCGGACCGCCATCATTGGCGCGGGAATTGATCTTGCAGCGGCGGAAGGCCTGGAGGCCATCACGCTGCAGGCCGTGGCCGACCGGATCGGCCTGTCCAAGAGCGGCGTGTTCTCGCGCATCGGCTCGCGCGAGGCTCTGCAAAAGGCTGTCATTGAAGAGTTTGGCCGGCGCTTTCTGGCCGACGTCTTTGTACCGGCCATGCAGCAGCCCAAGGGCCTGCCACGCCTCAACGAAATCGTGCGCCGCTGGATTGTGCGCACGCGCGACGTCGAAGTGCAGCAGGGCTGCATCTACACGGCCGGCGCGTTCGAGCTGGACGACAAGGAGGGCGAGTTGCGCAACACGCTGCTGCAGGAAGTGACGCGCTGGCGCGCCGCCTTGCGCCGTACCGTGTTGCAGGCCATCGAGGCCGGCCACCTGCAACCAGACACCGACCCCGAGCAGCTGGTCAGCGAAATCAGCAGCTTGTCCATTGGGCTGTTGCACGATGCGCGCTTTCTGCGCGACCCGCGCGCGGCCGAGCGCACCCAGGCATCCTGGGAGCGCCTGATTAACAGCTACAAAACCTGATTGTTGAGGGATGCCCACGTGCCCTTGTTTGTTGTGTTTGCTCTAATTTCGCACGATCGTGCGAAGAAAGGAAGATGCCATGTTGATCATCATTTTTTCGTTCATCGGTTTTCTGCTGGTGTGCGGTGTGACGGCCGCCCTGGCCTCGCTGCGCCAGCTGCCGCGCAGCAATGAAGACTGGATCTATTACTGAAACTGAATGACTGAAGCCGCCGGAGCCTGCCCCCTGCTGATTCAAAAACGGAGAGTCCCACATGACACGTACATCCCTGCAGGCCACCACGGCCTACTACAACGCCAGCCCGCTCACGCGGGTGTTCCGCTGGGGCCTGGGAGCCTCGCAGCGCATCTGGCCGGCGCTGGCCGTGCGTGCGGCCTATCGCCTGTTTGGCACGCCGCTACCGCCCAAATGGCTGAGCCGCCGCAGAGCCTGGAGCCCTGCCTGGCACCTGGAGCAGTGGCCGTTTGAAGATGCCAGCCTGACGCTTTATTCACGCCCGATCGCGCCGCAGGGCCCGGTCGTTCTGCTGGTGCACGGCTGGGGCGGACACGCCGGCCAGATGCTGGCGCTGGCCGACACGCTGGCGGCGCAGGGCATGCGGCCCATGATCGTCGAGATGCCCGCGCACGGACGCAGCCGCGGCTCGACCAGCAACCTGCCGCAATTCGCACGCGTGATCGAGTACGTCTCGGCGCGCCTGCAGCAGCAGGGCTACAGCGTGCACGGCTTGGTGGCCCATTCGCTGGGCGCCAACGCCGGCGCCTATGCCGCCAGCCGCGGCCTGCCGGTGAACCGGCTGGTGCTGCTGGCCCCGCCCGCCTCGCCTTATGAGTACACGCGCCTGTTTGCCCACGTGTTTGGCCTGAGCGAGACCACGCGCGCAGCCATGCAGCGTCGCGTTGAAGCGCGCGAAGGCATCCTGATGCCGCAGTTTGAACCGGCGGCGGTGGGCCCGCGCATCCGCTTGCCCACGCTGGTGGTGCATGACCGGCAGGACAGCATCAACCGTTTTGCCGATGGCGTGGCGTACAGCGAGGCGATTGGCGGTGCTCGCCTGGTGGCCACCGAAGGGCTGGGGCACCAGAAGATCCTGAAAGACACCGGGGTGCTGCAACACGTCGCCTCGTTCCTGGCCTGAGGCCGGCCATCGCCGGCCGCAGATCGCAGGGTGCCCGTTCTGCCGGCACCCGGTCGCTCTTGTGGGATGCGTCCATTGCCCCTAGCATTGCCACACTTTACAAAGGGAGAGAGTGATGGGAATGCTGGACTGGACAGAAAAAAGCAGCGCAGTGTTGCAGCAGGGAGGCGTGATCGCGCCGGACGAGCGGTTGCCGTGGCCGCAAACGACGATGATGGGCGTGCAGCACGTGATTGCGATGTTTGGCGCCACCGTGCTGGCGCCCATCCTCATGGGCTTTGACCCCAACATTGCCATTCTGATGAGCGGCATTGGCACCCTGATATTTTTCGCCATCACCGGGGGCAAGGTGCCAAGCTACCTCGGTTCCAGCTTTGCCTTCATTGGCGTGGTGATTGCCGCCACCGCCTATGCGGGCAAAGGCCTGAACGGTAACATCGGCGTGGCGCTGGGCGGCATCATCGCGTGTGGCGTGGTCTACACGCTGATAGGCGCCATCGTGCAGTTCGTGGGCACGGGCTGGATAGAGCGCGTCATGCCGCCAGTGGTCACCGGCGCCGTGGTGGCCGTCATCGGCCTGAACCTGGCGAGCATTCCCGTCAAGAACATGGCGGCGAGCAACTTTGATTCGTGGATGCAGGTGGTGACCTTCGTCAGTGTGGCGCTGGTGGCCGTGATGACGCGCGGCATGGTGCAGCGCCTGCTGATCCTGGTCGGCCTGATGGTGGCGAGCCTGGTGTATGCGGTGCTCACCAACGGACTGGGCCTGGGCAAGCCGATTGACCTGTCGGGCATCGCCAACGCGACCTGGGTGGGTGTACCCGGCTTTGCCGCGCCGGTCTTCAGCCTGAATGCCATGCTGCTGATTGCGCCGGTGGCCATCATCCTGGTGGCGGAAAACCTCGGCCACATCAAGGCGGTGACCGCCATGACCGGCAAAAACCTGGATGTCTACATCGGCCGCGCCTTCATCGGCGATGGTGTGGCCACCATTGTTTCGGGCAGCGCCGGCGGCACCGGCGTCACCACCTACGCCGAAAACATCGGCGTGATGGCGGCCACCAAAATCTACTCGACGGCGGTGTTTGTGGTCGCTGCGCTGATTGCCGTGATGCTGGGCTTCAGCCCCAAGTTCGGCGCTCTGATCCAGGCGATTCCCCTGCCCGTGATGGGCGGGGTGAGCATCGTGGTGTTCGGCCTCATTGCCGTGGCCGGCGCCAAGATCTGGGTCGACAACAAGGTGGATTTTTCAGACAACAAGAACCTGATCGTGGCGGCCATCACGCTGGTGCTGGGCACCGGCGACTTCACGCTGAAGTTCGGGCAATTTGCGATGGGCGGCATTGGCACCGCCACTTTCGGCGCCATCTTGCTGTACGCGCTGCTCAACCGCCAGCGACAAGCGCTGACGGTGCCGCAAGGCCCCACGTCGCAAAGGCCCTAAGCCCTAGCCCCTGGACCGCGTCAGCGCCAATTTGATCGCCGCCAGTTCACGCTCCAAAGCGACGCGTTCGCCGATTTCCTGCGCCAGGACCTGGTGAACCTGCGCCAGCTCGTCGGCAGACTCCTGAATCCTGCGTTCGATTTCGTCAGTTTTTTGCAGGGCCTGTGCCACGTCGCCGGTTTGCAAGGGGTCGGGAATTTCTTGTTTGAGTACGGTGTTGATCACCATCAGTTCATCGGCCGCCTGCTCCATCGTCTCTTTCGCCGTGTCATTCTGATCCAGCGCGCGCGCAAGCGGAGTGGAAAGGGGAGAGGCGGGCGGCTTTTGGGACATGGTCAGGACCTTGGGTTAGGCTGCAAGGACATCGACACCGGATATAGCCCGAATAGCGGATTGCCGCAAAGCTGGAGATTTATCGACTTAAAACTTTACTCCACTGGAATACCCCAAGGACGGCCAAGTTACGGGCCATTACGGCGTTAACCAAAATAAACACATGTGCGGGGCTTCGCGCCCGCCAGTTCGGGGAGTGGGGAGCCTCAGGGCTGCTTTCCGGGGGATCCGGTGCCGCTTCCGGGAACCGGCTTGCCCGCGGGATCCGGGCTGAAGATCTTGCCCAGCGTGGCGCCTACACGGGCACCAATCGCCGTGCCAACGCCGGGCAGTATCGCCGTGCCCACCATGGCGCCCGCCAGCGCGCCGCGGGATACGGACACCCTCACCTTCTCAAGAGGTCCGTTGATTTGCAAGGGTACGCCGACCACACCGTCCACGAGATCCACCGAGAGTTCAGCCTGGACTTGCTGGTTGGCCACCCGGGCCTTTCCCGACGCGGTCAGTGCACCCGACCCTGCCTTGATACCGGTGTAGTCGACCACCATGCCCTGCGGTGTGTTCTGCGTGTCGAGCTGCCCGGTGACTGATTCGAGCGCTGTCTGCCCGGCGAACTCCTGGCCCGCGCTGCGAATCGCCTTGTCGAGGTCAAAATGCAGCAGCTTCGAAGAGCCCATGGCGAACGTGGTCCTGGTGTGAAGCGACTGCGCCAGTTCGACAACGTTGTCGCCATGGGCGGACAGCACCGTATTGCCAGAGGCCTTGCCCGCGACGATGGAACGGCGGTTGAAGGCGGCCAGCGCACTCTGCACCTCCATATCCTTCGGTTGCAAGGTGCCTTCCAGGTGAAAGCGGCCGTTGGGACGGGTCTGCAGTTCCATCGTGCCGTGGGCCGTGCCGCCGCCCACGTTGATGCGGGCAGCCCACCGGTCATCCTGCCCCTCGCGGGTCAGCGTGAGGTCGGTGACGGGCTTGAAGCCGGGACGGCGCACCAGGGCCTGACGCGGCCGCCAGCCGGGATCAAAGTCCACCTCGCCGTCGTAAATGACGGGAATACCGTGCCGCGAAATCCAGGTCACGTCGCGAAACACCAGACGCACCAGCGGAATGTCGCCGGCGCTCAATTCGCTTGGCTCGCGACCGTGTTCCGGCCTCGCAAGCGCCCAACCCAGCGACAACTGCGGCACGGTAGCGCCCTGCAGGTCTACACGGTCTATCTTCACGCGGCGCTGCCAGAGCGCCAGCAGGTCCGGATAAGCGGTAAGTTTCTGAATGACGATGGGCTGCGGCTGCACCGTGACGATATGTTCGATCACCAGCGTCGGCGCCGGCAGCAACCGCCAGCGCAGCGCACCGACGTTGACCTTGACACCGAGCCACGCCTCCAGTTGCAGGGCCGCGCGACGCGCCAGCTCGTCATCGGAGGGCACGAGGCGCATCATCGCCACCCAGAGCAAAGCCGGCAGGCCCAGGACCAGGCCGAGCCCCACCAGCCAGCGGTGCGCGCGCGTCATGGGGATTGTGCTTTCGTGGCCATTTTTCCAGCCTACGCCCGGTCCTGGCAGCGGAAGGCGCGACAAGTTACCCAACGGGTGTAGGCGGCCACCTTATAGTGGAGGGCGCCCTGTCCCCGAATCAGTCTGGAATCACCATGCGCATCTGGAAACAGCCCATCTCCATCGAATTGCTCACCGCGTCCAACGCGAACTGCGCCGTCACCCATCTGGGCATCGAATTTCTGGAAGTGGGTGATGATTTCATCCGCGCCCGCGTGCCGGTGGACCGCCGGACGACCCAACCCTACGGCTTGTTGCACGGCGGGGTGTCAGTGGTGCTGGCCGAAACACTGGGCTCGTGCGGCGCCGCTTACACAGCGCCTGCAGGGCATCGCGCTGTGGGACTGGATATCAACGCCAACCACCTCAAGGGCACAACCAGCGGCTGGGTGACCGGCATCACGCGGCCCGTGCACATTGGCCGAAGCACCCAGGTCTGGCAGATCGAGTTGACCAACGACGCCGGCGAGCTGACCTGCGTGTCGCGCATCACCATGGCGATGCTGCAGCCGAAGCAGTCGTGATATCCAGGCTCGACGCTGCCGGCTTCAAGATACGCTCACTCCTCCGAGGCCGCCCTCGCCATGCGTTCGCTTTTCCAGTACACATCGTCACCGCCATTCATGCGGTTGAGCACGCGTGACAGCACGAACAGCAGGTCGCTCAAGCGGTTGAGGTACTGACGCGGCGCCTCCTTGAGGGGCTCGGCTGCGCCCAGGGCCACCACCGCCCGCTCCGCGCGGCGCGCCACGGTGCGGCACACATGCGCGAGCGCCGCGGCCCGCGAGCCAGCCGGCAAAATGAATTCCGCCAGACGCGGCAGTTGGGCATTGTGCTCGGCCAGCGCCGTATCGAGCAGGGCCACGGCTTCGGGCTTGAGGAGCTCAAAGCCCGGGATGGACAGCTCGCCTCCCAGGTTGAACAGCTGGTGCTGCACTTCGACCAGCAGGTCGCGCACGCCCGGCGGCAATTCTTCGCAGAGCAGCACGCCGATCTGCGAATTCAATTCATCGACGTCGCCCATGGCATGAACACGCAGGCTGTCCTTGGAGACGCGCGTGTTGTCGCCCAGCCCCGTGGTGCCGTTGTCCCCCGTGCGTGTTGCGATCTGTGAAAGTCTGTTGGCCATATGGGTGAGGTGTGAAGGGGTGGATGGGGTGAGGCGCCGTGAAATCCGTGAAACCCTGCACGGCGTTACGCGAGGCAAGCAAATGTGTCCTGGTCCGCCACCATGTCAGCGGAGAAACACCCTGCAAGAGTGCTGGCCGCCTGGTGCGCTTTGCGATGCAATCAGGCCCTGTTCAACCTTGAAGCAACCTTTGAAGGACATCTCTGCATGACGGTGAAAAACCATTCTATTCCCAACTTTGGCAACCTTGACTTTGGCAATTTTGAATTGCGCAGCGTGGTGCTGGTGGCGGCATTGGCCATGGGCGCTGCCGCCGCCGCGCGGGCACAAAATTCACCGCCCTCACCTACCAGTCCCGCCAGCCCCAGCAGTCCGTCGGCTCAGCTGGCGCCTTCGGCAACAGCCACTACCATTCCGCCAAACCGGGTGACCCGCAATGACCTGGAGGCGGCGTTTAACCGGGCCGACACCAACCGGGACGGCAAACTGGATCGCCAGGAAGCCGAGCATTTCCCGGCCGTGGCGCAGCGTTTCGAGTTGATCGACACCGATCACGACACCTTCATCTCGCGCAGCGAATTCAGCAGCGCGGCAGGCTCCTGACCCCTTCCGCATTTCATCTTTTCCCTTGGAGCGCCGCCGGCCTGCACCGGCGGCGCGTGACTTCCAGGTGCTCCGGCAACACACCGGCGTCCGGGACCTCCACACGCTTTCTTTGGCAGACGCGACGCGCACGTCGTAAACTGTGCCATTGACCTGGAGACACCCATGAACGCACCCCTACCCGTCCATTTGCTGCCGGAGATTCACCAGCGCGAAACACCTGCCGCGCTGCTGGAGGCACTCAAGGCCCGCTTCGCCGAGCGTTGCACCACCGCGCTGGTGGTGCGCGAGCAGCACGGTCGTGACGAGTCCTCCTTTGCCGCCCCACCCCCCGCCGCCGTGGTGTTTGCCGAAAGTACGCAGGACGTGGCCGACGCCGTGAAACTGGCCAGCCAGTACAACGTGCCGGTCATCCCGTTTGGTGTCGGCACCTCGCTGGAAGGCCATTTGCTGGCCGTGCAGGGCGGCATCAGCATTGACGTGAGCCGCATGAACAAGGTGCTGTCCATCAACGCGGAAGACCTGACCGTGACGGTGCAGCCCGGCGTGACGCGCAAGCAGCTCAATGAAGAGGTGAAAAGCACCGGCCTGTTTTTCCCCATCGATCCCGGCGCCGACGCCACCCTGGGCGGCATGAGCGCAACGCGCGCCAGCGGCACCAACGCCGTGCGCTACGGCACCATGCGCGAAAACGTGCTCGCGCTGGAAGTGGTCACGGCCAGCGGCGAGGTCATCCGCACCGGCACCCGCGCCAAGAAATCATCGGCCGGCTACGACCTCACGCGCCTGATGGTGGGCAGCGAAGGCACGCTGGGCGTCATCACCGAAGTCACCGTCAGGCTCTATCCGCTGCCGGAAGCCATTTCAGCCGCGATCTGCTCCTTCCCCAGCATCGAAGCCGCCGTGCGCACCACGATTGAAGTGATCCAGATGGGCGTGCCGATTGCGCGCGTGGAGCTCATCGACCACAACACCGTGCGCATGGTGAACGCCTATGCCAAGCTGGGCCTGCGCGAAGAGCCCATGCTGCTGATGGAGTTCCATGGCTCGCCAAGCAGCGTGAAAGAGCAGGCCGAGCTAGTGCAGGAGCTCGCCAGCGGCCATGGCGGCAAAGCCTTTGAATGGGCCAGCACGCCGGAAGAGCGCACGCGGCTGTGGACGGCCCGGCACAACGCCTATTTCGCCGCCATCCAGTCGCGCCCCGGCTGCCGCGCCATCTCCACCGACACCTGCGTGCCGATTTCGCGCCTGGCCGACTGCCTGCTGGAGTCGGTCGCCGAGGTCGACGCCAGCGGCATTCCCTACTTCCTCGTCGGCCATGTCGGCGACGGCAATTTCCACTTCGGCTACCTGATCGACCCCAACCTTCCCGAGGAACGCGAGATCGCCGAGGCGCTCAATCACAAACTGGTGAACCGCGCGCTGAGCCTGGAAGGCACCTGCACCGGCGAACACGGCGTGGGCCTGCACAAAATGGATTTCCTGGTGACGGAAACCGGTGATGGCGCCGTCGAGATGATGCGCACCATCAAACGCGCGCTGGACCCGAAAAACATCATGAACCCGGGCAAGATCTTTACGCTGTGAGTGTGGGGCACCACCGATTTGCGCTCTTTTTGACAGCTGTTTTGTTAGCTGTTGATACGCAGCCAACAGGGGCCGAACCTCGTCCTGGACCTCGTCTTGAATCGCAGATTCAAGTACACAGTGCAACAGAAGACAGTTTGACTCGCAGCACGCGCGACAGCACCTACTCCACCAGGGCCAGCACGCGCAGCGGCGAGCCTGACCCGCCCTGAATCTTCAGGGGCGCGGCGACAATCATCGCGCCCTGTGCGGGCAGTTGGTCAAGGTTCATCAGGCATTGCAGTCCGAACTTGTTGGCGCCGTGCATCAGCGTGTGGCACGGATAGGCTACCGGCCAGGCGTAGGATTGGCCGGCATCGGTATTGATGGTCTCAACGCCGAAGCCGCGCACGTCGCGATCGCGGATGAGCCATTCGACTGCCTGCTGCGTGGGGCCGGGCGTGTGAGCGCCGTCTTCGCGCATATTGACGAAAGCCGCAGGGTCTGCCAGCCGCTGGCTCCAGTCGGTGCGCAGCAGCAGCCAGGCGCCTGCCGGGATGCGGCCGTGTTGCGCTTCCCAGGCTTCCAGGAAATCGACTGTGAGTAGCCAATCGGGATCGGCCGCCACTTCACGGCTCGCATCGACCACGCACGCCGGACCGATGAACTGACGCGCATCGATGGTGTCAACGGTATTGTTCGGACAGTCCTTTCCGCTCACCCAGTGCACTGGTGCGTCGAAGTGGGTTCCGGTATGTTCTCCGCAGGAAAAGTTGTTCCAGTACCAGCCTGGGCCGGCCGCGTCGTATTGCGAGATACGCTCCATCCTGAACGCCCAGACCTGTCCAAACTGCGGCGGCAGCTGCAACGCCGGGAATTCGGGAGAGAGCGTGTGCGTGAGATCAATCACGCGCAGCGCGCCCGTGGAAATATCACGCGCAAATTGCGCAAGCGAAGGTTTCATGCTGTTCTCCCATAGTGATCGAGGTACTGCAAAAGATCCCAGGCGGCGCTCGACAACAGGTGGATCAGGTCACCGCGGCCCGCTGCTGAAACTTGTTCTGGCACCACTCACCGCGGTCCAGTACGGAGCGCAGATGTTCCACCGACTGTCATAGGTCCACGAACCGCAGGTAAAGCGGCGCAAAACCGAAGCGCAGGATGTGAGCAAGCGCCCCCCGTCGCCAACGCGATGAAGAGGTCGCGCAGCGCGCGGAGCACATCTCGCGTATCGAGGTGCTGGCAGTCTTGCAGCGTGCTCATGCGCTTTCAGTCCACCGCCCGGGTCAGCGCCACGGCATCCGGCAGGGTCACTTCCAGCAGCGTCAGGTCGGGCGATGTGTTGCCGAAAGCGTAGCGCAGCCCGCCGGGCACGGTGATGCTGTCGTCGGCCTTCAGATGCAGGCGCTCGTCGCCGTGGCAGAAGTCCGCCTTCCCCGACAGGACGAAGTAAAAACAGAACTCCGTGTCGTGCTGCTGCGGGGAAGACGCCGCCTCGGCACCGGCCATGCGCCGCACCACGCGGGCGCCTGCCAGACCCGAGGTCGCGCCACCGATGCCGGTGTCCTGGTGCTCGAAGCCCTCCAGCCGCCAAGGCAGCCACGGCGCCATGCTGGCGGTGTGACGCACAAACCGCTGGCCGCCGAACTCATGGTCCGGCGGCAGGTCGGCAGACGGCAGGGTGAGGGCATGCTCGGCAATGGTGATGTGCTCGGCCGGCGTGCCGATCTCGATCACCTCGGCGCCGGCCGAACTCTCCAGAACCCGGTGCCGGATCATCGGCGGCTGCAGTACGCAGTCGCCGGCCCGCAGCACCATCGGAGCGCCTTGCCCTTCGTAGAGCACGCGCACCCAGCCGGAACGGCAAAAGATCATCTGGAAGCGAACCTTGTGGTAGTGGACATAGTCCGGCACCGGGCCGCCTTCGAGGATGCGGATGTGCGACGCGATGAAGGCGCCGCCATGGCGCTGCGGCAGCAGGTCGCGGTAGCGCAGCCCGGCGCGCCCCACAGTCCAGTGTGTCGACTCACCCGCCTGGCTGATGACCAGGGCCTGGACCGTGGGCGGCAGCCTGTATGCCGGATTCGCCTCGGCAAAGCGAACGACGGTTCCGTTGGGCGCCGTGAGTTGTCGCAGCCCCTGCGCGATGCGCGCGGGGTCATCGCAAAGCAGGGTGAGGCGCGGCGCAGCATTTGCCACGCCGGCCGACAACTGCAGCGCGATGCCATGGCCCGACACCAGCGCGGTCTTCGGGTCGTCGGCCGGGAAGATCGCGTCGATCCGGAACCCGAGCCGTTCGGTGAAGAAGGACAGCGTCGGCCCCAGGCTTTCACAGCCCAGCTGGACCATCGCGCCGCATATGCCGTCGAGTACCAGCGGCACGTCCTCATGCATCGCCCTTGTCTCCATTGCCTCGCTCATGGGAAGACGTCTCCTTGGATGGTAAAAACGCGTCGATTCAGTCGAGCGATAGCTTCAATTGCTGCGCGACGCGCCTGAAGGTGGCGGTGTCCTGCTGGACAATGGCCTTCATCTCCGCAGGCCCTATCGTGGCGGGCTCCAGGTAGGCTGCGATGGCCTTCTCGCGCACATCGGGCTGGGCCATGATCGCCAACACTTCCCTGGTCAGGCGCGCCCGGACCGGCTCCGGCGTGGCCGCCGGAACCGCCATGCCGAAAAAAGGCTGCACGGCGGCCTGGGCATAACCGAATTCGGCCAGGCCCGGCAGGTCGGGCAGCAGCGCGGTGCGCCCCGCGCCGCCGTGGGCCAGGGCCCGCAGCCGACCGGCCTTGAGCTCGCCTCCCACACTGGCCAGTGTCTCGAAGCTCAGGTCCACGTCGCCACGCAGCAACGCCAGCTTCGCATCGGCGGCCCCTTTGTAAGGGATGGCCTCCAGACTGATCCCCGCCGCGTGTGCCAACAGCTCACCGCACAGGTGGTTGGCGCTGCCTTCGCCGTAAGTCACATACCGGATATCGCCCGGCCTGGCCTTGGCGGCCTTCACCAGGTCGGCCAGCGTGCGGTAGGGCTTGTCAGCAGCGGTGACCAGGATGTTGGGTGTGTAGGTCACCAGGGCGATCAGCGCGAAGTCCTGGTCAATATTGAACGGCAGAGTCTTGCGCAGCGCTGGCAGCACGCCGAAGCTGCCCACGCCCGCGAGCAGAATGGAGTTCCCGTCCGGGACGGACTTGGCCACCGTGTCGACGCCGATGACGGTCGATGCACCGGGCTTGTTCTCGACGATCACTGGCTGGCCAAGCCGCCGCTGCAGCTGGTCGGCCAGGATCCGCGCAATCGTGTCCGAGGCGCCACCCGGCGCGAACGGCACCACGATGCGCAGCGGCTTGTTGGGCCAGGGCTGCGCCGCAGCATGGCGCAGCACGGAGGCGGACAGCAGGAAGCCGGCTGCGGCAAGCGCAAGGCGACGGCGCGAAGGGTTCGTAAGAGAGCTCATGCGGGCGATCTCCAGGGTGAGGAATAAAAGGCCATATGGGTTGTGCTGCCAGACGCTGCCAGACGCTGCCAGACGCTGTCATATCTTGTGCCGGATGCCCACGCACATCAGCAGCTGCGAGTGGTCGCCGCCTGGCATGGCCAGTGGTTGGCAGTAGCCCGAACAGGTGGCATGGAGGCGTGCCGCGCCCCGTTGACAGGCGTCTCCGACGGTGAGAGTTCGCAGCATCATGCTCTATGCCCCGTGGCCCTTTCGGCTCGCACTTGCCGCAGCTGTTCGCCCTGTTCCCCGAGGTCCCAAAAGAGGCCCGCCATCAATTGCAGCGATTGGCGCGTGACGCTGCCCAGGACGTGTTCGTTGGGTGCGTGTTGCGCACAGCCGGGGTAGGAATGCGGCACCCACAGCGTCGGCAGGCCGAGGATCCCGGCGAAGGCATCGTTGGGTAGCGATCCGCCCAGGTTGGGCAGCAGGCGCGTGGTGCGCCCCGTCGTGCGCGAGATGGAGTCCAGGCACCAGCGCACCCAGGCATCGTCCGGATCCAGGCGCGTGGCCATGGCCTCGGTACCGTTCTGCGTGACTTCCACGTCCGTGTAGCCGCGCGCATCCAGGTGCTCCCGAATGTGCCGCAGGAATTGCGTGTTGTCGCTGCCGACCACATAGCGGATCTGGCACATCGCATAGGCATGCGCCGGAATGGCATTGACCGGCGCCTCTGGATTGCCGGTCTTGAAGGCGATCACCTCGAAAGTGTTCCAGCCAAACACTCTTTCGGCGGGCGACAGGCCCGGCTCACCCCACTGCGGGTCGATCTCCGGCGCGTCCGCGTCGGTGCCCACCGCGATAGTGCGCAGCGCGCTGCGCACGTTATCGGGCAGGCTGTTCGGCAGCAGGCCCGGGACCAGGATGCGACCGTGTTCGTCCACCATGCTGGCGATCGCATGCGCCAGACGCACGCCCGGGTTGCGCAGCAGGCCGCCCCAGTTGCCCGAGTGGTGCGCGCCTTCGCGCAGCCGGATGTTCAGGTCGAAGTTCAGGCCGCCACGGGCTCCCAGGAACACGGTCGGCTCGCTGGCAGCAAGGCGCGGTCCGTCGGAAGCGATGAAAACGTCGGCGGCGAGCGTCTCCCGGTACTGCCGGCAAATCGTGTGCAGGCCGCGGGAGCCGGCCTCCTCTCCCATTTCCAGCAATACCTTGACATTGAACCCCAACCGGCCACGGCGAGCCCGTACCACCTGCGCCAGCGCAGCCAGGTTGATGGAGTGCTGCACCTTGTTGTCGGCGGTGCCCCGGCCATACCAGCGGTCGCCCTCGACCGTGAGTTTCCAGGGCCCCAAACCGTCGCGCCACTGGGCGTCGTAACCGTTGACCACGTCGCCGTGCCCGTAAGTCAGCAGGGTACAGGCGGCGCCCTCCTCGATCCGCTCGGCCATGAGGAATGGGCTGCAATCCGGCTCGGGGTTGTCAATAATGCGGCAGGCGAAGCCCATGGCTTCCAGATCGGGCACCACGAGATCGGTGAGGTAGCTGTAGAGCAACGGCAGGCTCTCAGGTTTCTGGCTTTCGGTGCGCACAGCGACACGGCGTGCCAGGGTTTGCATGAAACCACCTTCATCGAAATGGCGCTCGGCCAAGCGGATAGCGTCGTCCCTGCTCACCGTATCGCTCCTTGCGGAAAAGCCCAAGCGCGCTCGGTGGCGCATGTGCTGGATAGCATCCCGCAGATCAGCACGAACAGGGTGTCAAGGAAATCGCAAGGCATCGCAAAAAGTGGCGGTTTCATCGTTCGGTTCTGGCCCCGCTAAAGGGTCGAAATTAGGCTGTCATTCAGCGTTTAAACGGAGAATAAGACAGAATTTCTATTGCTACCATTAGAGAATTAACATCCAATCGTTGCCGTTTCAGCATGGCACGGGTAAACCTATGAAGTCCGACCACCTCAAGGAAACATCGCTTCGGTACTTTTTGGAAGTGGCGCGATGCGGCTCGATCAGCGAAGCGTCGGAACGGCTTTTTGTCGCCGCTTCTGCCATCAGCCGTCAGATCAGCAGCCTGGAACATGTGCTGGAGGTGCAGTTGTTCGAGCGCAGGCCTCGCGGCATGGTATTGAGCGCTGCGGGCGAGGTGCTGGCAGCCCACGCGCGTCACTCAGCGCTGGAAGCCGACCGTGTCGTGGCCGATATCCTGGCGCTGCAGGGACTGCACAAAGGCCATGTGAGCCTCGCCTGCACCGAAGGATTTGCGATCGACTTCCTGCCCCGATTGATCATCGACTTCCAGCAGCGCTACCCGGGAATCCATTTCAGCCTGAACGTGGCTGGGCCGGCCGACGTTTCTGAAATGGTGCGCAACGGCGATGCCGACATCGGGCTGACCTTCAACCGACTGGCGCAAAAGGAAATCAAGGTCGAGCATCGCCAGCCCGCGCCGGTCATGGTCATCATGCGGCCGGACCACGCCCTGGCACGATCGAAAAGCATCACCTTGAACCAACTCGCTGCGTATCCGCTGGCGCTGCCCACCGCGGAGAACAGCCTTCGTCAAATCTTCGACATCGCCTGTAGTCGTGTGGGCCTGGTGATAGAACCACACGTTGCCAGCAACTGCGCCACTGCGCTGCACCGTTTTGTCCTTTCCGGGGGAATAGCTTCGGTGGCGGGCGAGGTGTCAGTGCGCCGGTTTCTGGCGGATGGCACCATGGTTGCAGTGCCGTTGCGCGAGCGACATCTGGACAGCCGCAACATCGAACTTCAGACGCTGGTGGGCCGCACGCTGCCCGGTGTGGTGAAAACGTTTCTTGACTATATCAAGGGCCGACTGGGCGACGCGGAGGTTTGACGGCCGGCTGCCTGCCAACGGGTGTTCATGCGCTGTCCTGCGCCAATGCTTCGAGTGCCGCCACGTCGCGGACAATCACCCGCCGGGCATCCCGCAACACCAGGCCACGCCCGGCAAGCTCCCCGAAAGCGGTGGAGACGCTGACCCGGGAGATACTGCAAAGACTGGCCATTTCTTCCTGCGTAAAGCCGATGCGGATGCGACGGCCGCGAGCGTCCGGCACGCCGTAGACGTGCACAAGACCCAGCAGGGCAAAGCTCACACGCTTGATCGCGGCGCCCGCGCTGAGGAGGTCATGGTGATGCATCATGACCTGAAAGCGCTGGTCCGAAAACGCCAGGACCTGGCGCAAGATGATGCCCTCGGCCTGCATGGCCTTCAACGCCTCGGGTACCGGTACCTCGTACACCATGGCATCGGCCGAAACCACCGCCGAAGTCAGGTGCCGACCCGGGTCCACCATGCCGCAGTCGCCCACCAGGCCATTGGGACCGATCACTGCCAGATGGCGCTCCCTGCCCGCAGCGGAATACGTCACCAGGCGAACCCTCCCCTGCACCACCACATACAACGTGGAGGCAGTGCCGCCCTGGTGAAACAGCACCGCCTCCTTGGCCAGCCTTCGTTGCGGGCGGCCGCGGGTAAGCGCCTGCCAGTCGTAGCCCAGGTCTTCAAGCCAGAACGCGCGGCAATGGCTGGCCACGCCGTTTGCCGGGGGCAGCGCCGCGGTCATGGTGCACTCGCCACGGCGCGGGACCGGCCCCCACGCCAGTTCAGCACGCGCGCTGTTGTTGTTGGCCCGCAATGTAAAGCGCTTTGCAGAATTGCGCGTGACTCGCAGCTACGCTGCAAGCTATCCGCATTCAAACCAAACCCAAGGAAAGAATCCATGCGCCACCCTTTCGAACACACCCGCGAACTGTTCCCGATTCTGACTTCGAAGGCACAACTGTCGAGCTGCTCGCAAAGCGCCTTGAGCCTTCCGGTCGAGCAGGCTATCGGGGATTATCTGAAATCCTGGCGCGACAGGGGCATGGACTGGTCGGGCTGGATGGATGCGGTGAACGAGGCCAAGGCGGCTTTCGCCCGTCTGATCAACGCCCACCCCGACGAGGTCGCCGCGATGTCGTCCGTGTCCGACGCCGCCTCGTCCATCGGCAGCGCCATGAACTTCACCCCGGAGAAGAACGGCATTGTCGTCGGCGACATCGATTTTCCGTCGGTCGGCCATGTCTGGCTGGCACACCAGCGCAAAGGCGCGCACGTAGACTTTGTCGAAGCTGACGAAGGCCATTGCATCAGCCTGGACGCCTACGCCAGACAAATCAATGAGCGTACGGCCCTGGTGAGCGTGTCACACGTGTCTTATTACAACGGCTTCCAGCAGGACATAGCCGCCATTGCCGAACTTGCGCATGCGAAGGAGGCGCTCGTTTTTGTCGATGCGTACCAGTCGGCGGGCGCGGTGCGCATTGACGTGCAGCGCGACGGAATCGACATTCTGGCCTCGGGCGCGCAAAAGTTCCTGCTCGGCTGCCCGGGCATCGCGTTTATGTACGTACGCCGCGCAGTGGCAGAACAGCTGCTTCCCAGCAACACCGGTTGGTTTGGCCGCGTTAATCCGTTCGCGTTCGATATCCGTCAGTTGGATTTCGCGCCTGGCGCCTCACGCTTCAACACCGGTACACCGCCCATGATCAACGCCTTTGCGGCTCGTGCGGCGCTGGGGCTCATTGGTTCGATGGATGTGGATTTGATCGAAAGTTACTTGAAGCACTTGTCTGGCGTCGCCCTTGGTGAAGCGAAGCGCCTGGGACTTCACATCGCAAGCCCCCGCGACCTTGCGCGCAAGGCATCAACGACTGCCATACGCGTGGGCGACGCCTCCGCAGCGGAGCATAAACTTCTCGCGCAAGGTTATGTCGTGTCGGCCCGCAATGACGTCATCCGGATCGCACCACACTTCTACAACACCGAGTTGGAGGTGATCAGTGCCATTCGCGCATTGGCCGCACTGAGTGGTGTGCGGTAAGCGCGTAGGGAGCCCACCGTGGCGCCATCACGGTTGTGGCGGAAAGAATGGCCATTGGTTTGAGCAAAAAAAAGACCCCGAAGGGTCTTTTTTGCAAAGCAACAGTGTCGCTAAAGAATATTATTTCTTGGCGGTCGGCTTTGCCGCTTTCTTCGGCGCTGCAGCTTTAGGGGCTGCCTTGGGGGCAGCCTTTGCCTTTGGTGCTGCAGGCGCAGGAGCCACTGGAACCACTTTCAGCGAAGCACGTTGATCACGCAGGACTTTGATTTCTGCATTGATCTTGTCCTTGCGCTCGGTCAGCTTCGCGATGCTTGCGCCAAGTTTTGCAACGGCCTTGGCCGTCTTCGACACGGGGGCTTTTTTCACAGCGGCCTTGGCAACGGGCTTCACCACTTTCGCAGGAGCCGTTACTTTCTTTGGAGTTGCCGCAGCCTTTGGAGCCGTTTTTTTCGCAGTTGCCATTTCTGAATTTCCTTTTTTATTTACCTGGCTGAGATATTTCGCCAGTACCGTATTGTCTCCAATATTTGAGTTCTTTCTCCACGCCGGCATTCAATCGGGAGCAACCTGCCCGGAAATTTGCTGTCATTGAGCAATTGACCAGCCGGTCGCGCCATGCCCGACGGCCATCAATGCCGCTCGCATGCCCTGAGCAGTCAGATACGATTTGCTGCGCGAATGACCACCATGCAGCGATGCCAGAAGCGGACGGTGACATTGACAGCCCGACCTGCTGGACCCGGCCAGGAGGCTGGAAGCTGGCGCGAAGCTTGGTGAAGAGCGGACGTCCGGGCGGCTACGCTGTGCCCGCCCCACGCCCCGCCTGTGCCAACGCCAGGGCCAGCCTGGCCCCCACTTCGGCGTTGTGTTTCACGAGCGCGATGTTGGTCGCCAGGCTGCGCCCACCCGTCAGCGCCTTGATGCGCGCCAGCAAAAAGGGTGTCACGGCCTTGCCGGTGATTCCTTGCGCCTTGGCCTCGGCGAGCGCCTGCTGCGTCAGCGCGTCGATCTCTTCGCGCGCCATCGCTGCCGCTTGCGGCACCGGCGTGCTCAGCACCACGCCGCCCGCGAGGCCCAGGTCCCACTTGGTGCGGATGAAGCGTGCCTGCTCCGCCGCGTCGTCCAGCCTGAAGTCCGCGCGAAAGCCGCTGTCGCGCGTGTAGAACGCGGCGAAGTTGTCCTGCTCGCAACTGAGCACCGGCACGCCGTGCGTTTCCAGGTATTCCAGTGTGAGCGCTATGTCCAGGATCGACTTGGCACCGGCACAGACCACCGCCACCGAGGTCTTCGCCAGTTCCTGCAGATCGGCCGAGATGTCAAAGCTCTCCTGCGCACCGCGGTGCACGCCGCCAATGCCGCCGGTGACAAAGACCTCGATGCCAGCCAGCGCGGCGCAGATCATCGTGCCGGCCACCGTGGTGGCGCCGAGCCCGCCGCCGGCCAGCACGGCCGGCAGGTCGCGGCGGCTGACCTTGTGTGCCTGGCCGGAGCGGCCCAGCAGCTCCAGCTCGTCGTCTGAAAGGCCGATGCGGATGCGCCCGCCGATCAGCGCGATGGTCGCGGGCTCGGCGCCCAGGTCGCGGATCAGGGCCTCCACTTCGCGCGCAGTGCGAACGTTCTCCGGGTAGGGCATTCCGTGGGCGATGATGGTCGATTCCAGCGCCACGAGCGGGCGGCCGGCGGCCTGTGCAGCGGCCACGGGCGCGCTGCGGATCAACCAGGAGTGGGCAAGGTTAGCAACCATGGCTATGCTTTCAACGGTGTAGTTCACCCAAGTGTGCAGCATAAGGCTGGTCTACGGTTTGCTGGGCAAGCACGGGGCGCCGTTCAAGGCGCCAATGATGCAGCGAGCGCAAATCGCACGGCTGACTCAGGCACCCACTGAATCGCCGCAGCAAGCGCGCTCAACTTCGAGAGTCGGCCAACAGCTGCCGGTCAAACGTGTGTCGTCGAATGCCTGCAAGAGACTGAAAACCGCCATTCTGGAAAATTCACTGGCCGTCAGCTGAGCGCCTAAAGCTGACGTTCGCTCACTACCGACAATGTTCGATTATCGATAGTCAGCACTGTTGGCACCAGTGCTCACTTTGCTCTAGCGGAACTCTATCCAGGGACCTCTCTGGCAAAGGCGCGTGACCCATCCGCACATCTATTTGACGGTCGTCATGACGTAGTTGTTACCCTCTTTAATAAACTCAAAGATAACTTTCTTGTCGACTGTCAGTTTGGCAAGCAGGTCCTTGTCCTTCACTGTAAAACTCATGGTCATCGACGGCCAGTTGAGGCTGCTGACAGGACCGTGAGAGATCACGACGCTGCCCGTCTTGGTATCAATTTTCTTGATCGTGCCGTTTGCTTCATGCGTGGTCTGAGCGGTAGGCGCTGGCTTCTTGGTCATGTCCATGCCCTTCATATCGCCCATCTTCGACTGGGCGAAACTGACGGACGCTGCGACCATAACGAGAGAGGCAATAACGATCTTCTTCATGAAAACTCCTTTAAGAGTGGTTGGTAAAACTAACAAAAAATAAGTTCAAGCGGCGGGATGGCGTCGCACCCAGAAAGGCCTGCCTTCGGCCCGGCGTTCGCGAGGCCTTCGCATGAGCAGATACACGGCTGGAATCACGAACATGGACAGCAAGGGGGCGGTGATCATGCCGCCGACCATGGGTGCGGCAATGCGTTGCATGACCTCGGAGCCCGTCCCCGTGCCCCACATGATGGGGAACAGGCCGGCCAGAATGACCGCCACCGTCATCGCCTTGGGCCGTACCCGCAATACCGCGCCTTCCTGGATCGCATCCAGCAAGTCGGCTGCCGTGGTCTTGCCCTGATCGATCCGGTCATCCCAGGCGGATTTCAGGTACAGCAGCATGATCACGCCGAACTCGGCGGAAACCCCGGCCAGAGCAATGAACCCGACGGCACCGGCTACCGACAGGTTGTAGCTCAGCAAATACAGCAGCCAGATGCCGCCCACCAAGGCGAACGGCAGCGTGGCCATGATCAGCAAGGCTTCGTCAAAGCGTTTGAAGGTCAGATACAGCAGCACAAAGATGATCAGCAGCGTGAACGGCACCACCACCTTGAACTTTGCCGTGGCACGCTCCAGGAACTCGAACTGGCCGGACCAGGACACGGAATAGCCAGGTGGCAACTTGACCTTGTCCGCGACGGCTTTTTGCATGTCCTGTACGGCCGAACGCAAGTCACGGCCCCGGATGTCCACGTAGACCCAACCTGACAGGCGGGCATTTTCGCTGCGTAGCATGGGCGGGCCGTCGGTGATGCGGATGTCGGCCACGTCCGAGAGCACCAGGCGCTGGCCACGCTCCGTCACAAAGGGCAGGCTGCGCAGCTTTTCCAGCGAATCCCGGATTTCTCGCGGATAGCGCATGTTGATCGGAAAGCGCTGCAGGCCTTCGACGGTTTCGCCGATGTTCTCGCCGCCTACCGCTGAACTGATGACCGATTGCACGTCGGCAATGGTCAGCCCGAATCGGGATGCCGCATCGCGCTTAATATTGACGTCTACATAGCGTCCACCTGTTAGGCGCTCGGCCAAGGCACTCGTCACGCCAGGAACGTCTTTGAGCGCCCGTTCGATCTCGCCGGTCAACCGGTCTATTGTGATCAGGTCGGTGCCCGCCACCTTGACGCCTACCGGACTCTTGATGCCGGTGGCCAGCATGTCAATGCGGTTGCGGATCGGCGGTACCCAGATATTGGACAGGCCTGGCACTTTGACGATGCGGTCCAGCTCCTCTACCAGCTTGTCCTGGGTCATGCCGGCGCGCCACTGCTCGCGTGGCTTGAACTGGATGGTGGTTTCAAACATCTCCATGGGCGCCGGGTCGGTCGCGGTTTCGGCGCGGCCGGCCTTCCCATACACGCTGGCGACTTCGGGCACGGTTTTGATCAGTCGGTCGGTCTGCTGTAGCAGCTCGCCGGCCTTGCCGGCCGACAGGCCCGGCAGTGCAGAGGGCATGTAGAGCAAGTCGCCTTCATCCAGCCTTGGCATGAATTCGCCGCCGATATGCTGCAGCGGCCAAAGACTGATGACCAGTACGACGCCGGCGGCCAACAAGGTGAGCTTCGGGGCGCGCAGCACCACTTCCAGCATCGGCCGGTAGACGGCGATCAGCAGTCGGTTCAAGGGGTTGGACTTCTCATCGGGAATCCGGCCGCGTATCAAATAGCACATCAACACGGGGATCAACGTCACCGACAGCCCAGCCGCCGCCGCCATGGCATAGGTCTTGGTAAAAGCCAGCGGAGAGAACAAACGTCCCTCCTGGGCTTCCAGCGTAAACACCGGGATAAACGACAAAGTGATGATCAACAGCGAAAAGAACAGTGCCGGGCCCACCTCGGCCGCCGCGTCACCAATCACCCGCCAGCGTGCTTCTCCTTCCAGCGTTTCACCCGGATGGTCATGCCCCCAGTGCTCCAGGTGTTTGTGGGCGTTTTCGATCATCACCACGGCGGCATCCACCATGGCGCCGATCGCAATCGCGATGCCGCCCAGCGACATGATGTTGGCGTTGACGCCCTGGTAGTGCATCACGATGAAAGCGGCCAGGATGCCCAGCGGTAGCGAGATGATGGCCACAAAGGCCGAGCGCAGGTGAAACAGGAAGATAAAGCACACCACGGCCACCACCAGGAACTCCTCCAGCAGCTTGTGCGTGAGGTTATCCACCGCCCGCTCGATCAGGCCCGAGCGGTCGTAAGTCGGCACTATTTCAACACCCTTGGGCAGGCTGGCCTGCAGGGTCTGGAGCTTGGCCTTGACGGCGGCAATGGTCTGCAGCGCGTTCTTGCCCGAGCGCATGATGATCACGCCCCCGGCGGCTTCACCTTCGCCGTCCAGTTCCCCAATGCCGCGGCGCATCTCCGGGCCGATCTGGATTCGTGCCACATCACCCAGGCGCACCGGGATGCCGGCCGCCGAGGTCATTAGCGGAACGGCGCGGAAGTCCTCCAGGCTCTGCAGATAGCCCGAGGCCCGCACCATGTACTCGGCCTCCCCAAGCTCCAGCACCGAGCCGCCGGCTTCCTGGTTGGCCTTCTGGATGGCTTCGACCACCTTGGTATGTGGAATCGCATAGGCGGCCAGCTTGTCCGGGTCCAGCACGATCTGGTACTGGCGCACCATGCCGCCGACCGAGGCGACCTCGGCCACATTGGGGACGGTTTTGAGCTCGTACTTGAGAAACCAGTCCTGCAGGGCGCGCAGTTGTCCGGCATCCTGGGTGCCGCTGCGGTCGATCAGGGCGTACTGGTAAATCCAGCCGACACCGGTGGCGTCGGGCCCCAGAGAAGCCTTAGCCGCCGCTGGTAGCCGCGACTGAACCTGGTTGAGGTACTCCAGCACCCGCGAGCGTGCCCAGTAGAGGTCCGTGCCGTCCTCGAACAGCACGTAGACATAGGAATCACCAAAGAAGGAATAACCGCGCACCGTCTTGGCGCCCGGCACCGACAGCATGGTCGTGGTCAACGGGTAGGTGACTTGGTTCTCGACAATGCGTGGTGCCTGCCCGGGATAGGTGGTGCGAATGATGACCTGCACATCCGACAGGTCTGGCAAAGCGTCCAGCGGCGTCCTCATCACCGAATACACGCCCCAGGCCGCGACCATCAGCGTGGCCAGCAGCACAAGAAATCGGTTGCCGATGGACCAGCGAATAAGGCGGGCCATCATCGCTGGGCTCCCGACGCCGAGGTTTTGGGCATTGGCGCCGGTGAGCCGGGCTTGGGTGGAACTGGGGGAACAGGTGCCACAGGCGTGATGGAGGTCAAGGTCGGCTCGCCATCCTTGGGCATCACAAACTCGAACTGCACCCTGTCTCCCTTGGCCACATTGCCCGGCATGCCGCCTGCCGGCGCCTTGAACTCCATGGTCATGGCACCCATGCCGGCGGTGGGCAGCGGGCCATGGGCCAGCAGGGCGCTGTCCTTGTCGATGGCAATCACCTGCGCCTTACCGGGGTGCCGGGCCAGTGGCGGGGCAGCCGCGCTGTTGAGGCGGGCCTCCACGCCCTTGAGGCTGGCTTCCGAGTCGATCAGGAACTGCGACGACACCACCACGCGCTGGCCCGCCTGCAGGCCGCGCTTGATTTCCGTCTGGCCGCCGCTTTCAATGCCGACTTCGACGTCGATGGGCCGGAAGCGGCCGTTCTCTTCTGCCAGCATCACGACTGTGCGTTTGCCGGTCTGGATGACGGCTTCTGTGGGGACCAGCAAGGACTTCTCCGCCCGCATGTCCATGAACTGCATGGTCACGAACATGCCCGGCACGAGACGTGAGCCCGGGTTCGCCAGCTCCAATCGAGCTTTGAGCGTGCGCGTCGCCGCGTTGACCTCGGGCAGGATGGCTTGCACCTTGCCGTCGAAGGTCGTGCCGGGCACGGCCGGGCTGTGGGCTTGTACCTTGGCGCCGGGACGCAGCAACGCCGCCTGGCTCTCGGGCACCTCGGCATTGGCCCAGACCGTGGAAAGCCCGTTGATGCGGAACAGGGTCATCCCCGCCGACACCGTCATGCCCTCGCGTGCCAGCAGTTCCACCACCACGCCACCTAATGGGGCCGTGATCGTGGTGCGGGCCTGTGTTTTCCCGCTGGCTTCCACCAGGCGGATTTGCTCGTCATTCATGCCGACCTGGCGCATGCGCTGGCGGGCGCCGTCAACCAGCGATCCCAAGTCATTGCCCTGCATGCGTTTGAGGGACAAAAACTCTTCTTGAGCCGCCACCCAGTCCGGAACATACAGGTCCACTAAAGGTTGGCCCTTGGCCACCGCATCCAGCGTGGCGCGCACATGCAGGCGCTCGACATAGCCTGTCGCCCGGGCCTGCACGGTGGCTTGGTCGCGTTCGTTGAATGCGATGTTGCCGACCGCGGAGACTTGAGGCGACAGCGTGCCTTCGGTGACTAGTGCGGTACGCACCCCCAGGTTCTGTTGGACACGAGGGCTGACGGTGACTTGTCCCTGATCGGAATCGCTGTCCGCATAGACCGGAACCAGCATCATGTCCATGAACGGCGACTTGGCGGGTTTGTCGAACTTGTTGCCCGGCACCATGGGGTCTTGGTAGTAGAGGATCCTGCGGCCGCTGAGCGGATCGGTATCACCTGCCTTAAGGCCGGCGCTGATGTGGCGTCGGGTGGCTTCTTCGCCTTCGGCGATGCTTAAAGGTGCGCTTACAGGTGCGGCGGCCGGAGTTGAGGGCGCGTCACCAGTTGGGGCGGCCGCGGTCATGCTGCTGCCGTTTTTCATGCCCAAGGCATACAGGCCATAGCCTGCAGCACCGAGGACGCCGGCAGCGATCAGCGCGGCAATAGGGTATTTTTTGTTCATGGCTGTTCCTTGGCTTGCGCCGGCATGCTGTGTTCGGGGACGAGGAAATTGAGCTGGGCCCAGGAGCGCGCGGTTTCCATTTCCAGCGTCAGTGCCTGCATACGGGTGTCAATCTCATCGCGGCGCGCGGACAGCGCGCTGGCCAGGTCGCTCTTGCCCGTGCGATAGCTGGTCAGTGCGGCCTCGGTGCGCTGACGGGCTGTCGGGATCAGTTCATTGCAGTACCGGCTTAACCGGTCCTTGCCCGTTTGCCAGTCGTTCAGCCAGCCACGCACCTCGGCTTCATGGCTGCGCAGCATGTCTTCGTAGCGGGCTTTGGCTTCGTCGACCATGGCCAGCTTGGCGGCCAGTTCGCGGTTCTGGCGGTTCTTCTGGTCCCATTGCAATGGGATGGAGACGCCGATGGAGAGCATGTTGGAGTAAGCCGGGCCGCGCTGGGCGTAGCTGGCCTCGACGCTCCAGTCGGCTTGTTTGTTCGCTTGGGCCAGCCGGGCATCGGTTTCCACGGCGTCAACCTCTGCGCTCATGACGAGCAAATCGGGATGTTGCTTGAGGTGGTCGCTTGAAACTTCGCCTTGCAGCGATGTGGTTTGCCAGGGTGGCGAGCCTGAGAGGGGACGTCCCGCATCCGGGATACCCACCCAACGGGCCAGCATCAAGCCGGCGTTGCGTGATTGCCGGTCAATCTGGCTGAGCCGATCCCCCAGTTGAATCACGGCGCTGCGGGCGGCGAACGCGTCTGCTTGGCTACCCCGGCCGGTGCGAAAGGCGATGTCGGCCGCCTGCACCTGCAGCCGGGTTTCTTCGACCTGCTGCTGAACCAGCTCACGCATGGCCTGGGCGTAATAGCGGTCGAGCCAGGCCAGTGCGGTGTCGCGCTGCAGATTGGCCAGCGTCAATTGGCGCTGCGCCTGTCCCCGCTGTGCGTCGCGTTCAAAGCGTTCCGAGCGCAGCTGGCGCTTCTCGGATCGGGTGATTTCCTGCATGACGCCAATACGGCGCATGGTCATGAAGTCGCGCGTCAGGCTGCCGCGATCCGCGCCGTCGGCCGGCAGGTTGTCGATGCCGAACTTGAGCACCGGGTCGGGGAGCTGACCGGCCGCGACGGCCTGTTCTCGGGCGGCGGCTGTGAGCGCGCCTTGGGCAACCAATTGCTGAGACCGGCCGACGGCAATGCGCTGCGCCTCGATCAGGGTCAAAGGGTCAGCGGCCCACGACGCAGACACCATGGCCACCGTCCAGGCGGCAACGGTGATCCGATAAATCGGGAATGAAATAGACATAAAACCTCCAGAGCACGAAGACAGACCTGTCGATGCACGGGAAATGCATCAGACAGGAGCTAGACGGTCTGGGAGGTCAGAGGCGGAAGCAGCAGTTCCGGATGGCTACAGGAGGCGCGGTGGTGCGCTGCAGATGAGGCGCCTGCAGCGGCGCTTTGGAAAACACCGGGAGGGCGACCTGCAAACTGAAATCCGCAGGCAAGGCGCCAAGGGCCACGGGTGATGGCAGCTCATGCTTGTCGGCAGACTGCTGGCTTGTCTGGCAGTGCGCATGACACAGATTGGGTTGCTCGTCGTCCATGCTGAGCTGCATGAACTCGTCGGCGCAGGGCATGCCGGCTTCGGCCATTGCGGCCGCTTCGGCAATTCTTGATCCGGCACCGGGACAGACATAACCAGCCACCGCCAGCTGCATGAACAGCAGGTTGACCAGTGCGAAGAGCACTGTGATCAGACGGTGGCGACGGTTTCGGATCATGGCTTAAGTTTAATGGACATGCGACTGGCGGTTCACGAGAAAGTTCCATCCAGAATGATTGACTTTCTGAGAAAGCCCGTCGGTTGATTATTGACAATATTCAATTGCCGATAGCTGGCCAATGACTGTTGTTGGCCGAAAGCAGTCGGCCAGTCACCAAACTCCATCGACCGCTTCCGTTTAGGTTTGTTCGATACCTGCCCGCGTGACACACTCGTGACGTGATGCCCGTGACTGGAGGGCAGGTGTCGAACAAACCTCGAGGGAGGAAACCGCGGCGAACGTGGCGGTGTCGGTTGACGCTATGGCGATTGCAGGCGTGCGGTGGCACGGTGATGGTGCGCTCGATTGGCGCGCAGGCTCTCGGCGACGAGGCGAATGAAGGCAATGGTGCGCCAGGTGGCCTTCGACAAGATCGTACTCACGCACGGACGTAAGGGTGCAACGCGCCGAACGCGAGCTGACCGTGCCGACGCGTGAAACGTCGACGAACTTGAGATGCGCTGGCAGCGAGGAGCGTTCATGGCGTGGGTCGATGAGGTGGCGCGCGGATCGTCTCGCCGCGCGTGAAGGTCAGCACGATGGTCATCGCGTGGCCGCAGTGCGGGCAGACGAAGGTCGGTCGCGCTGTGTCCTGCGATTCGTCGCTGGGTTGCGGATCCTGTAGTGGCACTTGCAGTAATTGACGTGCGAGCGCCAGGCGGGCGGTTCGGTTGCAGTTGGCCAACAGCCCGTAATGGCGGATGCGGTGGAAGCCGCCGGGTAGCACGTGCAACAGAAAGCGGCGCATGAACTCGCCAGCATCGAGCGTCATGGCCTTGTAGCGGGTGTGACCCTTGGCGCGGTAGTCCTTCCATCGGAAGGTCACGCCGCGCTCATCAAGCGCGATGAGGCGGCTGTTGGAGATGGCCACACGGTGCGTGTAGCGCGACAGGTACGCCAGCACCGCCTCGGGTCCGGCGAACGGGCGCTTGGCGTAGACCACCCACTCGCATTGGCGCAGCGGTGCCAGCCAGCGGGCGAACGCCTCGGCGTCGGCCAGCGGCTCGTGCTCACCGAAGAATTGCAGCCGGGCATCGCGATGCGCCTGTTGCAGCGCTTCGAGGAAGCGCCGACGGAACAACCGGGACAGCACACGCACCGGCAGGAAAAACCCCCGCCGGCAGGCGATCCAGTGTTCGCCTTCGCTCGCCAGGCCGCCACCTGGGACGATGCCGTGCACGTGCGGGTGGTGCGTCAGCGCCGAACCCCAGGTGTGCAGCACCAGAGTTACGCCCAGGCGAGCGCCAAGGTGCTTCGGATCGCCTCCAATGGTCAAAAGGGTCTCTGCGGCGATGTCGAACAGCAAGCCGTAGACGACTGCCTTGTTGCAGTACGCGATGTCGGCGATAGGCGCCGGCAACGTGAAGACAACGTGGTAATACTCCACCGGCAGCAGATCGGCGGTGCGCGCTTGGAGCCAACGCTGGGCCGCGCTGGCCTGGCACTTCGGGCAGTGCCGGTTGCGGCAGGAGTTGTAGGCGATCTGGTCGGTGCCGCACCCGTCGCAGCGCAAGACATGCCCACCCAATGCCGCGCTGCGGCACTGCTCGATGGCCGACATGACCTTGAGCTGGGCCAGGCTCAGGTGGCCACGCTGAGCCTGACGCCAGGCGGGTCCATGGAGGCGGAAGATGTCGGCGACTTCCAGAGCTGCGTGGCCCACGACCGCAGGCTTACGACGACGGCAGCGTCTCCAGTGGGCTGATCACCGCGCGCAGCACCTCGGTGGCCACGTGGGTGTACAGCGCGGTGGTCTCCAGCCGCTTGTGGCCCAGCAGCACCTGGATCACCCGGATATCGACCTTCTGCTCCAGCAGGTGCGTTGCGAAGCTGTGGCGCAGCGTGTGCATTGATACGCGCTTGTCGATGTGGGCGGCGTCGGCGGCCAGGTGGATCGCGCGATTGAGTTGCCGGGTGGACATCGAGTCCATGGGGTTGAGCCCCGGAAACAGCCAGCCATTGGGCAGGATCTTTCCTTGCGCGTGGCCCACCCGCCACCATGCCCGCAGCCGCTCGAGCAGCACGGGCGAGAGCAAGGCATAGCGGTCCTTGCGACCCTTTCCTTGCTCCACGCGCAGCGTCATGCGCTCACTGTCGATATCGGTGACCTTCAGCGCGCAAACTTCGCTGGCACGCAGTCCGGCCCCATAGGCCACGGACAACGCCGCCTGGTACTTGGGGTTCGGTGCGGCGGCGATCAGACGAGCGACCTCGCCGCAGCTCAGCACCACCGGCAGCGGGCGCGGTTGGTGCACTGGCTGCACCTTGACCATCAGCTCGGCGTGGCCCAGCGTCACATCGAAGAAGAACTTCAGGCCACTGAGCGTGGAGTTGATGGTCGGCGGGGACGTGCCGGTGTCGACCATGTGCAGTTGGAAGGCCCGAAGGTCCTCGGCGGTGGCGGTGTCCGGCGATCGCTTGAGAAAGGCGGCGAGCCTGCGTACAGCGCGGATGTAGTGGATCTGTGTCTTGCCGTTGAACTTCCGCATGCGCATGTCGTCGATCATGCGTTGCCGCAACGGGGAGACGGAAGGCGTCAATGAGCTCATGGTTCAACTCCAGTCGAAGAGCGAGGCGGATTGCCTCACCCGTCAACTTGGCAGAACCAGCGGCGGAACGAATAACCACGATGTCGTCGAAGCGATTACCGCGCGAGCGGTTTAGTCCTACGCTGCTTTGCGGTCCGTCTCGTCTCTGACCGCTCAGGGTCGACGAAGGTAGTCCGCCAGTAACTTGAGCCTGCCAGCTGCCGCCTGCCATCATCAGCGGCAGTGGTCAGAACTTTCCTCCAGCGCCCGCACCCCCTCTTGGGTGGCGATACCGGGGTTGGGCCCGTTGCGAACTGCCGCCGCCGCGGCATGGGCGGGCGGGTACTGCATTTCATGGCGTTCCCGCGGGAATCCACCGAAATCGTGAAGGGTGTGGGGGTGCGACTGGCGTCGTGGCGCGTCAGACCACGTAGCGCGGGGTGGTGTCGCGCCCTTGCTCGAAGCGCGTCTGGCACACGATGCAGCGTGACGCGCTCGGCTGCGCCTTCAAGCGCTCGAAGGGAATGGGCTGGCCGCAGTCGATGCAACTGCCATAGCTGCCGTCGGCCATGCGCTCTTGCGCCTGCTGGATGGCGCGCAGCTCTTCCTCGTCACGCTGCAGGTCGACATGTTCGAGCCCGTGACGGAAACGCTCTTCCGCGTCCTCGCCCGGGTCCTGCACCTCGCGCGCGGTCGCGGGTGGTCGCTCGGCGGCCGCCTCCCTGGCCGCGCGCACATCGACCTGCAACTGCGCGTCGCGTTCGGCGAGGGCGCGGCGCAGCAGGTCGAGCTGTTCGTTTTTCAGGGTCGTCATGGTCGGGTGCAGCAAATGTAAATGTCGTGCCTGTCAGGTGGCTCCAGCGCTACCGGCGACCGGCGACCGGCGACCGGCGACCGGCAGCACGATGCCTGTGATGTAGACATAGCATACAGGTGTGGCGAAAAAACGTACACCGACGAGAGTTTCGCCAGCGAAAGTGGCGCGTGATTTCATAAATCGGGTCACGAAGCAAAAATCGATATGCCATTTCGGCGCATTTTTCCAGGGCTGTTGAGTCCTTTAACGGTCGGACACCTTAAAACCGCCGGAGTTCCAGACCGGGCCCGACCGCAGCATGTGGCTGGGCGCCTGCACAGTCCGACGGCTAGGCCTTCCTCAGGTAGCAGGCTTTCAGCATGAAGCTGCCGGCGTCCATTTTGCAGTCCACCTCATGGTCGCCGCCGACCAAGCGAATGCTTTTGACCTTGGTTCCCATTTTGAGGGTGATGGACGAGCCCTTGACCTTCAGGTCCTTGATGAGCACCACGGCGTCGCCATCGGCCAGCACGTTGCCATTGGCATCCCTGACCATGGCGTCTGCGCCGTCATCAGCGTCCGCGGCCTCCAGCATGGGCCATTCATGGCCGCAGTCGGCACAAACATAGTTGTCACCGTCAGGGTAGGTGTTCTCCAAAGCGCACTGGGGGCAGGCTGGGATGGTGGGCATGATTCCGTTCAAATCGCAGGTGGTTGAGACAACCTGAAGTATCCATCACGGGCCGGGGCGACCCCTGCCTGCCTGCTTTGTAGAGATCTCTGACCAGGCCGAGCATTCGTATTCATACTAGCCCTATCCGCTCGCCGGGCGTACGATGGCACAAGGCATGTCACTGGCGGAATCGAACCATCTGGCACGGAGGCTTTTTTGAAGAGTCGGGGCAGATGTGACTTTCCCCAGTCGACACGCCGCCTCGGTGATCGAACTGGAGGACAAGATGCGCTACCTACTTATTGTGCTTTGGATACTGCTTGGGTCGGTGACTTCGGCCATTGCCCAGGTGAGCATCGGGATCCACCTGCAGTTGTTCCCGGATCTCGTCCGGGTGCCGGGCTACCCGGTCTACTACGCTCCGCGACTGAATTCCAACTTCTTCTTCTACGATGGCATGTACTGGGTATACCAGTACGACACCTGGTACGCGAGCTCCTGGTACAACGGGCCCTGGTGGTTGGTGGAGCCTCAATTTGTGCCGCTGTTCATCCTGCGAGTCCCGGTGCGCTACTACCGGGTTCCGCCTGGGTACTTTTATGGGTGGCGGCCCGATGCGCCGCCGCGCTGGGGTGAGCACTGGGGCAATGAGTGGGAGCGGCATCGGAGAGGATGGGACAAGTGGAACCGGAGTGCTGTTCCAGCGCCCGCCCCGCTGCCTGTCTACCAGCGGCAGTATTCAGGGGATCGGTATCCCCAGGTGGTGGCGCAGCAGCAGGCCCTGCACAACCGAAATTACCGTTACCAGCCGCGCGACACCATAGTGCGGCAGCACTATCAGGGTCAGGGGCTGGCAGCGCAAAAAGCGCCCGCGCCTTCTCAGCGGGAACAGCCGGGAGCGCAGCAAGAGAGGCAGAGAAGTGCCAGGCAGCAGGATATCCAGCGGCCTGATCAGCCACCGCCGCTGCAGCAGCAGGGTCGGCCGGCCACCCCACGTTCACAGCCGCCGCAACGGGGAGGCGAAGAGGATCAGCGGGCAGCCCCCGGCCAGATCCATCCTCAACAGAGAGGCCCGGCAATGCAGGATCAGCGTCGGCAGCCACCGCAAGGGGCAGCCCCGCATGAGCAGCAGGCGCCAAGGGCAAGCCAGGAAAACGCTCCGAAAGGCAAGGGAGCGCCGCAGGAGCCAAGGCGCAAGCAGGGACAGGGAAAAGACCGCGACAAAGACGAGGATCGAGGCCAGGAGCGCAGATGAGAAGTGGACTGCACAGCTCAAGGCGGTGCGCCTGCTGCTCGGCCTGATCAAGGTGAACCAACCACTGGCTGCTGCGCTACTGGCAGGCGCCATGCCACAGGGCCGGGCAGCCCGGTGACGAAGTCAAGGGCGCCTCCACTCCTTCACCCCTCCTCTGCGGATGCGCCGGGCATGGCCGCAGCACCGCTGCGCGAGGCTTGCGCGACGCACCGATGTACGGCAAACTCCAGCGAGCCTGGGGAAGCCTCGGGCGGAGGGAGTGGCCATGGAATCCTTGCTCACTGATGAACGGCTGTATTCCAACACGGCCGGCGAGCCTCATTTTGCCCACCTGCAAATCGGCCGGTCCACCCGTCACTTTGCGCCGTCCGCCCCGCCCTTCGGCGTGTCTGAATTGACCGCCGTCTCCCGCTGCGGATTCCTGCGCGTGCCGGCCGGATTTGTCGGCGATTTGCCTCCCTCACCCCTGCACATGCGGATCTTCTTCCTTAACGGTGAAATGGAATTCGAAGCAAGCGATGGCGAACGCCGACGCCACGTCCCGGGCAACGCGCGGTTGCTCGAGGACACGACAGAAAAAGGACACCGCCGCCGGGTGCTGGGGGCCGCCGACGCGGTTCTTGCGGCTGTCCAGCTGTGCACCAAGGTTTTTTCAACGAGGAGGACTCCATGGGTAATCGCTTTTTACGTCTGGCCGTTATTTATCTCTTGCTTGGCGTATCGCTGGGCATCGCCATGGCCGCAAGCCATAACTACACGATGCGACCGGTTCATGCCCATCTGAACCTGCTGGGCTGGGCCAGCATGGGCTTGTTTGGGCTGTGGTATCGGTCTGCGCCTGCGGCGGCCGACACCCGGCTGGCCAAGGTTCATTTCTGGCTGCACAACCTCGCCCTGCCGGTCCAGATGATCACGCTGGCCATGTTTATGGGCGGCAACCAGGCCGTGGAACCGGTGCTGGCGCTGGCCTCGGTGGTGATCGGCGTCGGCCTGGTGTGCTTCGCGATCAACCTGTGGAAGCACACCGGTAGCTGACGCAGGTCGGCATGCGCACCACCGACTGGTGAGGCCTCCTGTGAACAGGCCCTGGCCCCAATACGGTTCAATTAAGGATCCGTGAAGCTCCCGCCCCTTCCGGGGAGGGCTGGGTGGGGGCCAGCGACGACCAGGTAAGCACGGTGGCCCGACGCCCACGCCGTGAGCCCCCATCCCGGCCTTCCCCCAGCGGGGGAAGGAGATGACACCTCATGCTCCTTCACGCGCTTTTGCACCGTTGAACGAATTGCCTAGGCTGCAGCCCGCTTGCGCAACGTGGGCAGCCCTACGCCGGCAGCGTCGAAGCCGCCGTCCGCGGCCAGGACCTGGCCGTTCACATAACTCGCGGCCGCACTGCAGAGGAAACCGGCGACCGACGCGATCTCCTCGGTTGTGCCGTAGCGATTCAGCGGAATTGCATCGTAGTAGTCCGAGCGGATGGCCACGCTGTGAACCAGCTTGGCCATCTCGGTCTCTACGGGGCCGGGAGCGATAGCGTTCACACGGATGCCGACATTGCCCAGCTCAACGGCCTGCTGCTTGGTAAGGTGAATGAGCGCGGCCTTGCTGGTGCCGTATGCAACGCGCAGTGTGCTCGCGCGCAGGCCGGAGATGGACGCGATATTGACAACGCTGCCACCGCCCGTTTTTTGCATGACCGGTGCGCAGGCCTGGGTACACAGAAACGCACCGTCAAGGTTCGTCGCCATCACGCTGCGCCATTCCTCAAAAGTAGTTTCGGCAATGGGTTTGAACACCGCCACACCGGCGTTGTTAACCAACGCGTCAATCCGGCCGAAGGCAGCCCCTACCTTGTCCACGGCAGCTTGCACCTGCTGCGGGTCGGACACGTCACAGTGGACGGCGAGCACGTGATCGTCATTCAGCCTGGCGGCCGTCTGGGCCAGCGTGTCGCCGTCGATGTCGAGCAGTGCGACCCGATGTCCGTGTTCCAGGAACCACTGACCAATCGCCAGGCCGATGCCGCGCGCACCGCCGGTGACCACGGCCACCGGCATTGATGAATTATCAGACGTCATGAGATGCTCCATTAAAAAAGATGATCACTTGTTATTGCTTACTCGCTTGCGTACTGGCCGGCAGCCATTCTTCCAGCGTGACCTCAAACGTCATGCAGATCGAATTGAAACCGGCCACGAATGGCCCCCATAGACGTTGCCTTCGACATCCGCGACAACGCCCGAGAGAGATGCCCTGAGCAACCCGTCGTCTTGCGAACGTACTTCACCAGCGAGGCTGACGAGCTCAACAGCCGGCCTCTTGATCTGCTGATAGGTGCCATCCTGGCCGGCGCCGGGCCCCGCTAACCCGACGTGTCCAGCTGGCGGTAGAGCTCGTTGGCACGCGTCAGGTGCTCCCGGATGGCAGTCTCCGCCGCTTGTGGATCGCGCGTGGCGATGGCCTCGACGAGTCGCGCGTGTTCGGCCAGGGTCAGCTGTTCGGCACCGGGCGCACGGACGAAGGGGTGGTAATACTCGATCGCCCAGCCGAACAGGGCCTCGAGGATGGCGGGGAAGATCGGGTTGCCGCTGATGCGCGCAATCTCGCGGTGAAAAGCCATGTCGAGCTGGATGAACTCGTCGACCTTGCCGACCGAGGCCCGGTGTTCGGCCAGCCGCTCCCGCAGCCGCGCAATGTCGTCGTCCGTCGCGCGCTCGGCGGCCACGCGGGCCATGCCCACTTCCAGAAAGACGCGCGCGTCTTTCAGGTGCTCCAGCATGTCGGGCTGGCTGTGCAGCAGGTGGCGTGCGCCGCCGGCGAGCTGCTCGATCAGCCGCCCGGCCGTGGGGATGACAACACGCGCCCGCTCGCCATGGGTGATCTCGACGATGCCCGAGCGCTCCAGCGCCTGCAGCGCCTCGCGCACCGCCGGCCGGCCCACGCCGTAAAACTCCATCAGCTCGCGCTCGGAAGGCAGGTGGGCACCGGGCGGAATTTCGCCGCTGCGGATCCGCTCCAGCAGCCGGTCGAGCACTTCCTGGTACAGCTTGCGGCGCTGAATCTGTTCGGTGGTCATGGTGGCGGGTATGAAGGGGAACGAAAAACTTCGGGCGGGGTGAGCTTTTAATTATCACTTAGTCGAGTAATCAGTCGAGCAATCAGTAGAAGGGTTAGTCGAGCAAGCGGCCGGCGCGCACGGCGCCAAAAAACGAGGCCGTGCCCATCTGGCCGCCCTTCAGCACAATCTCCAGGCCGTCGCGTTCGCGCCGCTCGGACCAGGCCTTGCACAACGGTGCGCCCGGCGCGAGCCCGGCCACCACGCTGAGCGCGGTGATGTCGAGTGCGCTCGCCACCTCACCCGAACTGTCGCCGCCAGCCACCACAATGCGCTGCAAGGGCGCCCGCTCGAGCAGCCGCCGCATCACTTCGGCCAGGCCGGCACCGACACGCTGGGCCGCCTCGCCGCGCGCCAGGCCGGCTTGCGCCGCCGTCGCATCGAATTGCCGCACCGCCGCATCATCGGGCCCGGCGGCCGAATACACCAGCGGGCTGGCGCCCTGCGCTATCGCCCCCACGGCCGCGGCCACCACGCGCTCAATCTCGGCCTCGCTCTCGCGCGCGTCGAGCAGGCGCGCCAGGTTCAGGCGCTCGGCCTGAAAGCCCTGCCCTTGCGCCCAGGCGATCTGCGCCGCCGTCACCGGCGAACAACTGCCGCTGACCACGGCGATCACCGGCACGGGCGCCGCCACCGGCAGCGAGGGCTGCTCCGGCAGCAGGCCCTGGCTGCGCCAGTGCGCGGCCAGCGCGTACTGCAGGCCGGACGACGAAGCGGTGAACAGGCCACGGCCGCGCTGCGTCCAGACCAGCCGGCCGGCCGCAGCCAGCGTTTCTTCGTCAAGCACGTCGATCAGCACCACCGGCACATCGGCGCCAGCGAGCGCCTGCACGCGGGCGGCCGCGTCGCCGGTACGCAGCTGCACCATATCGATCAACTCGCTGCGGCGCGGTGTCTGCGCCGCCAGGTGCAGGCGCAGGTCAGCCTCGGCCATGGGTGTGACCGGGTGGCGCGACATGGTCGGGTGCCGGTCCAGGCGGTAGCCGACGCCGTCGACCGCCGCGAACAGGTTGCCAAAGGCCTGATAGCGCTTCAGGCGCGGCGCGCCGACCACCATGGGCGACCAGCTGCCGGGCATCAGCGGCACGCCGAGGTCGATGGCGCGGCCGATCGAGCCGACCGCGGGTGAGGAGTCGAAGGTCGAGCAGACCTTGTATTGCAGGATAGGCGCGCCGAGTTTGGCCAGGCTGGCGAAGGCCTGCGGCAACTCGCGGTCCATCCAGTCCGGGCTGCGGCCGCGCGACTGCCCGGCCAGGCCGACGCAGCGCACCTCAGGGAATCGCTTCAGCCAGTCTGCCGTGGGCGGGCGCAGAAACAGCACGGTCGGTACACCGGCGGCCGTAAAGGCCTCCATCACATCGGTGGAGCCGGTGAAATCGTCGCCGTAGTAGGCGAGCAGCAGGCCGTCTGGCCAGCGTTGATCGGCCACGGGGTTCACCAGAACTCGAGCGCGCTGCGCAGCTCGGCATGCGTTTTGGCATGCTCGTGCAGCGGCGTGCCGGCCATGGCCGCCTCCCAAGCCTGGCGAAAGGCGCTGACGCCGGCGGCGATGCCGCCCGGGTGGCCGAAGATGCCCCCGCCGGCGGCATGGATCAGGTCCGCGCTGCCGAGCGCGGCATAGGTGCCGGGCGCCTGCAAGCCGGTCTGACCCGAACTGAAGACCGGCATCGCCGGCATCGGCTGATGCGCGAACAGCGGCTTGAGCACCGCGCGCGCGGCGGCAATCACACTCGTGTCGGACTCGCTGAACTTGTTGGCCAGGCCGTTGACATGCAGGTGGTCGGCGCCCGCCAGGCGCCAGATCTGGTGCCATGGCGCAAAGTCCCAGCCCAAGGCCGGGCTGCGCGAGAGATAACCCCAGCCGCAGCGGTGCGCATGGATGGGCAGGCTGGCATGGCGGCGCAGCTCGAGCAGGCCGACGAGGCCGATGGAGTTGAGGCTGGCCATCACGCAGGTGCCGCCCAGCGACTGCACGAGGTCGTGGCGGCGCCGCATCTGGTCCAGGTCGCCGGTCAGGTTGAAGGCCACCATCACCTTGCGCCCGTCGCGCTGGGCCGCGTCGTTGACCACCTGCATCACGGCGCGCACACGCTCGTCGAACGGGCAATGCGGCCCGTCGGCCTGCAGCTCGTCGTCCTTGATGAAGTCGATGCCGCCGGCTATCAGCTGGCGCACCTGCTCAGCCGTCTGCGCGGCGTCCAGGCCGACGCTGGGCTTGATGATGGTGCCGATCAGCGGGCCCTTCGCCACGCCGGACAGGCGCCGCGTGCCGTCGATGCCGAAGGCCGGGCCGGGGTAGGCATCGGCGAAGGACGCTGGCAGTTTCAGGTCCAGCACGCGCAGGCCCGACACCTGGCGCAGCTCGAACAGGTTGCCGGCGATGGTCGACATCAGGTTGGGCAGCGAGGGGCCAAGGTTCTCGATCGGCCACGACAGCTCCAGCGTGCAGCGGGTGTAGACCTTGGCCGGCGTGGCAACCGGCAGGCTGGGCTGGCCAACCTGCTCCAGCACCTCGAGCCGCTCGATGCGCGCGCCCGAGCGCGCCTTCAGGGCCGGCGTCTCGTTGGGCAGCGTGATGAAGGTGCCGCTGGACTGCTCGCCGGCAATCACCTCGGCGGCGTGCCGCGGGTCATCGCCGGTTTCCAGCCAGTAGGTCGCGTGAATGCGTTCGCTCATGGGTAATCCTTCAATTCGGCAGCGCCTGCACGATGGCGTCACCGAGCTCGCGGGTCGTGGCGCGGCCGCCGAGGTCGGGCGTTCGCGGTGTGCTCGCCGTGCCCAGCACTTTCTCTATCGTTCTGACAATCATTTGGCCTGCCTCTATCTCGCCCAGGTGTTCCAGCATCATCGCGGCCGACCAGATCTGGCCCATCGGATTGGCGATGCCGCGGCCGGCGATGTCGGGCGCCGAACCATGCACCGGCTCGAACAGCGAGGGGTAGGTTCGCTCGGGGTTGATGTTGCCCGACGGTGCGATGCCGATGGTGCCGGTAACCCCGGGGCCGAGGTCGGACAGGATGTCGCCGAACAGGTTGCTGGCGACCACCACGCCGAAGCGCTCGGGCGTCATCACAAAACGCGCGGTGAGGATGTCGATGTGGTCCTGGTCGGCACGCACATCCGGGTACTCCGCCCGGATCGCGGCAAAACGCTCATCCCAGAACGGCATCGAATAAAACAGGCCGTTCGACTTGGTGGCCGAGGTCACGTGCAGCTTGCCGCTGCGGCGTGCCAGCTCGAAGGCATAACGCATGATGCGGTCGGTCGCGCGGCGCGTGAAGACCGACTGCTGCACCACGATCTCGTGCTCGGTGCCGGCATTCTGCCGGCCGCCGATCTGCGAGTACTCGCCTTCGCTGTTTTCGCGCACGACCCAGAAGTCGATCGGCTGCTCGCGGTCGCGCACCGCCGGTGTCATGCCCGGCATCAGGCGCACCGGCCGCAGGTTCACGTACTGCTCAAACGCGCGGCGGATCGGGATCAACAGGCCCCAGGCCGAGACATGGTCCGGCACACCGGGAAAGCCGACCGCGCCGAGGTACAGCGCGTCGTGGTCGCGCAGGCGCGCCAGGCCATCGTCCGGCATCATGCGGCCGCTGGCCTTGTAGGTCTCGCAGCTCCAGTCGAAGTGCTGCTGCTCGATGCCAAAGCCGAAGCGCGCCGCCACGGCCTCAAGCACGCGCAGGCCCTCGGGCACGACCTCGCGGCCTATGCCGTCGCCGGGAATCACGCCGATGCGGTAGGTCTTCATCGTGAACGGCTTCAGATGCAGCGGCCGCCGTCGACTTCGAGCGCCACACCGGTGATGAAGTCGGCTTCGTCGCTGGCCAGAAAGGCGGTCGCCTTGGCGATGTCAATCGGTTTGCTCAGGCGGCCCAGCGGGATCGTCGCGATGATCTTGCGGCGCACTTCCTCGCTGTCCGCGCCGGGCAGGAAGTCGGCGAGCAGGCCGGTCTCGCCCATCACCGGGTTGATGGCGTTGACGCGGATCTTGTCCGGTGCCAGCTCGACCGCCATGGCCTTGGTCAGCGTGATGGCCGCGCCCTTGGTGCCGGCGTACCAGCTCAGGCCCGGGCGCGGGCGCAGGCCGGCGGTGGAGGCGATGTTGATGATGACGCCACCGCCCTGCTGGCGAAACAGCGGCACCGCATGGCGCGCGCCGAGGTAAATGCTTTTCACGTTGGTCGCATAGACGCGGTCGAAAGTCTTCTCGTCGGTCTCCAGCATGGGCTGGTTCTTGTGCGTGGTGCCGGCGTTGTTGACGAGGATGTCCAGGCGGCCGAAGCGCTTGACCGCGGCGGCCACCATGTCGGCGACCGACGCGTCCTGCGTCACGTCGACGTGCACCGCAATCGCCTGGCCGCCGCCCGCCTCGATGGCAGCGGCGACCTGCTGCGCCGCCTCGGCGCGCAGGTCGGCCACGACTACCTTGGCGCCGAGTTCGGCGAAATGTTTCGCAATGCCTTCGCCAAAGCCGCCACCTGCGCCGGTGATGATGGCCACGCGGTCCTGAAGTTTTTTCATGTCTCTTTCTCTCTCTCTGTCCTGAAGGGCTAACTTAAAAGGTTCAGCCGTGCTTGATGGCAATGGTCTTGATGGTCGTGAAACCACGCATGCCCTCGAAGGCCTTCTCGCGGCCATAGCCCGAATGTTTCATGCCGCCGAAGGGCAGCTCGATGCCGCCGCCCGCGCCGTAGTTGTTGATAAAGACCTGGCCGGCCTCGATGCGGTGCGCAACGCGCAGCTGGCGCGCGCCGTCGCGCGTCCACACCGCGGCCGTCAGGCCAAAGGGCGTGCCGTTGGCGATGTCGACCGCTTCGTCTTCGCCGTCAAACGTCATGGCCGCCAGCACCGGGCCAAAGACCTCCGACTGCGCAATCGTGTGCGCGGCCGGAACGTCATCGAGCAGCATGGGCGGAAAGAAGAAGCCGCCTGAAGGCGCGCCAGGCGCAAGCCGTGCGCGCGCCGCCACCCGCACGCCGTCGCCACGCGCCGCCTCGACCATGGTTTGCACACGCTCCAGCTGCTTGCGGTTGATCAGCGGGCCGCAGTCAAGGCCCTGCAGGCCGGGGCCGGTAGACAGCGCCTCGAAACGTTCCTTCAGCAGCGCCATGACCTGCGCATGAATGGCGCGGTCTATCAGCACCCGGCTGCCGGCGGCACAGGTCTGGCCGGCGTTCTGCACGATCGCGTTGACCACCACCGGCAGCGCCTGCTCCAGGTCGGCATCGGCGAACAGGATTTGCGGCGACTTGCCGCCGAGCTCCAGCGTCACCGGCACATGGTTGACGGCGGCCGCCTGCGCAACGGCAGTGCCGGTCTGCGGCGAACCGGTGAAGGAAATATGGTTGATGCCGGTATGGCTGGCGAGCGCCGCACCGGCTTCGATACCCAGGCCGCAGACGATGTTCAGGGCGCCCGCGGGCAGACCGACCTCCAGGGCCAGCGCGGCGATGCGCAGCGGTGTCAGGCAGGCGTCTTCGGCCGGTTTCACGACGCAGGCATTGCCCGCGGCCAGTGCGCCGCCGACCGAGCGGCCGAAGATCTGCGCCGGGTAGTTCCACGGAATGATGTGGCCGGTGACGCCATGCGGCACCCGCGCGGCCATCACGGTCGTGCCCTGTGCATACGGAATCATTTCGCCGTGCAGCTTGTCGGCCGCACCGCCGTAATACTCAAAGTAGCGCGCACAGGCCGTGATGTCGGCCTGCGCCTGCTGGATCGGCTTGCCGGTGTCGCGGCACTCCAACTCCGACAGCGCGGCGTGGTGCTGCAGAATCAGCGCCGACAGACGCATCATGATGCGGCCGCGCTCGGTGGCCGTGGTACGGCCCCAGGCGCCGTGGAAGGCGGCCCGCGCGGCCGCCACGGCGGCGTCGATGTCGCGGGCGTCGCTGCGCGGCAAGCTGGTGAAGACCTCGCCGTCGGACGGGTCGAGCACGTCAATGGCCAGCCCCGAGGCGGCGGCGCAATGCTCGCCGTTGATCAGGTTGCGCTGGGGTGCAAGCGGATTCATTTCTTTCCTTTGATGTGAGATCGGATGGAGGGGAAGAAGGGGGAAAAGGCGGTTTATTTGAAGCCCAGCGCGCGCGGCAGCCAGGTGCTCAGTGCCGGGATGAAAGTGATGACGACCAGGATGGCGGCGTGAGCGACGAGGAAGGGTTTGAGTTCGCGCACCAGCGCGGCCAGCGGCACCCGCGAGACGTTGGAGGTCACGAACAGCAGCCCGCCGACCGGCGGCGTGATCATGCCCAGCGTCAGGTTGTAGATCACGATCATGGCGAAGTGCACCGGGTCTACGCCCAGCTTGAGCGCCACCGGCGCCAGGATCGGCACCAGCACCATGACGCCGGGCAGCGGCTCAATGAAGATGCCAAACAGCAGCAGGAAGACGTTGACCACGATCAGGAAAACGGTGGGCGTGAAGTGCTGCGCGATCATCCATTCGGCCAGCGTCTGCGGCAGCCCTTCGATGGTCAGCACCCAGGCGAAGGCCGCCGACAGGCCGATGATGATCAGCACCGAGGCCGTCAACAACGCCGAGCGCTCCAGGATATTGGGCAGCGCCTTCCACTCCAGCGTGCGGTACACCCATTTGCCGCAGACCAGCGCGTAGAAGACCGCCACCACCGACGCCTCAGTCGGCGTGAACCAGCCCGCGCGCATGCCACCCAGGATCAGCACCGGCAGCAGCAGCGCCGGCAACGCCTTCACGCTGGTGCCGACGATTTCGCGCCAGCCCGGATGCTCGCCGTCGCCGCGGTAGTTGCGCGCCGTTGACACGCGCCAGTTGACGATGCACATGCCGACCGCGATCAGCAGGCCCGGCAGCAGCCCGGCCGCAAACAGCGCGCCCACCGACACGCTTTCGTCCTGCAGCGCGTAGATGATCATGATGATGGACGGCGGGATGATGGGCCCGACGATGGCGGTGGCCGCCGTCAGCGCCGCGGCGTAGGCGCGGTCGTAACCGGCCTTGTCCATCATCTTGATCATCATCGAGCCGGGGCCGGCGGCATCGGCCAGCGCCGAGCCGGAGATGCCCGAGAAGAACGTCAACCCGACCACGTTGGTGTAGCCCAGGCCCCCGCGTTTGTGGCCGACGAACTGGCTGGCAAAGCGCAGCAGCACTTCGGTGAGCGAGCCGCCGCTCATGAGTTCGGCCGCGAGGATGAAAAACGGCACCGCCATCAGCGGGAAGCTGTCGATGCCGGTGAAGGTTTCCTTGAGCAGCACAAACAGCGGGTAGTCGCCGCCCAGCAGCAGCGAGGTCAAGGTCGACAAGCCCAGCGCGAAGGCCACCGGCACCCCGACAGCCAGGTAGGCGCAGGCACTAATCAACAGGATGAGGCTTGCGCTCATAGCGATGCACTCGCGTTGGCGTCAAAGTGCGCGTCCGAGGCGAAGACACGCTCACGCATGTAGCCGCGCACGACCAGCAGCCAGTGCGCGATCAGCAGCACCCCGCCGATCGGCATGGCCGCATATATCCAGGCAAAGGAGATCTGGGTGGCTGCCGTGGTCTGGAACTGGGCGCGCTGCAGGTAGAGCCAGCCGTACCAGACCATGAAGGCAAAGAAGCCGAGCAACAGCAGCGCGATCAGGCAGCGCAGCGCCACGGCCAGGCCGCGCGGCAGGCTGTCCTGCAGGTTGTCCACCGCAATGTGCCCGCCGTAGCGCAGCACCGGCCCGGCGCCCAGAAAGGTCAGCCAGATCATCAGGTGGCGCGCGACCTCTTCGGCCCACTCGATGGATTCGTTGGTGAGGTAGCGCAGCCCCACGTTGGCGAAGATGATCAGCGCCATCACCGCCAGCAGCACAATCAGCACCCAGCGGTTGCCCGCCAGCAGCCAGCGTTCAAAGGTGTCCATGCCGGGCTCCTGGTGGACGTGCGGTTACTTGACGGCCTGGATCGCGGCGATCTTGTCGGCGCCAAATTCCTTGGCGAACTGCGGATAGGCCGTGGTCACCGCCTTGCGGAAGCTCTCGCCGTCGACCTTCTCGATCACCTGCATGCCATCTTTGCGCAGCTGCGCAATGCCCATGTGCTCGTCGTCATTGACCCTCTTGCGCTGGATGATGGCCGCCTTTTGCGCGGCCTCGACGAAGAGCTTCTTGTCGGCGTCCGACAGCTTGCTCCAGACCTTGGTCGAGAGGAGCAGGGCCGCGGGCGAATAGACATGGGCCGTCAGCGACAGGTGTTTTTGCACCTGGGAAAACTTCGACGACAGAATCACCGGGATCGGATTCTCCTGGCCGTCAACCGTGCCCTGCTGCAGGGCGCCGAAGAGCTCAGGAAAAGCCATCGGTGTCGGCAAGAGGCCAAAGGTCTTGTAGCCCTCCATGTGCACCTTGTTCTCCATGGTGCGCACCTTGAGGCCGCGGGCGTCGTCAGCAGTGTTGATGGCCCGCTTGTTGTTGGTCATGTGGCGAAAGCCGTTTTCCGTCCAGGCCAGGCCGATCAGCCCCTTGTCCGGCATCTTCTTCAGCAGGTCCTGGCCGATCGGGCCGTCCATGACCTTGCGCGCATGGTCGTAGTCGCGGAACAGGAAGGGGATGTCGACGATCTTGACCTCGGGCACGAAATTGCCGAGCGGACCCGTGGAAGTGTTGACCATATCCTGGGTGCCGAGCTGCACCGATTCGATCATCTCGCGTTCGCCACCGAGAGCCGAGGACGGGAAGTGCTGGCACTTGTAGCGGCCTTGCGTGCCCTTCTCCACCTCGTCGCAGAACGTTGTCGCGCCCACGCCGTAGTGCGAGTCCTTGGGCGGTGTGTAGCCGATCTTCAGAATGGTCTGGGCGCCGGCCGTGCCGGCGAGGGCCATCAGGAGGGCGGAGGCGGCGAGTACCGCGCGGGGAAGGAGGGAAGAGCGGGAACGTGAGGTCATGTTTGTCTCCATGAGAGGTTTGCAATGGGAAACCGAAGGAACGCAGCCGCGCCGCTTCTGTGGCGGCGTCGGCCGGGCGGGGAACGCGAAAACTCAGGTGATGCGGCGGATGCTGTCAGCAATCTCGTCGTGGTCGAAGACTTTTTTCCAGTCGTCGCGCATCAGGCGCGGCTTGCCGAAGGCAATCGCCTTGTTGCAGGCATCGGAGAACTGGCCCGGGATCTCCTTGAAGATCACCGCGCCCAGAATGGTCATATGGCCCAGCAGGAAGTCGCGGGCAGCGTCCTTGGGCACGCCGCGCGCCACCACCTCGTCCATCGCTTCGCGCATCACGTCGAGCAGCGTGGCGCAGACGGTTTCGGACAGGCCGGGCTCCAGCAAAGCCATCTGCTCGACCGTGAGGCGGTAGGAGCGCAGGATGGGCTGGTAGATCACCTTGGCCACCGCTTCGCCCAACGCGAAGTCCGCGTCCGTGCCCTGCATCAGCGCGCTGACGATGGATTGCTTGGCGTGCGCGCCGCCAAAAAAGTCGCGCCGTGCCTCGCTCGTGCTTTCGTCGTTGAAGATGGGCGGGTGGCAGGGATGGGCGACGAAGTAGACCAGGTCCGGCCGGTCCGGCAGGTGGCCGGCAAAGGGCGCGGCGGCGTCCAGCGTGATCACCATGGTGCCGGGCAGCAGTTTGGGCGAGATCTCGGCGGCGACCTTGCCGATCAGGGTGTCGGGGACGGCCAGGATCACCACCTGGGCGCCATCCAGCGCCGCATCGACCGAGACACATTCAAGGCCCAGCTCGTCCTTCAGACGCTGCCGGCCAACGGTGCCAACCTCGACATGACGCACCCGGTAGTCCGAGCCCTGCAGGTTCCTGGCCAGCCGAACCCCCATTTTCCCGCCCGCGCCGAACAGCGCGATTGTTGTCTTCATTACCAAGCTCCAGTCTGTTAGTGAGTGGGAGCACTCCCCTTCCAGGTGGAGAGCGCCAAGGAGGTGTGATGGTATGATGAGTACATCAGCACATCAACATGGGACTAACCCTAGGTCTTTAGTGAATGGGGCTTGGAGGGTTGCACGCTGCATTGCGCAGGAATGGCGGACGCAGGCACGCCGCGCCGGTGTGGCGCGGCCGTTGGATTGGCCATGCAATTCATTAATGGCTGCTCATTGCCCGTCGTTCAGGGGGCCAGAGGCATTTTTGGCTTGCAAAAATCCCCTGCAGGAGTCAGCTTCAGGCGCTGTTGCTCGTGATCCTCTGAAAACCCGAAAACCGGAGCCAGGACATGACAGAAGTCAGCGCCCACACACAGCCTACACGAACACTGCTCTGGCATATGCTCGAACCCATGAGTGCTACGGTGCCGGGCGGCCGTGAGCCGCGCCGCCCCACAGACGTCAGTGTGTGGGGCGCGGTGGAGCTCAAACGTTCATGATCGACACGGCCCGCGTGTTCAGGTAGGCCTCCAGAGCTTCCGGCCCGCCTTCGGAGCCGTAGCCGGAATCCTTGACGCCGCCAAAGGGCATCTCGGGCCAGGGCGCGGCGGGCTGGTTGATCCACAGCATGCCGACCTCCACGTTCTGCGACAGCGCGTGCGCATTCTTCAGTGAGCGCGTGAACGCGTAGCCCGCCAGACCAAAGGGCAAGCGGTTGGCTTCGGCGATGGCTTCGTCCAGCGTGTTGAAGCTGCGGATGGCCGCCATGGGGCCGAAGGGCTCGTCGTTGAACACCTTGGCGTCCAGCGGCACATCGGTCAGCACCGTGGGCGCCCAGAAGTTGCCCAGGTCACCGATGCGCTCACCCCCTGCTGCCACCTTGGCGCCGCGCTGTACCGCGTCCTGCGTGAACTCGGCCATGGCCGTCAGCCGGCGCGGGTTGGCCAGCGGCCCCATCTGGACGCCTTCGCCCAGGCCGTCGCCGACCTTGAGGCCTTGCGCGTGCTTGACCAGCGCCGCCGCAAAGTCGTTGCGTATGCTTTCATGCACCAGAAAGCGCGTGGGCGAAATGCACACCTGCCCGGCGTTGCGGAACTTGGCGCCGCCGGCGGCCTTGACCGCCAACTCGACATCGGCGTCTTCGGCCACGATCACGGGCGCGTGGCCGCCCAGCTCCATCGTCACGCGTTTCATGTGCTGGCCCGCCAGGGCAGCGAGCTGCTTGCCCACCGGCGTGGAACCGGTGAAGGTGATTTTGCGGATCACCGGGTGCGGGATCAGGTAACCCGAGATTTCGGCCGGGTTGCCGTACACCAGGCCGATCACGCCGGCCGGAATGCCCGCGTCGGCAAAGGCCTGGATCAGCGCAGCCGGTCCGGCCGGTGTTTCCTCCGGCGCCTTGACGATGATGGAGCAACCCGTGGCCAGCGCGGCCGACAGCTTGCGCACCGCCTGGTTGATCGGGAAGTTCCAGGGGGTGAAGGCGGCCACCGGCCCGACGGGGTCCTTCAGCACCAGCTGGCGCGTGGCCAGGTTGCGCGACGGCACGACGCGGCCATAGACGCGAAAGCCTTCCTCGGCAAACCACTCGATGATGTCGGCCGCAGCCATGGCCTCGACCTTGGCCTCGGCCAGGGGCTTGCCCTGCTCCTGCGTCAAAACCGCCGCGATCTCGCCGGCGCGCTCGCGCATCAGGCCCGCCGCCCGGCGCATGATCTTGCTGCGCTCGAACGCCGGAACCTTGCGCCAGGTTTCAAACCCCTGCTGCGCGGCCGCCAGGGCACGGTCCAGGTCGGCTTTGGCCGCATGGGCCACGCGGCCGATTTCCTTGCCGGTGGCCGGGTTGAAGACGGCCAGGCTGCGGCCATCGGCGGCATCCAGCCATTGGCCGGCGATGAACAATTGGGTATTGGGGTAGGTCATGAGATTCGGGTCCTGGCAATGTCAATGTATCTGGGGATAGCCATTGTCTGGCAATTCGATGCAGCATGCTTGACATGCTCAGCGCGCCCCGCGCAGCACGGGCCACAACAGAGCCCCCCAGATGCCGGATATACGACTGCAGGCGCTTCCCCGACAGCCAAAACTATCGGTCAACTTCTTGCTGTTGAGGGGGCATCCATATACAACAGGAAGCCGTCATTAGCCAAAGAAGGATGCCGATGACCATTGAAGACACACTCGTGGACGGACCTGAAGTTTGAAAAATAGCCGTAAGTCTCCAGCGTCAACGTTGCCAACAAGCGACTCATCGCCAGCAGACCGCTATATGTCAAGGGAGCGCACACCTTGAAGCTTAACGTCTAGCGTGAGTCGGCCCGAGAGCCACCACATGAAACGTAACTCATCTTCGCCGGGTAGCAATTCGCAAACTATGCGCCCCTCGCCGGCAACGCATTCAAACCGGTGGGTGCTGTACGGCTCCGGCTCCGGCTCCGGCTCCGGCTCTTCGGGGTATAGCTGGACGTGCGTACCACCAAGGCATTCAGTTCGTCGATTTCAGGGCAACGGTTCATGACGGCTAACATTCGGCGTCAGCCGCGCCCGCTTGCGGGCGTCGGTTGCACGCCGGGGTTAGGCAACGCCCATTTGCTTGCGATGACTTGTGCGAGAACAATCCGCCCCTCTTCAAGATTTCGTCGTTGATTCTGGGCCATCGCTTGAAAATCAGCTCCGAGCAGGACGTGAAATCCAAGCGGCGGCAAGCCTTCTTTGCGGATCTTCTCAGCCAGCGACACGAACCAGGCGCGCGCCGCATCAGTCGTGTCCGACCAGTTGGTCACCATGAACCCGGCAGCGTCGAGAAGCTTACGCAGCTCATCCGGCCGCACCAGGAAGCTCGTATCAGGCGTGCGCGCCCAAGGAACAGGAAAGAGAACGGGACCTGACGGGCCGGCGAGAATATCGTAGATTGCGAGCGTGCCGCCCGGCTTCAGAACCCGGTGCATCTCCCGGTACAGCCGGGACTTCTCCGGGATGTTCATCGCCACGTGCTCGGTCCAGACCACGTCGAACGACGCGTCATCGAACGGTAGATTGGTCGCGTCGCCCTGGCGATAGTCAACGAGGTCCGCGAGGCCGATCTTCGCGGTGAGCAACGCAGCGGCGCCGCAGTATTCCTCGGTGAGGTCGATGCCGGTGACACGGCAGCCGAACTCCTTTGCCAGGCATCGAGACGTCCCGCCGACACCGCTACCGACATCCAGCACACGCTTCGCCGCATCGAGGCCAGCAGCCCGCGCAAGCTCGAGCGTCGCCGCCCGGCCGCGGATATGAAATTCGTCGACCGGCGCCAAGTCCTCGAGCGTGAGGCGATTTGCGTCCTTACCCGCCTTTTCCAGCGCCGCGAGGATGATGTTCCCCAAATCGGAACGGGTGTAGTGTGTCTGGATTGCTTCGTTGACTCGAGTCGGTATGGACATGACCACTCCGTATGTTGACGCTGCCTAACGTAATGTATACCGCAAGGTGCTGCGGTATAACGTGGCAACTTGAACTAAAAAAACTGGCATCTACGCGTGTCTCACTTGGATAGTTTGCTCCATTAAAAATAGCGACAAACCCGGCAACTTTTAAGAAGTCGCTCGCTCTACATTTGCAGCGATTCTCGACCAAACTTTGTGGTTGGAACATCCTCCATTTGACGGAGGGTGCCGAAAGTCCGCGGTCGCTGTTTTGCGATTGTTCGTTGGTGCAAGTTGGCGGTTCACTTTGGGCGGCGGATTCAACCGGTCGATGCAACAAGTTGGCTCCACCCCTGGCGCGGTTTATTTATCGCCGCGCAGCCGCTCGATCAGCCCATTGAGCTCATCCATCGAGGAGAACTGGATCGCCACCTCGCCCATCTCTTCGTGCCGGCCGTTGCGCTTGACCTGCTTTTTGACGCGGACTTCGACCTCGGCCATCAGCAGGTCGGCCAGCTCTTCTTCGACGCGGCGGGTGTCACGCGATTTTTCCTTGGCGGCCTTTTGCGGCCTCAGGGAGAACTCGGCGCTGAGTTTCTTGACCAGGTTTTCCGTCTCGCGCACCGACATCTTTTTGGCCGAGATCTGGTTGGCCGCTGTGATCTGCGTGGCGCGGTCCAGGGCCAACAGAGCCCGGGCGTGACCCATGTCCAGGTCGCCGGCCATCAGCATGGTCTGCACCGGGTCGGCCAGGTTCAGCAGGCGCAGCAGGTTGGAGGCGGCGCTGCGCGAGCGCCCCACGGCCTGCGCCGCCAACTCGTGAGTGAGCCCAAACTCCTTCACCAGGCGTTGCAGGCCTTGGGCCTCTTCGAGCGGATTGAGGTCTTCACGCTGGATGTTTTCAATCAGGGCCATGGCCGCGGCCGACTCGTCGGGCACGTCGCGCACCAGCACCGGCACGCTGTCGAGCCCGGCGATTTTGGCGGCACGGAAGCGCCGCTCGCCGGCGATGATTTCATACTTGCCGTCGTGCGCACCGCTGTTCAGCCGTCGCACCAAAATCGGCTGCATGATGCCCTGCGCCTTGATGGATTCGGCCAGTTCGTACAGCGCGCCCTCGTCCATGCGGGTGCGCGGCTGGTACTGGCCGGGCACCATGTCGGCCAGGCGCAGTGTTGCCGGCAGGCCGGGACTGGTGGCGCTGCTGTTGGCGTTGTCCACGTCCCCTGATTCGCTGACCTTGGGCCCCAGCAGGGCTTCCAGTCCGCGGCCCAGGCCTTTTGGTTTTTTGGTGACCATGTCTGTCATTTCTTTCTTGAATACAAATCGAAGGGAGTCGCTTGCCGTGGCGTTGTGAAGCACTCGGGCATCACAAGCGCATCAGGCGCTGCAACTCGGTATAGGCTTGCGGCCAGTCGCCCAAGCCGCTCTCGGCATTGAGGTGGCCGCGTGCGCCGGCATCCATCAGCCCGGCACCCCACGCGGCCGCAAACCGGCGGGCGCGCTCCGGGGCGCAGAACGGGTCGTCGTTGCTGGCAAACAGCACAGTTCTAAAAGGCAGTGTCTGCAGCGGAATCGGCGACCAGCTCGGCAGCATCTCGCGCACACCGTCCTGCTCGACATCGGGCGGCGCCACCAGCAACGCCGCTTTCACGCGGTGCGTGTTGCGCGAGTGCGCGGCCCATGCCGCCACATGGATGCAGCCCAGGCTGTGCGCCACCAGTACGGCGGGCTCGTCACATGACAGCAGCACATCTTCCAGCCGCGCGATCCAGTCGCCCCGCAGCGGACGCTCCCAGTCATGCTGCTCCACGCGCGTGAAGCCATGGGCCTGCTCCCAGCGGCTTTGCCAGTGCTCGGGGCCGCTGTTCTGCCAGCCGGGAAGGATCAGGACATTACGGGAGTTCATGCGTTCAACGACTCAGTTTGACTCAATGTGGCTCAATGCGACTCGGCTTGCTATGTTTTTGATAGCTACAGGTGAAGTATGCAGGATGGATGTGGATGCTTTTATCAAGAGGCCGCCTCACATGCCCTTGATGCGCAGCACCATTTCCTCGGCAAACGTGACGAAGGCCTGCGCGCCTCGGGAGGACGGGTCGAACACCACACCAGGCAGGCCGTAGCTGGGCGCTTCGGCCAGGCGTACATTGCGCGGGATCACGGTGTTGAACACCTTCTCGGCAAAGTGTTCCTTGAGCTGCTCGCTGACCTGCTGCTGCAGCGTGATGCGCGGATCGAACATCACACGCAGCAGGCCAATGATCTGCAGGTCCTTGTTGAGGTTGGCATGCACCTGCTTGATGGTGTTGACCAGGTCGGTCAGGCCTTCGAGCGCAAAGTACTCGCACTGCATCGGCACGATCACGCCATGCGCGCAGCACAGGCCGTTGAGGGTCAGCATGCTCAGCGATGGCGGGCAGTCGATCAGCACGAAGTCATAGTCTTTTTCCACGGCATTCAGGGCCAGCTTGAGCCGCCGTTCGCGGCGCTCCACCTCCACCAGCTCGACCTCGGCACCGGCCAGCTCGCGGTTGGCGCCCAGCACGTCGTAGCCGCATTTCTCGCTGTGCACGCGTGCTTCCATGACAGAAGCCGACTCCAGCAGCACATCGTAGACGGTGAGTTCGAGCTTGCGCTTGTCCACCCCCGAACCCATGGTGGCATTGCCCTGCGGATCCAGGTCAACCATCAGCACACGCTGGCCAACCTTGGCCAAGCCCGCCGCCAGATTCACCGTGGTGGTGGTCTTGCCCACCCCGCCCTTTTGGTTGGCAACGCAGAATATTTTGGCCATCAGTAAGCCCCCACGCTTTTCACTGCGTGTAAGGCGCTGCCCCCCGAGGGGGCTAATTTTTCTAGGGGCAGCCCGTCGAAAAATTGTGCTGGGTGATCTTTTTTGGTTTTATGGTTCATTTGGAGACCGCGAGCTTGAGACCAAAGCCGATCAGGAAAACACCTGCCAGCTTGTTCAGGATGGCGGTGATTTTCGGGTTGGCGCGAATGCGTTCCGCAAGGTGATAGGTCAACATGACCGAGGTCAGGCCATACAGAAAAGTCAGGACGGCAATCGTCGCCGCCATCACGCCAAAGGTTTTCAGCCCCTGGTGCTGGGCCGGATCGACAAACAACGGGAAGAAGGCCATGTAGAAAACAATGGCCTTGGGGTTGAGCAAGGTGATCAGCAAGGCCTGGCGGAAATAATGACGCGGCTTGATTTGCAGGAGGGGTGCGTCGCCGGGCTTGGCGATCAGCATCTTGATGCCCAGCCAGGTCAGGTAAATGGCGCCCATCCACTGCACGGCATGAAAAGCCGTCGGGTAGGCGGCCATCACGGCGGCCACCCCAGCCACGGCCGCCCAGAGCAAGACCTGGTCGCCGGCAATCACGCCCAAGGTGGCACCCAGCCCACCCCGAATGCCGCCCTTGCCGGTCGAGGTGATCAGCGCCAGGTTGCCGGGCCCGGGAATCAGCAGAAACACAATGATCGCGACAACAAAAGCGCCGTAATCGGCAACGCCGACGAATGAGCCCAGCATGGAATTTCTCCGGAAGTAGAGGGCTTGAGTTTACGACAGGGGGTCACAGCGCCAATGCGAATGAACCTGTCTTTCGTGCCGCGCACAACGGCACGATGAAGAAAATCCCGCTCTTCAACCCTGCTGGGCCGGTCCTGCCGCAGCGTCCCGGCACCGCATCCAGACGATGCAACGCTCGGCCTCCAGCCCCGGCACCTGCAACTGTTCCACGTGAAACACTTCAACGGTCGGCGGCAAGGCGGCCAATTCTTCCGCTGGTTGCTTCCCCTTCATGGCCATCCACACGCCATGGGGCGCCAGTGCACCGCCAGACCATTGGGTGAAATCGGCCAGCGAAGCAAAGGCACGGGAACAGATCAGGTCAAACGGCTGGGTAAGGGTTTCAACCCGCGCATGCAAGCCCAGGAGATTTGGCAACTTGAGCGCGAGCGCCGCCTGTTTGATAAAGGCGGCTTTTTTGGCCACGGTGTCTACGCAGGTCACGGCAAGCGCGGGGCAGCAGATGGCCATCACCACACCCGGCAAGCCGGCGCCGGAGCCCACATCCAGCACACGGGCGCCCTGCCCCAACCCGGCATTTTGCAGATAGCGCCGCAAAGGCCCGATGGCCGCCAGGCTGTCGAGCAGATGGTGCGTCATCATTTCGGCCGGATCACGCACCGCCGTGAGGTTGTAAACCTGGGTCCATTTCGCGATCAGGTTCAGGTAGTCCAGCAACTGGCTGACCTGGTCATCGCTCAAGTCCAGCTGCAACTCCTGCAAGCCGGCCAGCAAAGTGGCCCGCAAGTCGTTTCCGGCGCCGACCATCAGGCTTGCGCCTGCTCGGCAGATGACGCCTCGGGTTTGACCGGAACGGCGTTTTTCCAGAGGTTCTTTTTCAGGTGAACCAGCAGCAGCGAGATGGTCGCCGGTGTGATGCCGGAAATCCGCGAGGCCATGCCCAGCGTTTCGGGCCGGTGCCTGGCCAGGGTTTGGCGCGCTTCAAAACTCAGGGCCGACACCTGCAGGTAATCAAGATCCGTGGGCAGCTTGAGGTTTTCATAGTGCGCAGCGCGCTCGACCTCGGTTTTCTGGAGGTCGATATACCCCGCATACTTGGCCGTAATCTCGATCTGCTCGATCACGCTTTTGGCCAGATCGTCGCTCGCGGCCGCTTCAGCCGCAAGTTCGGGGTTGGCATATTTGCCCTCCTCCAGCGACATCAGGCCGGCGTAGTTCACATCGGGGCGGCGCAGCAGGTCCAGCAGGTTGTATTCGCGCTCAATGGATTTGCCCAACACCCGCTCGGCTTCGGCCAGGGGCAGATTGTGCGGGTTGACCCAGAGGGAGCGAAGCCGCTCTGTTTCACGTGAAACAGCATCGCGCTTGCGGTTGAAGGCGTCCCAGCGGGCGTCGTCCACCAGGCCCAGTTCGCGGGCTTTTTCGGTCAGGCGCATGTCGGCGTTGTCCTCGCGCAGCATCAGGCGGTACTCGGCCCTGCTGGTAAACATGCGGTAGGGCTCGGTCACGCCCTTGGTGATCAGGTCGTCGACCAGCACACCCAGGTAGGCTTCGTCGCGCCGGGGCAGCCACGCCTCCTTGCCCTGGCACTGCAGCGCGGCGTTGATGCCGGCAAACATGCCTTGGGCCGCCGCCTCTTCGTAGCCGGTGGTGCCGTTGATCTGGCCGGCAAAGAACAGCCCGCCAATCGCGCGGGTTTCAAAGGTTGTCTTCAGTGCCCGCGGATCAAAATAGTCGTATTCGATCGCATAGCCCGGCCGCAGGATGTGGGCGTTCTCCATACCCGCCATCGAGCGCACCAGCTCATACTGGATGTCAAACGGCAGGCTGGTCGAGATGCCGTTAGGGTAGATCTCGTGCGTGGTCAGGCCTTCGGGTTCGAGGAAAATCTGGTGGCTTTCCTTGTCGGCGAAGCGGTTGATCTTGTCTTCCACGCTGGGACAGTAACGCGGCCCCACGCCGTCGATCTTGCCGGTGAACATCGGACTGCGGTCAAAACCGGAGCGGATGATCTCGTGGGTACGCTCGTTAGTATGGGTGATCCAGCAAGGCATTTGCCGGGGATGAGCGATCTTGCCGCCCATGAAGCTGAACACCGGAACCGGCCCGGCGGTTCCGCCCGGCATGCCATCGCCCGGCTGCTCGGTGCATTTGCTGAAGTCAATCGTCCGGCCGTCGATGCGCGGCGGTGTGCCGGTTTTGAGGCGGCCCTGCGGCAGCTTGAGCTCCTTCAGCCTGCTGGAGAGCGACACGGCCGGCGGATCGCCCGCCCGGCCCGCCGCGTAATTGTTGAGCCCGACATGGATCTTGCCGTCCAGAAAAGTCCCGGCCGTCAACACCACGGCGCGCGAACGGAACCGGATGCCGACCTGTGTGACAGCGCCCACCACTCGATCGCCCTCCACCATCAGGTCATCCACCGCCTGCTGGAACAGCCACAGGTTGGGCTGGTTTTCGAGTTTGCGGCGAATCGCCGCCTTGTACAGAATCCGGTCGGCTTGCGCCCGGGTGGCGCGCACGGCCGGGCCCTTGGAGCTGTTGAGAATGCGGAACTGGATGCCGCCTTCGTCCGTGGCCAGCGCCATCGCGCCGCCCATCGCGTCGACCTCCTTGACGAGGTGGCCCTTGCCGATGCCGCCAATCGAGGGGTTGCAGCTCATCTGGCCGAGTGTCTCGATGTTGTGCGAGAGCAGCAGGGTCTTGCAGCCCATGCGGGCGGAGGCCAGCGCGGCTTCCGTGCCTGCGTGGCCGCCACCGACCACGATCACATCAAATTCTTGCGGATAGATATAAGGCGATTGCATCACGCCTCCTTCAATAAAGCGGCCTTCAGGCCAGATGCCTGTACGCCATGGAGCTGCCCCGAAGTTGACGATGACCAGAGGGCCACGCCGGCCGCGGCTGGCACAGCCAGCGGCACATCAGGCCGCACGCTGCTTGCGCCCAGACCTGTTCCCGCCCCACCGGGCGAATGGTGAATTTTATCAGGCAGGCCCTTGTTCTGCGCTGCGTAATGGCATTTGAGCCATTCCTGCCGGCGCGCTGCAGCAGTGGCATTTGCTATGAATTCAATAGCAAATAACCCCCTATCTGTGCGTGTCTGCCCGTATTCATTGGCACAAGCGCCACAAAGGCCCCGCAGGCAAGGGACTGGCCGGCACGGAAATCGCCCCACCGCACCGCCAGGAGGCCACAAGCAGCCACAATAGCGGGCATGAAACTCCTCATCTTTGCCGGCAGCACCCGCCAAAACTCCTTCAACCGCAAACTGGCCCACGTCACCGCCGACATGGCACGGGCGAGTGGCGCCGAAGTCACCCACATCGAACTGGCCGACTTTGACATTCCAATGTACAACGCCGACCTTGAAGCCAAAGGCACGCCGCCCGACGTGATGAAGCTCAAGCAACTCATGTATGAGCATCCTGCCTGGATCATCTGCTCGCCCGAATACAACGCGAGCTATTCCGCCCTGCTCAAGAACACCATCGACTGGGCCTCCAGCCCGGTCAAGTCCGACCCGGCCTGGACCGACGAATTCAAGTTTTCACGCGGCAAGGTCGTCGGCATTCTGAGTGCCTCGCCCGGTGCGCTGGGCGGCCTGCGCTCGCAAAGCCACCTCGCCCCGCTGCTGCTCAATGTGCAGTGCTGGGTTGCCCCGTTCAATTTCGCGCTGGGCCGCGCGGGCGACGCCTTCGACGCACAAGGCAAGCTGGTCAATGACGCGCACCGCCAGAAGGTGCAGGCGGTGATTGACCAGGTGCTGTTTGCCAGCAGCCGCCTGGCAGGATAAGACGCAGGCATGGCCCCGCCAGCTAATTCCGGCCCATAGCCCCTCCTCCATGATGAATTGCCGACCCGGCTGCGGTGCCTGCTGCATTGCCCCATCCATCAGTTCGCCCATTCCTGGTACACCCGGCATGCCCGAAGGCAAGCCGGCCGGCGTGCGTTGCGTGCAGCTTGACGACGCCAATGCTTGCCGCATCTTTGGCCAGCCCGGTCGGCCCGCGGTCTGCGGGCAGCTGGCCCCCTCGGCAGAGATGTGCGGCACCGGGCGCACGCAGGCCCTGCTGTACCTTGCGCGACTGGAAACCCTGACCGCTCCGCAGTAAGCTTGCACCTCCCCCTCATCTTCTCACCTCCTCCCCGCAGTCCGGCCCCCGGCTCAGCAGCAGATACGGTATCTCCCCCCGCCCTATCCCCAAATCATTGAGTTCCCGCGCGCTCATGCCCTGCAGCTCGGCCGCCTGCCTGCGGTCATCGCGCTGACGCCAGAAGCGCGCGTGAAGGCGCAGGCGGGTCAGCGCCTGATTCAACAAAACAAAACCCGGCTTTAACAACATGGTGGCAACTCCTGTGATCGGGAAGTGCCCAATGGTGCGGCTTGTCGTGCTATTGTGGAAGTTGAATTTTCTGATGCAACCTATCAGGATTAATGATGCGTGAACTCAATCTGGACCAGCTGCGCACCCTCGTTTCCATCGCCGACCTGGGCACCTTCTCCGCCGCGGCACGGGCGCTGCATCTGGCGCAGCCCACGGTCAGCCTGCACATCAGCGAGCTGGAGGCCCGGCTGGGCACGCAGCTAGTGGTGCGCGGGGGCCGCAGCGTGGTGCCCACGGCGGCCGGTGCCGTGCTGGTCGAGCGGGCGCGGCGCCTGCTGCGTGACGCCGATGACGCTACCGATGCCGTCAAGCGCCATGTCGAGGGGCGGGTCGGCCGCGTGCGGCTGGGCACCTCCACCGGCATCCTGGTGCATTTGCTGCCGCGGGTGCTGGAGCTCATGGCGCGCGCGCACCCCGAGATCGACGTCGAGGTCAGCATTCTCGGCTCCAGTGAAGCCATGGAGCGCCTGGGCCAGGGCACGCTGGATGTCGGGCTGGTGGCCACGCCCCAGCCGGCGCGGCGCGAACTGCTGATGAGCCACTGGCGCAGCGACCCGATGATGGCCTTCCTCCCCGCGGGCTGGAAGGCGCCCAAGCGCATCACGCCGCCCTGGCTGATGGAAAAACCGCTGATCTTCAACGACTCGACCACGCACATGTACCGCCTGACCATGGAGTGGTTTGCCGCGGCCGGTCACACGCCCCGGGCGCGCATAGAGCTCAATTACAACGAAGCCATGAAAAGCCTGGTGGCAGCCGGTTATGGCGCGGCCCTGCTGCCGCTGGAGCAGGCGGGCGCTGCCGCCATTCCCAACGGCGTGCAGGTGCTGCCGCTCAGGCCCGCGTTGACCCGCCACACCGCCGTGGTGCACAGGCCGCTGGCAGCCCTTGACGGGGCCACGCGCAACCTGCTGCAGACGCTGGCGCAGTTCCGGCAAACTTGAAGCCCGACCGAGCGGCAGCACGCCAAACCACGGCGTGACCGACGCGCGGGAAGCAGGCACGCTGATGAAAGTTCAATTTCTGACAGTTGCACGTGCCGCACAGGCGTATCGTACAAAGCCAGGCCTTTTTAAAAACAACCCGCCAGGAGACAAACCCGTGAACATCCCATCCCTGAAAAAAACCGTCAGCGCCGAGGAATGGCAGTTGCGCTGCGACCTCGCGGCCTGCTACCGGCTGGTGGCCTTGTACGGTTGGAGCGACCTGGTGTTCACCCACATCAGCGCCAAGCTGCCGGAGGAGGTAGCGGGCCCCGGCGCGCACCACTTCCTGATCAACCCCTACGGCCTGATGTTCGACGAGATCACCGCCTCCAGCCTGGTCAAGGTCGACGGGCAGTGCAACAAAGTCATTGACTCGCCCTTCCCGGTCAACCCCGCCGGTTTTGTGATTCACAGCGCGGTGCATGACGCCCGGCCCGGCGCCGGCTGCGTGCTGCATACCCACACACGCGCCGGCGTCGCCGTCAGTGCGCAAAAGTGCGGTGTGCTGCCCATCAGCCAGCAATCGACCTTTGTGCTGGCGTCGCTGGCGTACCACGACTACGAGGGCGTCGCCTTTCGCGGCGAGGAAAGGCCGCGCCTGCAGGCCGACCTGGGATCCGCCAATTTCCTGATGCTGCGCAACCATGGCCTGCTGGTGGTGGGCACGACCATTGCCGATGCGTTTTTGAGCATGTACATCTTTGAAAGCACCTGCCGCATCCAGCTCGATGCCCAGGCCGGCGGCGAACTCATCACCGTCCATCCGCAAATCATCCAGGGCGTATCGGAAGCGTTGCGCGTGCAGACGGATGGCATGGGCGGCGCTTTTGCCTGGCCCTCGCTGATCCGCAAGCTGGAGCGGCTCGACAGCAGCTACCGCACGTAAGCAGCGCCCCGCCCGGCCTGGGCGCGGCAACGCGAGCCAACCGCTTCTGCGGTGTTGCGCTAGTCCTTCCTGTCGCTTGAACAGCGATGTTTCCCTTTTTTTACTCCTTCCCGCCTTTGGGGGAAGGTTGGGATGGGGGCAGCGACCGATGCAAAAGACTGCAGCATTTTTATACGCCGCTGGCCCTCACCCCAACCCTCTCCCAAAGGGCGAGGGAGCAAGAAAAAGCGTATCGCAACGTAACTAGGTGCTGACCAAAGAGAGCAAGGGCGGATGCGATCCCGGCGGGCTGCCTGGTCCCGGCGGTACTTCGCCCTCGTCCACGATCAGCTCCTTGCGCAGCATTTGCACATTGCCAAAAATGGTGGCAAAGGCCACGTCCTTCGCGTCGCGCCCCGTTCCTACGCGCACCAGCCGGTCAATGGGCGCCATATGGCTGGGATCAAACAGCACCCAGCGCCCCTCCAGCCAGGCCTCGAACACGGCGTGAAAATCCTGCGGCGGCTCGTCAAAATGGACGTAGCCCACCACCAGCCGCGCGGGAATATTGAGCGCCCGGCACAAGGTGATGCCCAGATGCGCAAAGTCCCGGCACACACCGGCGCGCTGCACAAACACATCCCGCGCCGTGGTCGTCGACGAGGTGCAACCCGGCAGGTAGGCGATCGAGTCGTGAATCCAGTTCTCGACCGCGCGCACGCGGCCGATACCGGAAGGCAGGTGAGCAAACAGCTGCTGCGCCGCGCGGCTCATGGAGTCCGACTCGCAGTAGCGGCTGGGCATCAGGTAACGCAAGACATCATCGGGCACGCTGGTCACCGGCGTTTCTTCAAGATACAGGGGCACGGGCGCGGCGACCAGCCGCACCTGGGCGTGGTAGTTGATGGACAGCCTCCCCTTGGACGCATCCAGGCGTATGAAACGGTTGCCGCTGCGCTCATCGCAAAAGTTGCGGACCTTCATGCTCGGCGTGATCGTCAGCCGCTCCTCCACCACCTGGTGACCCTCGTGAAACGCGGCCTCGATATTGAAAAGAAAATGGGTCGGGCTGCTGACTTCGTACTCGAGCAATGCATCGATCAGGGTGGTGTGCATGGAATGGGCGCCGGTTGAGAATTAAAAAAAACCCGTCGGAAGGACATTGAGACATTGCAGCCTGGCTGGCGCGGGACGGGCAGAATCATCAGATCCGCGTGCGGTGATGACCAGCGCCGTGGCCATGACCACTGTCCGCGGTGGCAAACCAGTTTTTGCATGTCACGAACACAATGCGCGCAGCGCGCTCCAGCACATCGGCTGAGGGCGCGGCGCGGCGCCGCGCACGCAAACGGGTGACCAGCAGGAACTCGGCAATGCCCGCCTGAAAACCGGCCCGCAGCGACACCGGCGCGGGCGGGGTGGCAGGCCGGTGCGCGACGTCCAGACGCGGCGCCGCGCTGCTGTCCACCGAGCGCGGCGGAAACAGCCGCTGCCGGACCCTGGACATCAAGGTACTTGCGGGCGCAGCTGTCGACGAAGACAACGAAGTCGATGAAGGCGAAGGTGTGATGGGAGGGAGTGACGCCATTTACTTCATGCCCTTCTTGACCGCACCCACGCCCAGCGCGGCGAGCACCACAAAAATGACCGCCAGAATCAGGAACAGGCCAAACAGGATCTTGGCAATGCCGGCGGCGCCTGCCGCCACCCCGCCAAAACCCAGGGCGCCGGCTATCAGTGAAATCACCGCAAAAATAATCGCGTACTTGAGCATCGGTTCTCCTTTGTCATGCCTCGTCCCCGCAAGCCTGCGAGCGGATAAGGCCTCAACAAACATCAGCACCAATATCAAAAATCAAAAAGCCATCAAAAGCAGGAGGCGAACACAGCGAACACGCGCGACGCTTACCCGGAAGCAATACTTACATGGTAGAAAAGCAAGCGGCGGTGACGCATCAGCAACGCCCGCGTGGCACTGTAGGACAAGGCCTCAGTGCATGCGGAGTTTGCTATGATTTTTCTAGCGTTACGGGCTTGCCAATAGCGGCCCCGGAGAGCCCCGGAGGACTCCGAGGACCGTCAGGCTTAGAGCCGCTAACAAAACCCAGCGAAGCGGTCCTGGCTAGGCGTGTCGTCGCAGACAGTGCTGCAGCACGGCAAGGTGACACAACGACGCCAGGAGGGTTTTGTTAGCCGCTCTTATTTGCCGAACAGGCCGCGAAGGCCCTCGCCCACGCGATCGCCCAGATTGGCGCCGGCGCCGGTACCCACACCCGGCAGCAGCGCCGTGCCAATGGCCGCGCCCAGCAGGGCCGAGCGCGACAGCGTCACCTCGGGCTTGTCCAGCGTGCCCCCCACCGTCAGGGGAACGCCCACCGCGCCGCCGATGGCCTGGCCCAGCTTGCTGTCGCCCGCCACATTCACGATGACCCGCCCGCTCAGCGCCTTGACCGGCGATATCGCCACATTGCCGGTGGCGCTCAGCACGCCCGAGCTCGCGATCAGGTTGCTCAGCTGCGCCGCTCGCCCCTGCGTGTTGACCTGCCCGGCCAGCGTGTCCAGACGCGTCTGCCCGCCGCGGCTCAAGCCCACGGTTTGCACGGCCTTGGCCAGGTCCAGGCCATTGATCACCGCGTTGCGCACGGTAAACGTGGTGTGGCTTTGCAGCGCATCCACCAGTCCGCTGGTGGTGGCCGCACGGGCATTGAGGCTGGTGGTAGCCTCCAGCTGCCCCGACAGCGCGCCGGCCGGAGCGGTCAGCGCGGAGACCTCGACCCCGCGGGTCTGCAGCTGGCCCTGGAGCGCCAGTGCTTCACCGGGCCGCGCCGAGGAGCCCGCAGGCGAGCGACGCAGGCCCAACCGGCCCTCTATCCTGCCGCCGCCCACCTCGACACGCAAGGCCCAGTGATCCTCGCCGGCAACGGTAGCGCCGCCCTTGTCCGCCTTGTCAGCGGGTTTGGGCTCTTCGCGCTGCAGCGTGGCCTGCAGCCCCTGCAGGTTGCCCTTGAGCAGCTTGAACGACACGCTGTCGGGCAGGCCGTCATCGGCCAGCGCCGCCTCGGCCGCCACCGTGGTGCGCGCGCCCGCGGCGCTGACCCAGGTCACCTCATCCAGCACCGTGCGGCGCGGCAAACCCTCCAGGGCGTCGTGTTCCGGCGTTTTCGGCCCGGGCCCCTGCTTGACGGGCTCCGGCTGCTTTTTTTTCTGCAGCGCCAGCAGCACCGCGTCTATACCCTGCTGCGGCAAGACAGCCCGCCGCACCAGCAGCGTGGAAACCGCCAGCCGCCCCTGCAACAGCGGTTGCCACTGGGGCCGTACCTCCACGCGCTCCAGCGTGAGGGGCGGTTTGCTCTGCACCGCGATGCCGCTCAGCGCCACAGCGGGCAAGGGCCACACATCCACCGCCACCCGGCCCAGCGTCACCGGCACCCCCAGCGCCGCCGAGGCTTCACGCTCGACGCGCAACCGGAAATCGTCCGTGCTCACCCAGCGGTGCAGCGTGAAGGCCACCGCCGCCAGCAAGGCCACCAGCCCCAGCGCCAGATACACCGCCCATTTAAAAACTTTTGCCATCCTGCTATTGTGGCGGTTTCAGGCCGCACGCCGCAGAAAACACGCGTCCCGATTAGAGCCTGCTCACCCTAAAACGGGAGATGCGTTTTAGGGTGAACAGGCCCTGACATCGGGGAGCCATTTCCAACCACCCTTCCAGGATCAACAAGAACACCCGGAAACATTACTGCGCCCCGGCGCCTGCCTCCTGTCGCCGCATATCGCGCTGCATGCGCCTGCCTGAAAGCCCGGCCAACGGCACCGTCGTGCGCGCCCAATTGCAGTCGTGGCGCAGAGTACAAAACCATCGCCACCGACAAGCTGCTATCGCGTCTGAAGCGGGTGGACGAGCGGCTGACCAGCAAGCAGTACCTGATGGGTGAAACTTTTAGCGTGACCGCCCCTTACCTGTCTACCGTCATCAACTGGGCTCCGCGTGTCGGCGTTGACATTGCGCGCCTGGTCAATCTCGCCGCTTTTCGCCAGCGCATGGCGGCCTGGCCACGACGGGGTTGGCTCAATACTTCAACTGGATCTTGTCAAGTTGCTCTTTGCTGACCATAGGCACATCTCCCCGCTTGTTCCAGCGATTGAGATTCCATGCGCCGTCGCCAACCCACGTCTTGAGCAGTTTGAGATTCGCGGCCCGCTCTTCATCCGTCGATCCGAGATACTGATACATGTTGCCGGGTTTGCCTCCGGCATACTGGCTGCTTCCATCGTCCAGCCGGCGCATGAATGCCCCCGTGTCGGGCCAGGCGATAAACGCAATCAAACGCTCGTATGAATCCATGCGCGGCCCTTGTGACTTCTCCGCGTACCCCTTCTCGTCCAGCAGAAAATCAGCCCGCTCAGGCGATTGCGCTCCGTGGCAGGCAACACATTTGGATTTCCAGAGTGGGGCGATGTGTGTGCGGTAGGTGACTTCCTGTGCCGCGACAGCACCAGTGCCCAAAATAAAGATCAGGATCATCGCCAGTTTCTTCAACATAAAGACCTCCTGGTTGGAGTTTGTCGACATTGCCGTCCAGTTGGCCGGTCTCCGCAATATGGACCTGTCAATCACGTATCGGGTTGATTTAAACCAACCCATCACCAATTGCAGCCCCTGCGAACACTGTCGGCCCGATTTTGTTGGGTTGGCCGCCCGGCCAGACCCGGAAACGGCCGTTGGACGCACGCATGCCGGAACGATCTAGCACGAATCCAGCAGCCCGTGTTGCACAGGCAAATTCAGATCGGCACACACTGAAGCCTGTTTTTTTCATTTCCACCTGGACACTTTCGGACACCTTTGGACACCTTCATGCCCTCTTCTCTCATGCCCTCTTTATTCGATCCCACCCAGGCCGGCGACCTTGAACTGGCCAACCGCATCGTGCTCGCCCCCCTCACCCGCAACCGCGCCCCCGACGCCATTCCCACGGCGCTGATGGCCGAGTACTACGCCCAGCGCGCCAGCGGCGGCCTGCTCGTCACCGAGGCCACCGCCATCAGCCACCAGGGCCAGGGCTATGCGGATGTACCCGGCCTCTACGGCAGCGAGCAGCTCGACGGCTGGAAGCAGGTGACCCGCGCCGTGCACGAGGCCGGCGGCAAGATCGTGGTGCAGCTCTGGCATGTGGGCCGCGTCTCGCACACCGAATTGCAGCCGGACGGCGGCCAGCCGGTCGCCCCCTCTGCCATCACCGCCAAGACCAAGACTGTGCTGCTCAAGGACGGCGCGCCCACCTTTGTCGCCACCTCCGAGCCGCGCGCGCTCTCGGTTGAAGAGTTGCCCGGCATCGTGCATAGCTACCAGCTTGCGGCGCGCAACGCGGTCGAAACCGCGGGCTTTGACGGCGTGGAAGTCCATGGCGCCAACGGCTACCTGCTCGACCAATTCCTCAAAAGCGGCTCCAACCAGCGCACCGACGACTACGGCGGCAGCATCGAAAACCGTGCGCGCCTGCTGCTCGAGGTCACGCGCGCCGTCACCAGCGCCATCGGCGGCGGACGCACCGGCATTCGCCTGTCACCCGTGACACCGGCCAACGATGTGCACGACGCCGATCCGCAGCCGCTGTTCGACTACGTGGTGCGCCAGCTCGCCACGTTGAACCTGGCCTACATCCACATCATTGAAGGCGCCACCGGCGGACCGCGCGAAATCGCCGACCGGCCGTTCGACTACACCGCGCTCAAGACCGCCTACCGCGAAGCCGGCGGCAAGGGTGCCTGGATGGTCAACAACGGCTATGACCAGGCACTGGCCAGGCAGGCCGTGGCAAACGGCGTCGACCTGGTCGCCTTTGGCAAGCCCTACATCGCCAACCCGGATCTGGTGGAGCGCCTGCGCCGCAATGCGCCGCTCAACCTGCCCGACCAGGCCACCTTTTATGGCGGCGGCGCCAAGGGTTATACGGACTACCCAACGCTATAAAACCAGACCGCTTGCCAGTCATGCATGACTGGCAAGGGGTTCAGGGCTTTTTACTTAAACCAGGCCCTGACACAGGTATTTGGTGTGCATATAGTCTTCGAGTCCGTAACGTGAGCCTTCACGGCCATAACCGGACTCCTTGACGCCGCCGAAGGGCGCAACTTCGGCGGCCAGTGCGCCTTCGTTGATGCCGACGATGCCGCTCTCCAGCGCATCGGCCATGCGCCAGACGCGCGCGATGCTTCAGGTACTCAGTCCAGGTTCGGTCCAAGGGCCGGTCCATTGCCGTGATTTCGGCTGCGCATAGCGCTGCACGGAAAGGTCGTCGGCACGGATCTCGGGCGCGCGGCCGCTCATGACGTCGGCCAGCACGCGCGCGGAGCCGCAGGCCATGGTCCAGCCCAGCGTCCCGTGGCCGGTGTTCAGATACAGATTGGGCAGCGGCGTGCGGCCCACCAGCGGCGTGCCGTCCGGGGTCATGGGCCGCAGGCCGGTCCAGAAGCTGCCGGTCCCGGCGTAGCCGGCGCCGGGGAACAGCTCGTTCAGGCACAGCTCCAGCGTTTCGCGGCGTCGCGGGTTCAGGCGCAGGTCAAAGCCGCGCAGCTCCGCCATGCCGCCCACGCGGATGCGGCGGTCAAAGCGCGTGATGGCGATCTTGTAGCTCTCGTCCAGCACGGTCGAAACCGGCGCGCGGCCCGCGTCGGCGACAGGCACGGTGATGGAATAGCCTTTGACCGGATAGACAGGTATTTCCAGCAAACCCGACAGCGCGGAAGTCGAGTACGCACCCAGCGCCATCACGTAAGCGTCGGCCTTGAGCAGGCGGCGGCCCTGCAGCACGCCGGCCACACGGCCGGCACAGACCTCCACGCTGTCGATGGCCTCACCGAAGGAAAAGCGCACGCCCATGGACTGGGCCAGATGGCCGATACCGGTGGTAAACAGGTGGCAGTCACCCGTCTCGTCGCCGGGCAGGCGCAGGCCGCCGACCAGCGGCCCTGTGGCGATGGCCGGTTCCGCGCGAACCAGCTCGTCAGGCCCCAGCAGTTCGTAGGGCACGCCCGCGGCGCGCAACACGGCCACGTCTTTCCCGACGGCGTCGAGCTGCGCCAAGGTGCGGAACACCTGCAGCGTGCCGCCCTCACGGCCTTCGTAGCGCAAGCCGGTGTCTTCGCGCAGCTGCGCCAGGCAGTCGCGGCTGTATTCGGCCAGCCGCAGCATGCGCTCCTTGTTCACCGCATAACGCCGCGGGCTGCAGTTGCGCAGCATCTGCCACATCCAGCGCAGCTGGTCCATGCTGCCGTCCAGGCCGATGGCCAGCGGCGCATGCTTCTGGAACATCCAGCGCAACGCCTTCAGCGGCACGCCGGGCGCGGCCCACGGCGCCGCGTAGCCCGGCGACACCTGGCCGGCATTGGCGAAACTCGTCTCCCGCGCGGGGCCGGGCTGGCGGTCGACCACCGTCACCTCGTGGCCCGCCCGGGCCAGATAGTAGGCCGTCGTGGTGCCGATAACGCCGGCACCCAGAACCAGCACCTTCATGCCAAATTCCCTTGGCACAGGTACTTGGTGTGCAGGTATTCGTCCAGACCCCAGTGCGAGCCTTCACGGCCGTAGCCCGACTCCTTCACGCCGCCGAAGGGCGCGGCCTGCGCCGCGATGGCGCCTTCGTTGATGCCCACCATGCCCGTCTCCAGCGCCGAGGCCACGCGCCAGACGCGCTTGATGTCGTTGGAGAAGAAGTAGCCGGCCAAGCCGAAAGGGGTGTCGTTCGCCTGCGCGATCACCTCGTCTTCGCTGCTGAACCGGAACACGGGCACCACCGGGCCGAAAGTCTCTTCGCACGACAACTCCATGTCGGGCGTCGCGCCGGTCAGCACTGTGGGCGCGTAGTAGTTCGGACCATTGGCGACTTCTGTACACACGCGGCTTCCGCCCACAACCGCCTTCGCACCTTTGGCCACGGCGTCGTTCACGTGACGCTCGATCTTGTCCACCGCTCGTGCGTTGATCATCGGGCCGATCTCGGCTTCCACCCAACTGGCCGGGCCGACCCGCAACGCGCCCACGCGGGCCGCCAGCTTGTCGACGAAGCGATCATGCACGGCCTCGTGCACGAACACACGGTTGGGGCTCACGCAGGTCTGGCCGCCGTTGCGGAACTTGGCGGCCATCAGGCCCTCGACGGCGGCGTCCAGGTCCGCATCCTCGAACACGATGAAGGGTGCGTTGCCGCCGAGCTCGAGCGACAGCTTCTTGAGCGTGCCGGCCGACTCGCGCGCCAACAGCTTGCCCACCGCCGTGCTGCCGGTGAAGCTGATCTTGCGCACGCGGCCATCGCGCAGCCACTCGCCCACCACCTCCGGCGTGCGCTCGCGCGAGGCGGGCACGATGTTCAACACGCCAGGGGGCACGCCCGCTTCCTCGGCCAGCTTCACGAGAGCCAACGAAGTGAGGGGCGTATCCTCGGCTGGCTTGGCGACCACGGTGCAGCCGGCCGCCAGCGCGGGCGCGATCTTGCGCGCGATCATCGCCGCGGGAAAATTCCAGGGCGTGACCACGGCGACGACGCCAACGGCCTCTCTCAGCACCAGGTAGCGCTTGCTCGCCACCGGCGCGGCGATGATCTCGCCGTGGGCACGCACACCCTCTTCGGCGAACCACTCCACATAACCCGCGCTGTAGGCGATTTCGCCGCGCGACTCCGCGAGCGGCTTGCCCTGCTCGCGCGAAATCAGTGTGGCCAGCGGCTCCACGTCGCGCTCGATCAGCGCCTGCCACTTCTTGAGGATCAGGCAGCGCTCGCGCGGCGAGCGTGCCTTCCAGGCGGGCAGCGCCTGTGCCGCGGCGTCGGCGGCCAGCCGTGCGTCCGCCCCGCCGCCGTCGGCCGCCAGGGTGATCAGGCTGTCGTCGGCGGGATTGCGCACCTCGAATTCGCGGCCGTCCTGGGCTGCTTGCCAGCGGCCCGCGATGTAGTTCAGTGTTTGCATGTCAGTTCAATCAGTTCAGTGAAAAAATTCCCGACGGCGCCCAGGCCGTCGATCTTTATGCGCACGCGGCGCTCCCTGCAGACTCGCGTGCCCGGCGCGTCACGGCCTGCAACACGGCGCCCGCCACGCCCCGGATCGCGTCAAAACCTTCGTTCTTCTTGAACGAGGCGACATCCATGAAGCGCTTCTTATTGATCTCCACCATCACGCTTTCCTGCGTGCCGTCGGGCTTGCCGTAGCGGCGGTTCAGCTCGCCGCCGGTGTAGGGCGTATTGACCGAGCAGGTGAAACCCTGGGCGCGGATGACCTCGGCGACGAACTCGATGAATTCCGCCGTGCTGGAGGTGCCGCGCAGGTTGCCCAGGCAGAAGTCCATGCGTTCCTTTCCGGCGTCGGCGTGCGTCGGCGCGCCCACCGCGGACATGCAATGGCAGGTGAGCTGGTAGTAAAAGCCGTGCGCCGCCAGCATGCGGTCCATCACCGAAGCGAGCTCTCGGTGGTAGGGCCGGTAATAACGGTCAAGCCTGGCCTCGACCTCCGCGACGGTGAGCTTGCGCTCCTGCAGCGGCTCGCCGTAGCGGGACACGGTCTTGAGCAGCCCGAGCCCGCTCTTGGAGACAAACTGCACCGGCACGGGCCATTCGCCTTCGATCAGGTCGGGGTCGATGTCGAGCTCATGCCGGTTGGCGTCGATGTAGGTGTTGGGAAACAGCGCCTGCAGCATCGTGGCGCCGTATTTGGGCGCATCCTTCCATATCTCCTCCACATACATCGACACGTTGTCGTGCAGGGCCGAGAACGGGACGGGCGAGCGGAAATCGATGGGATAGAGGCGCCCGCTGCGCGAGACATCCACGATCACCGGGACTGGAGCCGCCGTGGGATCGAAACGGTAGAAGACGTCGGGTTCGAGATACATGGATCGGGTCTTCTGGATCAGGCCGTACATTCGCGCGGCTGCGCCTTGGTCTTTTGCAGCTGCAGCAATTCATCGGCGCTGCGGTGGCAGAAGACCTCCACGCCGCCTTCGAGTTCATGCCGCGGCGGCGTCTTGCTGTCGCACACGCCGGCCACGCGCAAGGGGCACCGGTCCAGGAAGCTGCAAATGCCCGCGCGGTCGGTGGGCGCCTGCACCAGCGGCAGGGCCGCGCGCTGCGCCGCTCCGACTTCTTCCAGCCATCCCGGGCGCAGCTCCGGAACGGAATTGGCCAGCAGGTGGAAATACGGATGGCGCGGCGCATGCGCGAAAGCCGACCGGGTCAGCGACTCCACCTTCTGGCCGGCGTACAGCACCACGATCTCGTCGCACACGGCGCGCACGGTGTTCATGTCGTGGCTGATGAACATGTACGACACCCCGAGCTCTTTGCGCAGCTGCGCCAGCAGGTCCAGGATGGCGGCGCCCACGACCGTGTCCAGCGCCGAGGTGACTTCGTCGCACAGGATCAGGTCGGGGTCGGCGGCCAGCGCGCGCGCCAGGTTGACGCGCTGCTTCTGCCCGCCGGAGAGCCCGGCAGGCAGGCGCCGGGCACAAGCCTGCGGCAGTTGCACGAGGTCGAGCAGCTGCGCGATGCGCTTGTCCAGCGCCTCGCCCTTCAAACCGCGGTACAGCTGCAGCGGCCGCGCGAGAATCTCGGCGATGGTGTGCGAAGGATTGAGCGCCGTGTCCGCCATCTGGAACACGATCTGGATGCGGCGCAGTTCCTCGGGTGAACGCTGCGATACCAGGCGCGGCAGCGGTTTGCCGTCGAACATGATCTGCCCGCCGGCGGGCCCGATCAGGCCGGCGACGGCGCGAGCCAGCGTGGTCTTGCCGGAGCCGGACTCGCCGATGACGCCGATCGCCTGGCCGCGGTACAGGGTCAGGCTCACATCGTCGAGCACCGGCGAGGCAGGCCGGCCGTGCTTGTCCAGGGGCCCATAGCCGGCCACCAGGTTGCGCACCTGAAGCAGCGGCGTGGCGCCCTCGGCCACCGTCTCGCCGCTGCGCGCCTTGGGATTCGCCGCGGCGATCAGGCTGCGCGTGTAGTCGTCCTTCGGCGTGTTGATGATCTGCGCCGTGGTGCCGATCTCGCGCTCGGCGCCGTCGCGCAGCACCAGGATGCGGCCGGCCATCTGGGCCACCACCGCCAGGTCGTGCGTGACGTAGACCGCCGTGGTCCGGCGCTCGCGCACCACGCGGCGGAAGGCGTGCAACACCTCGATCTGGGTGGTGACGTCCAGCGCCGTGGTGGGTTCGTCGAAGATCACCAGGTCCGGGTCGCTCATCAGCGCCATCGCGGCCATCAGGCGCTGCAGCTGCCCGCCCGAAACCTGGTGCGGGTAACGCTGGCCGATGCTGTCGGGGTGCGGCAGCGCCAGCTCGCGGAACAGCGTCACGGCTTTTTTCTCGGCCTCCGCACGCGACATCAGCGAGTGGATGTGCGCGGTTTCAACCACCTGGTCCATGATGGTGCGCGACGGGTTGAACGAGGCGGCGGCACTCTGCGCGATGTAGGAGATACGGCGGCCGCGCAAGCGGCGCCGTTCCGATTCGGACAGGCCCAGCACATCGGTGTCTCCGATGCGCACGCTGCCTCCGGCGATGCGGCAGCCGTGGCGCGCGTAGCCCATGAGCGCCAGGCCTATGGTGGTCTTGCCGGAGCCGGATTCGCCGATCAGCGCCAGCACCTCGCCGGGTTCGATGCGGAAAGAAACGCCTTTGACAATCTCTGTTTCGCCGCCGCCGGCGGCCTGCGCCACGATGCGCAGTTCGTTCACGAGGACAGTGGCACCCATTAATGTTTCTCCCGGTCTGCGTCGGTATGGCCCGGCAGGTTGTCGATAACGAGGTTGACCGCGATGGTCAGCGCGGCGATCGCGAACGCCGGGGCGAGCACCGAGACGCCGCCTATCGGCAATACGCCGAGGTTCTCACGCACCAGGGAGCCCCAGTCGGCCATCGGCGGCTGCACGCCCAGGCCCAGGAAGCTCAGGCTCGCCAGAAGGCGCAGGGCGTAGACGAAGCGCAGGCCCATGTCGGCCAGCAGCGGGCCGGTGATGTTGGGCAGGATCTCGCGGCGCATGATGTAGCCCCGGCGTTCGCCGCGGGCGCGCGCCACCAGCACGTAGTCCATGGCGTTGATGTTCACCGCGAGCGAACGGATGATGCGGTAGCTGCCCGGCATGTAGACAATCGTGGCCACGGCGATCAGCAGCGTCACGGAGGAACCGAAGCCCGCAATCACCACCAGCGCGAACATTTTGCTCGGGATCGAGATCAGGGTGTCGAGCAGCCGGCTCAAGGCGGAATCCACCCAGCCGCCGGTGACCGCGGCCAGCAGGCCCAGCACCGCGCCCAGGCCGCAGGCGAGCAGCGTGGCCACCAGCGCGACGCCTATGGTGTAGGGCGTGCCCGCGACGATTCGCGTCAGCATGTCCCGGCCCAGGTAGTCGGTGCCCAGCCAGTGCTGCGCGCTCATGGCCTGGAACACCCCCGCGTCGGACATCTCCCCCAGGGATTGGTCGGACAGGAAGGGCGCGAACAGGGCCACGGCGACCCAGAAACCCAGCACGGCCAGGCCCAGTTTTCCGGCGCGCGACCAGCCGGCCAGTAGCCCGCGCTTGCGGGTGGAAACGGCGGAAGGAAGGAGTGTGGCAGTAGTCATATAAAAACCTCCGCGCTACGCGCTACGGCGCGAGCGCCTTCGGATGGACGGGCGGCGCTCATTGGTGCCTCAGCCTGGGGTTGGAGATGATGCCGCACACGTCGGCCAGCATCACCAGGATCAGATAAGCCGCGCAAAAAATCATGGCACAGGCCTGTACCAGCGGCATGTCGCGCTGGACCACGCCGTCGACCATGAGCTTGGCGATGCCCGGGTAGTTAAAGATCACCTCAATGATGATCACGCCGCCCAGCAGGTAGGACAGGCTCAGCGCCACCGCGTTGGCGATGGGGCCGATGGCGTTGGGCAGCGCATGGAACAGCACGGCGCGGGCGGCGGACGCACCCTTCAGGCGCACCATCTCGATGTAGGCCGCGGCCAGCTGGTCGATCACGGCGGCGCGCGTCATGCGCATCATCTGCGCCATGATCACGCTGCCCAGGCTGAGCACAGGCAGCGCGAACGAATGCAGCATCTGGCCGGGCGAGGACAGGTTCACCTCGTACGAGAGCGCCGGCAGCCATTTCAGCTGGACGGCGAACACCAGAACGGCCAGTGTGGCAACCAGGAACTCCGGCACCGAGACCACAGCCACCGCGGACATGCTGGCGAAACGGTCGAAAGCCGAGCCGCGCCACAAGGCGCACAGGATGCCCAGGCCCAGGGCCAGCGGCACCGCAAAGGCGGCCGTGACAGCGGCCAGCAGCAGCGAGTTGGGCAGGCGGCTGGCAACCGCCTCGCGCACCGGCATGCCCGTGACCACGGACTTGCCCGGGTCACCGGTGACCACGCCGCCCAGCCAGTCGAAGTAGCGCAGCACCGCGCTGCGGTCCAGGCCCATCTCGTGGCGCAGGGCCTTCACGGCCTCGGGCGTGGCGTCCTGGCCCAGCCTCTCTTCCGCCGCGTCGCCGGGCAGCACGGCGGTGATGGCGAACACCACCGCCGACACCGCCAGCAGCGAGCCCAGACCGGCCAGGATGCGGCCGGCCACCATTTTCACGATGGTCAGGTTCATAACGTTTTCTTCCTTTCGAGGGCCATCGCGGAACCGGCTTTGCCGGGCCGCAGGTGGCGCCCCCTTGAGGGGGAGGCGCCGAAGGCGCTTCGGGGGGGAGTCATGCTCGGCCTCCGCAGAGCCGCCTCAAGGCGGCCGAAGCCCCCCTGGGGGGCAGCGCAGCACACGAAGTGACAAGCGTGGGGGTCATGCTTCTAACCACACGTGTTCGGCGAAGCTGGAGCCCATCATCCCGCCCAGGGGGATGGGGCTGAGGCCCTTGAGCTTCTTGTTGTGGCCGTCCAGGCTGGAGAGGAACATCGGGATCCCGATGCCGCCGTCGCTATGGATCATGGTCTGCATGTCGGCGTACATCTGGGCCCGCTTGGCCGCGTCGGTTTCGCCGCGCGCGGCCACCAGCAACTGGTCGAACTGCTCGTTCTTCCAGCCCGCTTCGTTCCAGGGCGCATCCGACTTGAAGAACAGCGTCAACGCCAGGTCAGCGCTGGGGCGTGTGTTGACATTGCCGAAGCCGATCGGGTGCTTCATCCAGTGCTGCGACCAATAGCCGTCGGCCGGCATGTTGCGCACATCCAGGTTCAGTCCGGCCTGCCGGGCAGCGTGCTGCAGCACCAGCGCCATCTCCACCGAGTTTGTCGCGGCGGACGAGGCCACCATCGGGATGGCGGCGCTGCCCAGCTTGGCTTTTTGCAAGTGCCACTTGGCCTTGTCTGCATCGTAGGGGCGCTGCTTCAGGCCCTTGAAGTAGAAGCGGTTGCCCGGGGCGATGGGCTGGTCGTTGGCCACGACGCCACGGCCGATCTGGATGGACTTGAGCATCTGCTCGCGGTTGAACAGGAGCTTCATGGCCATCACGAAATCCGGGTTGCTGCCGGGGCCGCTGTCGCGCCGCATGATCAGGTCCGTGTAAGAGACGCCCTTGGTCTCGAAGATCGCGTGCTTGCCGCTGCCATTCACGCGGTCGATGGAGCGCGGGTTGACCTGGCCGACCATATCCAGTTCGCCAGCCAGCAGCGCGTTGATGCGCGCCGACTCGTCGCTGATGCCCACGTACTCGATCTCGTCCAGGTACGGGCGGTTGGGCTTCCAGTAGTTGTCGTTGCGCACGGCGATGGAGCGCACGCCGGGCTTGAACTCCTTGACCTTGTACGGGCCCGTGCCGATGCCGGCGTTGAAGTCGGTCGTGCCGTCTTTGACGATGTGGAAGTGGTAGGTGCCCAGGATCACTGGCAAGTCGGCATTGGGCGAGGTCAGCCGGAACGTCACCTCATTGGGGCCCGTGGCGGTCACTTCCTCGATCTGGTCGGCCAGCACCTTGGCCTTGGAACCAGTGGCCGGGTTCTTGTGGCGCATCATGGAGAAGACCACGTCGGCCGGCGTCAGCGGCTTGCCGTCGTGGAAAGTGACGCCCTTGCGCAGCTTGAACACCCAGGTCTTGGCGTCCTTGGTGGTGAACTCCTCGGCCAGTGAGGGCTGGGGCGTCAGGCTGCCGTCCAGGTAGGTCAGCCCGTTGTAGAACATGAAGCCGCGGATGTAGTCGGTGCCGTTAGCCTGCTTGGCCGGATCCAATGTATCGCTCACCCCGGAAGCCGCTCCAGCGACCTTGATGCGCCCGCCCTTGCGCGGCGTTTCTGCATGGGCGGCGCCGGCAAGGCCCGCGATGCTGCCAGCCAGGGCCGCCTGCATGCCGCCGGCCGCCAACATGGCCAATACATCGCGCCGGCTCGCGCCGCGCTGCAACGCACCCAGGATGCGTGTGCTCTCTTCAGGGCCGATCAGGCCGTCCAGCTGTTTGTTATCTGCCATGGTGGTCTCCTAGTGGGGGTAAAGGCATTGGAGCACCTGGCGACCGGGTATATGCCTCGATCACACGGGGGTGCTTGGTTAAAACTGCGGTTTTGCGGATGGCCGGCGGCATGGTGTGCGGCGCGCCCCCGACGGCTTCAGGATCTGGCCGTACGGCTTGCATCCGCCCATCACCACGCCGAAGCGAGGGTCATCGAGGTCCTTGACGAACAGGTGCATGCGTTCGGGCGGCAGCCGGCCCTCGCAGAGGTCGCAGGCCATCCGGTGCATGGGGAAACAGGTCAGTGCGCCGCTGCAGTCAAAGCCGATGGACTGGGGACGAAGGGTCATGAAAGCATCCTCCTGGAAGGGTGGTGCAAAGCCTGGACCGGTTCGCCGGCGCCATGCTTGAATGCTATTGAACCGCCGCCGCAGATGCTGCGGTTGTGCGCCGCTCGCGCACCGTTCATGCCGAATGCCCACTCTTAAACGGCAGATCAATTCCAGGCAAGGGCGTACCATGACTTCGATTCTTTTGAGAGGGCAATCATGGAAAATGACGACACAATGCGCGGCCGACCGCCGCGCAATGCACACTGGTTCTGCAAGGGCAACTTCCCCGCGGAGCAACGCAAAATCCGCCGCGCCGCAGCAAAGGATAAGCGCCCATGAACGTCTCCCTTGTTGAGCAACTCAAAGCCGCCGGCCGCCTGGATCGCCTGTTCATAGACGGTGAGTGGGTCCTGCCCTCAGGGCAATCCCGGGCCAGCGTCATCGACCCGTCGACCGAGGAGCCCGTCGCGCAGATCGCGTTGGGAACCGCGGAGGACGTCGCGACGGCCGTGGCCGCGGCACGCTGCGCCTTCGCGAGCTGGTCCGTCAGTTCCGTCCAGAGCAGGGCTTCGCTGCTTGACCGCGTCCACGCCCTGATCCTCGAGCGAGCAGAACTGTTCGCCCAGGCGATCTCGCTGGAGATGGGCGCCGCCATCGGGTTTGCGCGCAGCACACAGGTGCCGGTCGCGGCGGAGCACATCCGCGTGGCCCGTGCCAATCTGGCCGGCTATCCCTTCCTCACCCACCGGGGGGACATGGCCATCCTGCGCGAGGCCATTGGTGTGTGCGGCCTGATCACCCCCTGGAACTGGCCGCTCTACCAGATCACGGCCAAGGTCGGCCCCGCCCTGGCGGCGGGATGCACCGTCGTCCTCAAGCCCAGCGAGCTGTCGCCCCTGAGCGCCTTGCTTTTTGCCGAGGTGGTGCACGACGCCGGCATCCCGCCGGGCGTGTTCAACCTGGTGAGCGGCAACGGGCCGGAGGTCGGCGCCGCGTTGTCGGCGCATCCGGACGTGGACATGATCTCGATCACCGGTTCAACCCGGGCCGGCGTCCTGGTGGCCCAGGCGGCCGCCCCGACGGTGAAACGCGTGGCCCAGGAACTCGGCGGCAAATCGCCCAACGTGATCCTGCCGGACGCGGACCTGGCGCGCGCCGTGCCGGCGGGCGTGGCGGCCGCCTTTCGCAACGTCGGCCAGTCCTGCAGCGCGCCGACCCGCATGATCGTGCCGCGCGAGCGCCTGCAGGAGGTTGAACGGATCGCGCTCGAAGCGGCCTTGAGCTTCGTCGTGGGCGATCCGCGTTCGCCGCAGACCACGCACGGCCCGGTGGCGAACCGCGCCCAGTTCAACCGGGTGCAGGAAATGATCGCCATCGGCATCGCCGAAGGTGCGCGCCTCGTTTGTGGCGGCCCCGGCCGGCCGGAGGGCCTGGGGCGCGGCTTCTATTGCCGCCCGACCATCTTCTCCGCGGTGCATCCGCACATGCAGATCGCGCAGGAGGAAATCTTCGGGCCGGTGCTTGCGATCATCGCCTACGACAGCGTGGACGAGGCTGTGGAGATCGCCAACGACACGGTCTACGGCCTGGGCGCGCACGTGCAGGGCCAGGACCTCGCCGCTGCGCGCGCGGTCGCGGCGCGCATCCGCTCCGGGCAGGTGCACATCAACTATCCGGCCTGGAGCCCCCATGCCCCCTTTGGCGGCTACAAGCGCTCGGGCAATGGCCGCGAATACGGCATCGAAGGCCTTGAGGAGTACCTGGAAACCAAGGCGATCCTGGGGTTCGGGCAGGAGCAGCCAGCATGAGCACAGCCTTGGCACAAAGAGTACAGGCACTCAACAACGACCGAAATCCATCCATGTCCCAGCCCCTGCGCATCCTCGAGACCTCCTCCACCCCGCCGGCCAGCGCCGACGTCGTCGTGATCGGCGGCGGGATCATCGGTGTCTTCACCGCTTACTACCTGGCCCGGCGCGGGCTTTCGGTCGCCGTGGTCGAAAAGGGCCGCATCGGCGCCGAGCAATCGAGCCGCAACTGGGGCTGGTGCCGCCAGCAGAACCGCGACGCGCGCGAACTGCCCATGGCCACCCGGAGCCTCGAACTCTGGGACCAGTTTGCCGCCGACAGCGGCGAAGACACGGGCTTCACGCGCTGCGGCTTGTTGTACCTCAGCGATGACGAGGCCCAGATTGCCGGCTGGGCAAAGTGGCGCGAATTCGCGACGACCGCCGGCGTGACCACGCACATGCTGAGCGGCCGCGAGGCTTCGGAGCGGGGTCTGGCGACCGGCCGCGCGTGGAAGGGCGGCGTCTTCTCACCCAGCGACGGGACGGCCGACCCGGCCAAGGCGGCACCCGCGGTGGCGGCCGCGCTCATGAAGCTCGGCGGCACCGTCCACCAGAACTGCGCCGCGCGCGGCATCGAGATGGAGGGCGGCCGGCTCAGCGGCGTCGTGACCGAAGCGGGGACCATCAAGACCCGCACCGCAGTGCTCGCAGGCGGTGCTTGGGCGTCCTCGTTCTGCAACCAGCTCGGCGTACGGTTTCCGCTCGCCACGATACGCCAATCCATCGTGCGCCTGTCGCCGGTGGAGCAACGTCTGCCGGATGCGCTGACCAGCCCACGCGTCGCCATCACCCGGCGCCCCGACGGCCATTACGTCCTGGCCATCAGCGGCCGTGGGCGCGCCGACCCCACGCCGCAGCTGCTGCGCTTCGCGCCGCAGTTCATCCCGATGTTCGCCAAGCGCTGGCGCAACGTGTTTCCCGGCGGCCTGGAAGGCATACGCTGGGGCCACGAAACCCGCGCGCGATGGAAGCTGGATGCTCCCACACCCATGGAACGGGCGCGCATCCTCAACCCCAAGCCCGACCCTGCGGGTGTCCGCGAAATCCACCGCCGTGCCGTCGACTTGTTGCCCGCGCTGCGCGAAGCCCGCATCGCGAACACCTGGGCGGGCTACATTGACAGCACGCCCGATGGCGTGCCGGGTATCGGAGAACTGCCGCAGGTGCCCGGGCTCATCCTGGCCGCGGGCTTCTCGGGACACGGTTTCGGCATCGGTCCCGGCGCGGGCCACCTGATCGCCGACCTGGTGTCTGGCGCCAAGCCGATCTTCGATCCGGAGCCTTTCAACCCTGCCCGGTTCAACGCGTCGGCGTGGGGCAAGGTGGCTGATTTCTAACGAGCGTCCCGCGGGCGTCAAGTCCGGTTTGACAACGCCGCGACGGCGGCGCGCAGGTCGCGCGCGTATTCACGACCGTGCCGGGTCTGCGGCCGCAGCCCACTGCGCGACAGGACGATCTCCATCACGACTTCCGGGCGGAAGGGGCGTACCACCAAGTCGCCGAAGTTGCGCCATGGGACCAGCCCGTCCACCAACGCAATTCCCAGGCCGTGCTGGACCAGGGGCAAGGCAGCGATCGACATGGATACTTCGATCTGCACCTGTGGCTGCACATCCGCCTCGCGGAATGCCCGCTCAACCAACTTGCCCATGGGCGTTTGCGCGCCGTAGCTGATCAGAGCGTGTCCGAGCAGATCAGCCGGCGTCACAACCTCAAGACCGGCCAGCGGCGAATCCGGCCGCATCAGCGCCACGATCCCGGCTTTGCCCAGGGACTCGCACCGCAACTGCGCCTCGGCAGACCAGCGCATGCTCACGCCGAGATCGATGTCGCCCAGCAGGATGTGTTCGTCGATGGCCTCGGCAGAAAGCGTCTGCAGCACGACGCGCAGCCCGGGATTGCGCTGGCGGAAGCGCTCCGTGGCGTAAGGGAGCAAGGCGAAAGTCGCCGGCGCACTCGCTCCGACGCGGAGCAATCCGAGCTGCTTGTCGCGGATGCGGTCCGACAGGCCCTTGAGGACTTCGATCTCGCGAAAGATCCGGTCGGCGTCGCGGTACAGCAGCTGTGCCTCCGCGGTCGGCACCAGCCGGCCACCGAGGCGCTCGAACAGCGAGTAGCCGATCTGCGTTTCGAAGTGCCGCAGCAACTTGCTGACCGCCGGTTGCGAAACATGAAGCGCCTCGGCGGCGGCGGTCAGAGAGCGGTTGCGCATGACGGCGCGAAATACTTCAAGCTGGCGAGCGTTCATGCAGCAAGCATAACCAAAGGTTTGGTATTTCCAAACACTTGATATTGGCGCTGGCAGGCCGTCCTGCCCAGAATCGACGGCATGAGTCCATCCAATTGCCGCTGCGGCGGAACAAGCAAATGACGGCCGGCCGCTTCATCCGGCTGGCTGAAACGGTTCGCCCCTCGGTGCAACTGATCGCCGACGGCAAGCCGATCGCCGCCCTCGAGGGCGACACCTTGCTCGTCGCCCTGCTCGGCAACATTGCTCACCTGCGGCATTCCGAGTTTGGCGATGGCGTGCGTTCCGGTTTTTGCCTGATGGGCGCCTGCCAGGACTGCTGGGTCTGGACCGAAAGCGGCGAGCGCCTGCGCGCCTGCACAACCGTGGTGCGCGAAGGATTGCGCGTCTGCACCGAACCGCGGGAGGTGACATGGCCCAACCGCGCGTGATCGTCGTCGGCACCGGCCCCGCCGGCGTTCGCTGCGCCGAGGCCCTGGTCGAGGCAGGCCTGATTCCGACCGTTGTCGACGAAGGCCGGCGCGATGGAGGCCAGATCTACCGGCGCCAACCCGAGGGCTTCAAACGTCCCTACGCCAAGCTGTACGGCAGCGAGGCGAAGAAGGCCGAAGACCTGCATCGCAGTTTCGAGGCCATCCGGCCCAAGGTGGATTACCGGCCCGAAACGCTGGCCTGGAACGTGACGGCGAACAAGCTGCACGTGCTGCATGACGGCAACCAGACCTCCACGCTGCCATTCGACGCGTTGGTTGTGTGCAGCGGCGCCACCGACCGGTTGATGCCGGTCGAGGGCTGGAACCTCGCCGGATGCTACAGCCTGGGTGCATCCCAGATCGCGCTGAAGTCGCAGGCCTGCGCCATCGGCCGGCGGGTCGTCTTCATGGGGACCGGACCGTTGCTGTACCTGGTCGCCTCGCAGTATGTCCAGGCCGGTGCCACGGTGCTTGGCGTGCTCGACACATCGCCGTTTTCCCAGCGACTGCGAGCCTTGCCGGCTCTCGCGGTCAGACCCGGCCTGCTGCTCAAGGGGTTGGCGCTGGACCGCGTCCTGCGCAAGGCCGGCGTCGCGGTCCACAGCGGCGTCACTCCCCTGCGCGTCACCGGTGCGGCAGCAACGGGTGTCCAGGGGGTGACGGTGCGCAAGAGTGACGGTGGCGAACTGCACTTCGACTGCGACGCTGTTGCCCTGGGCTACCACCTGCGCGCGGAAAGCCAGCTGGCCGATCTGGCGCGCTGCGAATTCCGGTTCGACAGCGAGTCGCGCCAATGGCTGCCGAAGATCGACAGCGATGGACGCAGCACGACCGCGGGCGTCTATCTCGCCGGCGACGGAGCGCGCATCCTTGGCGCCGATGGCGCCGAAGCGGCAGGCCGCCTGGCGGCGCTGGCGGTGCTGTCCGATCTGGGACGGCCGGTGTCGCCGGACCCGATGCCGGCGCTGCGGCGCACCCTGGACAAGATGGACCGCTTCCGCCGGGGCCTGATCACGGCCTTCCCCTGGCCCCATGCCCAGGCGGCTGCTCTGCCCGATTCGGCCGTGGTCTGCCGCTGCGAAACGATCACGGCCGGAGAACTGCGGCGCGTGGTCAACGAGATGGGCGGCAGCGAAATGAACCGTGCGAAGGCGTTCAGCCGGGTCGGCATGGGCCGCTGCCAGGGCCGCTTCTGCGGCCACGCGGCGGCCGAGGTGGTGGCGCACGCCGCCGGCATTCCGATCGAGATGGTCGGCCGCCTGCGCGGACAAGGGCCCGTCAAGCCGTTGCCGATGGCGGCGCTCGAGAATGCGGGAGGCGTCGATGTCTGAAGATCAGAAGGCCGACGTCATCATCGTCGGCGGCGGCCTGATGGGCGCGGCCAGCGCATTCTTCCTGCGCAGGCGCGGCCGCTCGGTGATCCTGCTGGAACGCGGCCTGGTGGGCCAGCAGGCCAGCGGCGTCAACTTCGGCAACGTGCGGCGCCAGGGCCGGTACCTGCCGCAACTGCCACTGGCACATCGCTCGCGGGCAGTGTGGGACCAGATGAAGGAACTGCTCGGCGACGACGCCGAGTTCCTGGTGACAGGCCATGTGCGTGGCGTCTACGACGAGGCGCAGGCGGAGGTGGTTGAGAAATATGCCAGCGACGCGCGCGGCTGGGGCCTGGACCTTGAAATTGTCGGCGGAAGCGAGTTCCGCCGCCGCTTCCCCTTCTTTGGCCCCGAGGTCATCTGCGGCTCCTATTCGCCGAACGACGGCCACGCAAATCCACGGCTGGCGGCTCCGGCTTTCGGTCGAGCGGCAGCGCGCGCGGGGGCGCAGGTGATAGAGAACTGCGAAGTAATTGCTGTCGACAAGGACGGCGAGGACTTCCGCGTGCAGACAGCCGACGGCCGGACCTTCCGCGCGCCGTGCGCCCTGATTTGCGCGGGCGCCTGGGGCGATAAGCTGTCCGCCGCCTTTGGCGAGCCCGTGCCGATGACGCCACAGGGACCCACTATGGGCGTGACCGAGCCGGTGCCCTACGGAATCATCCCGGTGGTTGGCGTGTCGACGAAGGTGCACCATGAGGTGGTTTACTTCCGCCAGGTCAAGCGCGGGAATATCGTGTTCGGCGGCGGGCTGCGCGGCCCTGCCTACCCGGATCTCAAGCGGGCCTACGTGCTGCCGGAGAACACGCTTCTTCAGCTGCGCGAGCTGCGGCGCCTTGCGCCGGTGCTTGGCAAGCTACAGGTGCTGCGCACCTGGAGCGGCATCGAGGGCTACATGCGCGACGATCTGCCGGTCATGGGCCCCAGCGGCCGGGTCAGCGGCCTGTACTACGCCTTCGGCTTCTGCGGCCACGGCTTCCAGCTCGGCCCCGGGGTCGGCGACGTGATGGCTGAACTGATAGCCACGGGCGCCACCAGTACGCCGATCGAGCCTTTCCATATTCGACGCTTTGCCGTCCAGCCGGTGTCCTCATGGGCGCCCGCCTCCACCGCTGCGCAGGCAATTGCCTGACGCATTCCCAAGATACTTCCTGGAGCTTTACCGATGTCAGTGACCGTCCACCCCGCAGAATCCCTTGTCGCCGACGACAGGGCACGCCGCTTCCATGAGAGCAACCTCGTATTCGACGGGTTGGCGATCGCCTATGTGCTCGATGAGAAGTTCACCCGACGCGCGATCGAGGGGGGGGTCAATGCCGCCAACGTGACCTTCGCGTTGGAGGAGAACTGGGACAAGACGCTGCAGAACTTCGAGCGCCACCTGGCCAAGATCGACAAGAGTCCGCTGCTGATGCTGTGCAAGACGGCCGACGACGTTCTCGTCGCCAAGCAGAAAGGCAAACTCGGCATCGTGATCGGCACCCAAGGTGCCAGCATGATCGAGGACCAGGACCAGTTCTGGCGCATTGAAGCCATGACCCGGATGGGCCTGCGCTTCCTGGGTCTGGCCTACACCACGGCCAACGCGCTCGGCGACGGCTGCGGCGAGAAGCGCGACGCGGGCCTCACTTATCTGGGCGAGGACCTGATCTCCTTGGTCAATACCCTGCCGCTGATGCTGGACCTGTCGCACTGCGGCCACCGCACCCGGGCCGAAGCGGCGGCGCTGGCACGGGCACCCGTTTGCACCCACTCGAACAGCGACGAACTGCGCAGCAATGGTCGCAACACGACGGACGCCACCGTCAAGGCGATGGCGGCCAAGGGCGGAATGATCGGCGTTTGCGGCCTGCCGCAGTCGCTGGCCGACGAGACGCCAACCCTCGACGACCTGCTCAACCATCTGGACCACTTCGTCAAGCTGGTGGGCGTAAACCACGTCGGCATCGGGATGGACTATGTCGAGGCCTTCCAGGAAGCCGCAACCGTGGTGGCCCCGCCGAGCGTCGTGACCTGGCGTACCCGCCGTCCCGATATCTTCGGGCCGCTGTCCGCTTTCGGCCGCCAGTCGTATCCGATCGGCGTCGAGTCGGTGCGCAAGCTTCCGAACCTGACCCAAGGCCTGTTCGACCGCGGCTATTCGGAGGACGATGTGAAGGCCCTGCTCGGCGGCAGCTGGCTGCGTGCCATGCGCAAGTTCTGCGGTTGAATGGGCGCACATGCCCCCGAGCCATCCACGAAGGACAACAGACCATGCATGCCACCCGTAGAAAATTCTTGAGTGCCCTGTCCAGCCTGCCCCTGCTCGCAAGCGGTGTCCTCAGGCCCCGACTTGCGATGGCGCAAGATCGTTACCCCAGTCACCCCATCAAGCTGATCGTTCCGTTCGGCCCGGGCAGCAGCACGGACATCGCCGCAAGAACATGGGGCGAAGTGATCGGCAAGCAGCTGGGCGGCGCGTCGGTCATCGTCGACAATCGGACGGGCGCCGGCGGCAACATCGGGGCCACAGCGGTCGCACGCTCCACACCCGATGGGTACACGCTTCTCTACAGCACGGCCACCACGTGGGCCATCGCGCCCTTGATCTACCCGGACCTTTCCTACCAGCCCACGCGCGATTTCCTGCCCGTTGCGGTGACGACTACCGTACCCACCTTCCTGGTGGTCAGTGGGGACAGCGACATCCGCACATTCCAGGACCTCGCCACCCGCATCAAGGCAGCTCCGGATCGCCACAACTACGGCTCGAACGGCGTGGGTGCGAATAGTCACCTCACCTGCAAGCTGCTGGCCAACCGCCTCGGCGTGCCCAACCTCCTGCACGTGCCGTTCAAGCAGGGATCGCAAGGCGTGATGTCCGAGGTGATGGCAGGCCGGATCACCTTCGCGGTCGATTCCTGGTCCGTCGTCGGCCCGCTCGTCCGCGCGGGCCGGCTACGCGCGCTTGGTACGACCGCCAGCAAGCGCCTCGCGGTCGCGCCCGAGGTTCCGACGTTGGCGGAAATCCTGAAGCAGGAGTTCGACACCACCACCTGGAGCGGTCTCTGGGCGCCTGCGGGCACACCCATGGAGATCGTCACCCGCCTGCACGAAGGACTCGCGGCAGGCCGCAAGAATGCCGCCCTGGCCAAGCAGTTCGAAGAACAGGGAACCCCTTTGATGCCCGACATGTCGCTTGCGCGCGTGAACGTGTTCATGCAGCAGGAAATCGATCGCTGGAAAGTCATGGTGAAGGAAGCCCAGATCACCGTCTAGGAACAAGATACTCGCGCCTTACTGATCCCTCCCACCCTCCAACCCTACCGGAGACATGACATGAACGAACGCAAAGAGCTCGACCTATTGATCGGACCCGCAGACAGCACGCGCATCCACGACGCGTTGAAGCGGGGGGCGAGCCGGCGCGACGTCCTCACGATGCTGATGGCCGGCGGCATGCAGGCCGCGCTTGCGGGCGGCATTGCAACGGCGGCGACCAACGCGCACGCCGCCGAAACGCCGAAGAAGGGCGGGCGCATCAAGGTGGCGGGCGCCACCGCCGCTGTGAGCGACACGCTCGACCCGGCGAAACAGTCGAACCACACCGACTACATCCGCGGGTTCATGTTCTACAACGGGCTCACGTACCTGGACGGCAGCCTGACGCCGCAACCGTCACTGGCCGAGGAGTTCACGACGAAGGACGCGAAGACCTGGGTGTTCAAGCTGCGCAAGGACGTGACCTTCCACGACGGCAAGCCGCTGACGCCGCAAGACGTGATCTTCTCGATCATGCGCCACAAGAACCCCGCGACGGCCTCGAAGGCCAAGGTGCTGGCCGACCCCATTGACGAGGTGACCGCCACCGGTCCGAATGAAGTGACGATCCGCCTCGCAACGCCGAACGCGGACCTGCCGGTGGTCCTGGGCACGTATCACTTCCACATCGTCAAGGACGGCACAACCGATTTCAACGCTGGTATCGGCACGGGTCCCTACAAGGTCAAGGAATTCAGGCCGGGCGTGCGCTCTGTGGCCATCCGCAACGACAACTACTGGAAGCCGAACCGGCCGTACGTCGACGAGATCGAATACGTGGGAATCGGCGATGAATCGGCGCGCATCAATGCACTGCTGTCAGATGAACTGGATCTGATCGGATCGGTGAACCCGCGCTCGATCGACCGCATCAACTCCACCGGCAAACATGCGATCTTCGAGACAAAAGCCGGCACCTACACGGACATGGTCGTTCGCCTGGACAGCGCGCCCGGCAACAACCCCGACTTCGTGAAGGCGATCAAGTACCTGTTCAATCGTGAGCAGATGCTCAAGTCGATCATGATCGGTCGCGGGGTGGTGGCCAACGACCAACCCATCGATCCCAGCAACCGGTTCTACTTCAAGGGCCTCAAGCAGCGGGCGTACGACCCCGACAAGGCGAAGTTCCACTTCCAGAAATCAGGCATCGGCAGCACGGCGGTACCCCTGGTGGTGTCGCCTGCCGCGACCAGCTCGGTCGAGATCGGCCTGGTGCTTCAGCACGCGGCCAAGCAGATCGGCATGAACCTCGATGTGCGCCGCATGCCGGCGGACGGCTACTGGTCGCAGCACTGGATGAAGCATCCGGTGGGATTCGGCGCGGTCAACCCGCGCCCCAGCGCCGATGTCCTGCTCACGTCCTTCTTCAAGTCCGATGCGCCGTGGAACGAATCGGCGTGGAAGAGCGAGAAGTTCGACCAGCTGCTCGTCACCGCGCGCGGCGAGCCCGACACTGCAAAGCGCGCGCAGATGTACGCCGACATGCAGGTGATGATCCACGAGGGCAGCGGCATCGGCATCCCGTTCTTCATGTCGAACATCGACGGCCACAGCAAGAAGCTCAAGGGGCTGACGCCGATCCCGCTCGGCGGAATGATGGGCTATACGTTCGCCGAACACGTCTGGCTGGATACATGACTCGGCCGATGCCGGCCGCACCCGCGGCCACGCGCGATCGACGGTAAGGTGTGGAGTTTGAACTCGCAGAGTGGCTGCTAAGGCAGTTCAGCCCACTAAGCCCCACGCCTGTCAAGGCCGCGCAAAGTTCCGGCAAGCGTCCGGATTGAAACGGATTCCACTTGCACCGCATGTGAATGCGGCATTTCCGAAAGGCGGGAATTCATAGACTCATATCCACCCCAACAGCGTGGATCCTTCTATGACATTCAAACCCAAATTCATCAGCTTCGACTGCTACGGCACGCTCATCAACTTCGAGATGGGCCCGACCGCAAACAGCCTGTTCAAAGACCGCGTCCCGGCCGGCCGGATGCCGGCCTTCCTGGACAGCTTTCGGGCCTATCGCCTCGACGAGGTCCTGGGCGAGTGGAAGCCCTTCTTCGAAGTCGTGGAGAATTCGATCCGCCGTGCATGCAAGGCGCACGGCATCGACTGCAAACCGTCGGACGCCGTGGCGCTGTACGATGCCATTCCCACCTGGCAACCACACCCGAACGTGGTCGAGGTTCTGGAGGCGATTGCGCCGCACGTGCCGCTGGTGATCCTCTCGAACTCGATGGTCGATTTGATCCCGGCGAGCGTCGCCCACCTGAAGGCGAAGTTCCACGCGGTCTACACCGCCGAGGAAGCGCACGCGTATAAACCGCGCTTTCAGACCTTCGAGTACATGTTCGACCAGCTCGGATGCGCGCCTGACCAGATGATGCACGTCTCGTCGAGCTTCCGCTACGACCTGATGACGGCCTCCGACCTGGGCTTCATGGCGAAGGCCTTCATCGACCGCGGGCATGAGCCGACTTCCGACGCCTACGGTGTCAGCCGTTTGACCGACGTCCGCCAGCTTCCCGGCCTGCTCGGCCTATGACCGAACTGAGCACCACCGTGCCCGCCCTCGCGCCGGCGGCAGTGGAGGCCCTGGTCCGCCGCATCTACGGCATCGAGGGCTCCACCCGGCCATTGGCGGGCGAGCGCGACCAGAACTGCCTGGTGGAGGCGGCCGATGGCTGTCGCTACGTCCTCAAGATCAGCAATCCGTCCGAGTCACCCGCGGTCGTCGACTTCCAGATCGCGGCGCTCGACCACATCGCCCGCATGTCACCGGACCAGCCGGTGCCGCGCGTCGTGCGGACACTGGAAGGACACACACACGACACGGTCGTGCTCAACGGGGGCGTTCAGACACGCGTGCGCATGCTGAGCTACCTGGACGGCATCCAGATCCGCGAGACCGTGCGCACCGCCGCGCAGCGGCGCGCCATGGGAGCCGGGCTCGCCGGCTTGAACCGCGCGCTGCACGGCTTCGCGCATCCGGGCGCGGCGCATGACCTGCTGTGGAACGTCGCCACGGCGCATCGGCTGGGCGCACAGCTCGACAGCCTCGTGGACGGCAAGCACCGCGCGCTGGCCCAGGCCTTCATGACGCGCTTCACGACGCACGTGCTGCCGCGCCTGTCATCGCTGCGGTCCCAGGTGATCCACAACGACTACCACCTCTACAACGTGCTGGTCGCCCCCGACGACCCCGCGCGCATCGTGGGCATCATCGACTTCGGCGACATGGTGCACGCACCGCTCGTCGGCGAGGTGGCGACGGCCGCCGCCTTCCACATGGCCGGCAACGCTGATCCTTTCGAGGGACCGGCCCAGTTCGTGGCCGCCTATCACGCGGTGCTGCCGCTGACCGGCGCCGAACAGGAGGTCGTTGCCGATCTCCTGGCCACGCGCCACCTCATCACGGCGCTGATCTCGGAATGGCGCGCCGCGCGCTATCCAGAGAACCGCGCCTACATCATGCGACACAACCCCGCGGCGTGGGAAGGCTTGTCCCAGATGGCCGATCTTTCCCGCGACACAGCACGCGACCGGCTGCTGGCCGGCGTACACGTACAAACAGGAGCCATTCTATGAAAAGCACCACCGACCTCAACATGGTCAATGCCTATATCCCCGGCCGCGCCGACGTGGGCCCGGCTACCGCGCAAATGATCGCGCGCCGCGACGCCCTGCTCGGCCCGGCCTACCGCCTGATGTATGAACGGCCGCTGCACATCGTGCGGGGCGAAGGCGCCTGGCTGATCGACCCCGAGGGGCGCCGCTATCTCGACGCCTACAACAACGTCACCTCGCTCGGGCATTGCCATCCGGCGGTGACCGAGGCGATCTGCCGGCAGGTGCAGACGCTGGCCACCAACACGCGCTATCTGCACGACACGATTCTCGAACTGGCCGAACGCCTGCTCGCGAGCGTGCCGGGGACCGATCTGGCCCACCTGATGCTGACCTGCACGGGCAGCGAGGCCAACGACCTCGCCTATCGCATCGCGAAGGTCCGCACCGGTGGCACCGGCATGATCGTGACCGACACCGCGTATCACGGCATCACCGACGCCGTGTCGCAATTCTCGCCGTCGCTGGGCGTGACCGTCGATCTCGGCGCGCATGTGCGCCTGGTGCCGGCTCCGCGCCTGTATCACGCCGGGGGCGCCGACCTGTCCGAACGCTTCACCCGCGACGTCGAGGCGGCTATCGCCGACCTGCGGCGCCATGGCATCAAGCCGGCCGCGCTGATTGTCGATTCGCTGTTCACCAGCGACGGCATCCTCCCCGGACCGCAAGGCTTCCTGAAGGGCGCGGTCGACGCGATCAAGCGGGCCGGCGGCCTGTTCATTGCCGACGAAGTCCAACCCGGCTTCGGCCGGACCGGCGAACACCTTTGGGGTTTCCAGCGTCATGGCGTCGTGCCCGACATCGTCACGATGGGCAAACCCATGGGCAACGGCCAACCGATTGCGGGACTGCTGGCGACCGCCGACGTCCTGGCCGAATTCGGCAAGCACTCGCGTTACTTCAACACCTTCGCGGGCAATACCGTCTCCTGCGCGGCGGCACTGGCGGTACTGGACACGATAGAGCGAGCCCGGCTGGTGCAGCATGCCGCCAAGGTGGGGAAGATCCTGCACGACGGCGTCGCCGCCCTTGCAGCCCGGCACGAGGCTATCGGTGATGTGCGCGGGGCGGGCCTGTTTGTCGGGGTCGAACTCGTCTCTGACCGGGCATCGCGCGCGCCGGATCGCAGCCTGACGAGCCAGGTGGTCAACCGGATGCGCGACAAGGGCGTGCTGATCAGCGCCTGTGCGATGGGGCACAACGTGCTCAAGATCCGCCCGCCCCTGGTGCTGTCGGCGGACCAGGCCGCCCTCGTCATCCAGGCGCTCGACGAATCCCTGGCCGAAGCGCGCACGGCCGGCACGCACTAGCCGCGATCGGCATCCGGCGCTACCATCCGGGCATGACCCCAGCAGTGTCCCTCGACCGCTTCGACCTCAAGATCCTCGCACACCTCGAGCGCGAGGGGCGCTGCTCGAATGTCGAGTTGGCCGACGCCGTCGGCCTCAGCCAGAGCCCGTGCCTGGTACGGACGAAACGGCTGCAGGACATCGGCGTGATTCGCGGCTATGGCGCCGACATCGCGCTGGAAAAGCTGGGCAATTGTGTGGTCGTTTTTTCCGAGGTGACGATCAGCAGCCATCGGCCTCCCGACTTCCGCAAGTTCGAAGCGGCCGCTGATCGGCACCGCGAAATCGTGGAGTGGTACAACGTCAGTGGCGGTTACGACTATCTGTTGAAAATCGTGGCGCCGAGCGTCGCCCATTTTCAGGAGCTGATGGAGCGCCTGCTGCTGGACGATATCGGCATCGAGAAGTTCACGAGCCGGATCGTTTTGCGCCAGTCATCCGGCAAGCGCACGCATCCGCTCCATCTCATCGCGGGGCAGCGAAACCACGTCTAATCAAAGAAGTCGAGAGCCCGGTAATACGCGCCCACGAAGGGCAGAAACCACGGCGGCCCGAAATGGCCCGGCACGAAACGCCAGCGCAGGTCACGCAGCGGGTTGGCGGCCGGATTGCCTGCAATGGTCTGCGCCATGGCATCGCCCATCAACGTCGCCAGCTGCGTGCCGCTTCCGCTGTAACCCATTGCGTAATGCAGTCCGCCGGCGCTGCCCGCACGCGGCAGGCGGTCAATCGTCATGTCGAGCACGCCGCCCCAGCAATAATCGATGCGCACCCCGTGCAATTGGGGGAACACCTTGTACAACGTGCGCTGCAGGATCGCGCCGCTTTTCGCGTCCGAGTCGGGGCTGGACAACGCAAAGCGGGCGCGGCCCCCGAACAGCAATCGTCGATCCGGCGTCATGCGGAAGTAATTGCCGACGTTCAAGGTCGTGGTTGCATTGCGGTTGCCCGGCATCACCGAGGCCGCCAGTTCCGGCGACAGAGGCTCGGTTGCGATGAGGAAACTGCCCACCGGAATGATGCGGCGGCGGAACCAGGCGAACGGACCGCGCTGGCAGGTTCCCGCGGCAACGAGCACCTGGTCCGCCTCGACCCGACCGTGTGGCGTTTGCAAACGAAACCTCCCACCCGATGCACGTTCCAGGGCGGTTACGGGCGTGTGCACGTGGATGCGCGCTCCCTGGCTCGCCGCCACATGGGCCATGCCCACGCCGAAGCGGCCCATGTGCATCTGCGCGCTTCGTGGCCACACCAGCCCGCCGTGGAACTGGTCGGATCCAACTTCACCGCGAATCGATTCCGGTCCGACCAGGTAGATGTCCGGATCGATATCGCCATACAACTGCCGGTGCGCAGCTTGCAGTTTCTCGAAATGGTGAGGCCGTGCAGCGAGCTTGATTTTCCCGTTGCGGCGGAAGTCGCAGTCGATCTGCTCGCGAGTCACGACCTGCTCGACACAGTCCACACCGCGGCCGTAGAGCTGGTAGAGCGCACGCGCTTGCTGATGGCCAATGCGTCCTGCCGCCGCGCCGAAATCAAAAGGCATCCCGGTATTGCAGTGGCCGCCATTGCGGCCCGACGCCTCCGTCACCACCTGGCCGGCTTCGAGCACCACGACCTTGGCGCCCTGCCGGGCGAGCGTGAGCGCGGCCGAGAGGCCGGTGAAGCCCGCCCCGATGACGGCGACGTCGGCGCGCCCACCGAGTTCGCCGGGGCTGGCCGCCGCCTCGAACGGAGGCGCTGTTTCATGCCAATAAGAGCTGTTCTTCATTCAGTCGTCAGCAGGCGTCTCAGGAAGTCACGGGTGCGCGGGTTCTGCGGACGACCGAGCAGTTCCGCGGGCGGCCCCTGCTCGACCAGCACGCCGCCGTCGAGGAAGAGCACGCGATCCGCCACCTCCCGCGCGAAACCCATCTCATGGGTGACGACGACCATGGTCATGCCTTCGTCGGCGAGCGCGCGCATGACGGCGAGAACTTCCCCGACGAGTTCCGGATCGAGCGCCGAGGTCGGCTCATCGAACAGGATCGCGTCCGGGTTCATGCTCAGCGCGCGGGCTATGGCGACGCGCTGTTGCTGGCCGCCAGAGAGCTGCGCCGGATAGGTGTCGATCTTGGCGCCAAGGCCGACGCGTTCCAGCAGATCGCGCGAGCGGGCGAGAACTTTCTCGCGCGACTCCTTCTTCACATGGATCGGACCTTCCGCGACGTTCTCCAGCGCAGTGCGGTGCGGGAACAGGTTGAAGCGCTGGAACACCATGGCGACCCGGGTGCGGACCTGGCGGATCCTGCGGGAGGCGCTCTCGACCCGCTCGCCATGGACGGTGATCTCGCCGCCCTGGTAGGTCTCCAGCCCGTTGATGCAGCGCAGCAGCGTGGACTTGCCCGAGCCGGACGGCCCGATGATGCAGACCACCTCGCCCTTCTCGACCGAGAACGAGACGTCGTGGATCACCTCGTGCGAGCCGAACGACTTGCGGATGTTGCGCAGTTCGATGATGCTCATTGGGATTTCCTCATCCGCCGTTCGAGCCAGCCGTTGAACGCCGTGAGGGGCAAGCTCATGGCGAGATACATCAACGCGACCATCGTGAACACCGTGGTGTTCTGGAAGGTGGAGGAAGCGAGCAGCTTGCCCTGCAGCGACAACTCGGCGACGGTGATCGTCGAGGCGAGGGAGGAGTCCTTCAGCAGCATGACCATCGTGCTGCCATAGGGCGGCAAGGCTACCCGCACCGCCTGCGGCAGGATCACGCGCCGCATCAGCAGGCCCCAGCCCATGCCGATGGACAGGGCCGCCTCCGTCTGGCCGCGATCGATCGCCTCGATGCCGGAGCGGAACATCTCGGCCATATAGGGGGAATAGGCGATCCCGAGACCGAGGATCGCCGCCTGCACCGCCGTGAGCGAGAGCCCGAAGTCCGGACCGACGAAATAGATGTAGAACAGCGTGACCATACCGGGGATGCCGCGCACGACGACGATCACCGTGCGCGCCGTCCAGGCGAGCTGGGGGATGCCGCCCACCCGCATGAATGCCAGGACCAGGCCCAGCACGGTTGCAAGTGCGAAGGCGCCTAGCGTCACCAGCACGGTGAGGTAGACGCCCTGCATCAGGATCGGCAGGAACGCCGATGCCTGGTTCAGGACTTGGGACATGACTCCGGGGTGGGGCTCAGAGGCCCCACTTCTTCAGGATCGCGTCGAGCCGGCCGTCCTTCTGCATGGTTTCCAGGCTCTTGTCGATCCTGGCCATGAGTTCCTTGTTGCCCTGCTTCACCGCGATGTTGATCGGCCCGATCATTCCCGGCTTGTAGGATTTGACGAGCCGCACCTGCGGGAAGTTGCCCTGCGAAAGGTTGTAGGCGAGGATCGGGTAGTCGCCCACGCCGGCTTCCAGGCGGCCATTGGAGACGTCGCGCAGGATGTCGCCCAGCGAATCGTAGGCGTTGACCTGGGCGGCTCCGCTCTGCACCTTGAGGAATTCGAGATAGCGGGTACCAATCTGGCCGCCGATCTTCTTGCCCTTGAGGTCCGCGACGGCGGCATAGCCCGTGGCGTCCGTGGCCGGCACGACAAGTCCTTCGCCATACGAGTAGACGTTCTTGCTGAAGTCAACGACCTTGGCGCGCTCGGGTGAGCCGGTCATCGCGGCCGAGATGACGTCGATCTTGCCCGAGGTCAGCGCCGCGATCAGCGTGGAAAACGGCATCGGCTGGATCTCGACCTTGAAGCCGGCGTCCTTGCCGATCTCCTCGATGACGTCGACCATCATGCCCTGGATGGTGTTGGTCTTCGCGTCGAGGAAGGTGAAGGGCACGCCGGTCGGAGTGGAGCCGACCTTCAGGACGGTCTGTGCCTGCGCGGCCGCAGCCGCGCCGAGCATGGCAATCGTAACGAGAGTCCTCTTGATCCACATGGTGGTTGTTCCTTATTTTGTGATGGCAGACGCCCGTCGCCTGCCGATTGGCACTTCGTTGATTCGTGTCATGCCGGAGTTGAGTGTCGCGACTCTCGAGCAGCGAATGAGCCTGATAGTCGAGGGACGGAAAGCACAAAATGACGCATTTTCGATGCTCGGCAGCATCTTGTGTTTGCGCCGGGGTCACTGCGACTGTCATGGAACTTGAAAAGTTGTGCTGCGCCGGCTTCAGCGCGCCGCCATGCTCAAGCTGACGCCGTGACGCGGCCCACGACATCCGCCACCATCCACTCCGGGCTGGCGAGCACCGGCTTGCCGGTTCGCGTCTCCAGCTCGCTGCACAGATGCGCCAGCGAGGCTTGCGCCAGTACCAGCCGGTCGACCCGCGGCGCTAGCGCGAGCGCGGCCTGCATCACCAGGGCGTCGTGCTCTTCGCGCTGGCCGGCCGCCAGCGCGGCGAAGGCGCCCTCTACCCATAGCGGTTCGGCGTGAACCTGGGTCCCGGACGCTGCGGAGTGTTCGGCGAGCAACCCACGGCTGGGTTCCAGTGTGGATTTCGTTGTGCACACCAGGCCGACCCGGCCGTCCGACTTGGCGGCATGGCCATACATGGCGTCGTCGATCTTCACAATGGGCACCGGCACCACATGGCGCGCGATGTCGACGGCAGGTGAAGTGGACGAGCAGGTAAAGACGATCAGGTCGGCGCCCGCGTCGGCCGCGAGGGTGGCCAGCCCGACCACGCGCCGCGTGATCCCCGGCGAAGGCCCATCACGCAGCAGGTCCTGCAGGACGCTCTCGTCCAGCATGTGGAAGCAGCGCGTGTTCGGCAACTCTTTCTGGAAGCGCGGCCGAAACCGTTCGACCAGCATGGCGACGGTGTGAATGAAGGCGACTGAACGGATCATGCGCTTTGGATCACGTAGAACTTCGCGACGCGATCGCTGCTCTCCCATCCAACCGGCGCGCCCTGAGGCACGAAAAGCGCATCGCCGGCGCCCGCCGACAGCACGCTGCCATCCGGGGTTGCAAACCGCACGCTGCCGGCCAGGAGATGCATGAACTCGTTCACGCGATGCGGGCGAACAATCCGGTGGTACGGTGTGGAATCCCAGGTGCCCGCACGGTACTCCGCGCCGTCGTCGGTGAAGACGTTGTCGCTGCGGCATTGCGGGGCCGGGCCCAGGAGCACCTCCGCCGGCAGCGACGCGGACGGCTTGAAGTCGGCGTCGGCGCGCAGAGGGGTGAGGCCGCGCCTCGTCGGCTTGTCGCAAGCGGCCGCGCAAAACGAAAACCGCACGCGCGATCCGGCCAGGATGCGAAGCGCCGTACCGCACCCGATGACGGCACCCGCTTGGGGACCGAGCACCAGCGGGGCCGCCCCGTCCGCTGTCAGGGTCAGCTCGCCTTCCGCCACGACGATGGTTTCGATGTGGGGAAAGCTTGCGACTGCCAGCTCACCGATGAAGCTGGTTCGGCCCGCGATCATGGATTGGGGTCCTTCCCACGCTATTTCGCGATTTCGCGCAAAGGGGTCGTCCTTGCCGAACGCCGCCCGGCGAAAAGAGGTTGAAACGGGTGCGCCGTCGGCACGGTGCAGCATTAGGGCCACGGTCATGATTGCTCCTGCGCATTGCGCGATGATTTCACTTGAAACTTGGCAGGGGTAGTGGTCATGCGTCCAACCAGACGTGTTCGGCGAAGGCGTAGCCCATCATTCCCCCGAGCGGGATTGGCGACAGGCCCTTGAGCTTCTTGCTGTGCCCATCGAGGTTGGACATGAAGAACGGGATGCCGATACCGCCCTGCTCGTGGATCATGACCTGCATGTCGGCGTACATCTGCGTGCGTTTTGCCAGATCGGTTTCGCCGCGCGCGGCCACAAGCAGCTGGTCGAACTTTTCGTTCTTCCAGCCCGCTTCGTTCCAGGGCGCATCCGACTTGAAGAACTGCGTCAGGAGCACATCGGCGCTGGGGCGCGGAAGGATATTGCCGAAGCCCACCGGGTGCTTCATCCAGTGCTGCGACCAGTAGCCGTCGGCGGGCATGCGGCGCACGTCCAGGTTCAGGCCGGCCTGCTTGGCTGCGTGCTGCAGGACCAGCCCCATTTCCACCGAGTTGGTTGCGGCGGGCGAGACCACCAACGGAATGGGGGTGCTGCCCAAGTTGGCCTTCTGCACATGCCACTTGGCCTTGTCGGCATCGTACGGACGCTGCTTGAGGCCTTTGAAGTAGAAGCGGTTGGTCGGGTCGATCGGCTGGTCGTTGGCCACCACCCCATAACCCTGCACGATGGACTTGAGCATCTGCTCGCGATTGAACAGGTACTTCATGGCCAACACGAAGTCCGGGTTGCTGCCGGGGCTGCTGTCGCGCCGCATCACAAGGTCCGTGTACGTGCCGGCCCTGCTCTCGAAGATCGCATGCTTGCTGGAAGCCTTGACCCGATCGACCGAGCGCGAGTTGACCGAGCCGATCAGGTCCAGCTCGCCGGTCAGCAGCGCGTTGACCCGCGCCGTTTCGTCGCCGATGCCCACATACTCGATCTCGTCCAGGTACGGGCGATTCGGCTTCCAGTAATTTTCATTGCGCACGCCCACCGACCTGACGCCGGGCTTGAACTCCTTGACCTTGTAAGGCCCCGTGCCGATGCCGGCGTTGAAATCGGTGGTGCCGTCCTTGACGATCAGGAAGTGGAAAGTGCCCAGGATCACGGGCAGATCGGCATTGGGGCCCGTGAGCGTGACGGTGACTTCGCTCGGCCCGGTGGCCTTCACGTCCTCGATCTGGTCGGCCAGCGACTTGGCCTTGGAGCCGCTCGCCGGATTCTTGTGACGCATGATCGAAAACACCACGTCGGCGGGCGTGAGCGCCTTGCCGTCGTGGAACGTCACGCCTTTGCGCAGCTTGAAGACCCAAACCTTCCCATCGGTGCTTGTGAACTCCTCGGCCAGCGCGGGCTGCGGCGTCAGGCTGCCATCCAGCGAGGTGAGCCCGTTGTAGAACATGCAAGCGCGGATGTAGTCGGTGTGGTTGGAACCCCGGGCCGGATCCAGCGTGTCGCTGACGGCCGCCGTCGCGCCGGCCACCTTGATGCGGCCGCCGCGGCGCGGCGTCTGCGCATGCGCCGTGGCCGCGACGCTCGCGATGCTGCCGGCGAGTGCCGCCTGCATGCCGCCCGCCATCATCAACGCAAGGACATCGCGGCGGCTCGCGCCGCGATGCAATGCACCCAGGATGCGCTGGCTTTCTTCCGGGCCGATCAGTTCGCCCAACTGCGTGTTGTGTTCCATGGATCTCGCCCTTTCGGTGGTTGAGTTAGTGCGCGAAGTTATCCTCGGCGCGCTGCCGACGATTGGACGGATTTGTCGTTCGGCACGACTTGCTGCCTGGCGGGCAACAAAACAATGGAATGCTGCAGCGGCGGTACCGCACGGTGGCGGGGTTCACACCGCAGTTTTGGCCGCGTCCAGGCCGCATCCGGTATTTGCTGCTGCTCCTGCGCGCGTATGCGACGCCATGTACTGCGAAGGCGGCGTAATCTTGTTTGCATGAACCCACCTTGATTGCATGAACACACGCAGGGCGTGCAGGAGACCTGAAATGAGCGACCAGACAATGCCGCAATACGAGCTGCGCTTCCAGTCCCTTGTCGATGGGCAGTGCTACGCGTTTCCATGCAATCCCGCGGGCCATGTCGACATGAACCAGTTGAGCGACCGGGTGCGCAACGACTATCTCTTTGCGCGCGCCTTGGTTGGCCGCGACATGGCTCCCCCGGCCATGGAGTGTTGCAGGATGTCCCGATGATTGGAATACATGTTTGCTAGCGATGTGATCGTGATTGGCGGCGGCCTGGTCGGCACCGCAGTGGCCTACGGGCTGGCGCAGCCCGGCAAGAACATCACGGTATTGGATGAAGGCGACGATGCGTTTCGCGCGTCGCGCGGGAATTTCGGCCTGATCTGGGTCCACGGCAAGGGCCGCGGCTTTCCCCAATATGCCCGCTGGACCCGGGAGTCCGCCCGGCAGTGGCCCGCGCTGGCAGCCCAACTCCAGGAGCAAACCGGCATCGATGTCCAGGCCAAGCGGATGGGCGCTTTCACCCTGTGCTTTTCCGAGGCTGAACTCGAGGCGCGGCGCGAGCGGCTTGCCGCCGTGCGCGATGAAGCAGGCGGCGACTACCCGTACGAGATCCTGGACCGCGCGGCCCTGCTGCAGCGATTGCCCCACATCGGACCGACGGTGATCGGCGCCAGCTACTCGCCGATGGACGGTCACGTCAATCCACTCAAGCTGCTGCGCGCCTTGCACAGTGCGTGCACCCAGCGAGGCGTGATGCTCAAGACGGGCCACGGGGTGCAGCGCATCACGCACGCGGACGGCGTGTTCACAGCGCACAGCGGCGGCCAGCAGTTTCGCGCGCCCAAGCTGGTGCTGGCGGCGGGGCTGGGCAATGCAGGCCTGGCCGGGCAAGTGGGCCTGCATGCGCCGGTGCGGCCGAATCGCGGGCAATTGATCGTCACCGAGCGATGCGAAAAGATCCTCGACTATCCCACCGGCCATATCCGCCAGACCGACGAGGGCGGCATCCAGATCGGCGAGTCCATGGAAGATGCGGGCTTTGACGACAGCACGACCAACAAGACGTTGGCCGAGCTCGCGCGCCGCGCCATCGCCAGTTTTCCCGTGATCGGCCAGCTCAACGTGGTTCGGGTATGGGGCGCGTTGCGGGTGATGACGCCCGACGGTTATCCGATCTACCAGGAATCGAAGTCCTGCCCGGGCGCGTACGTCGTCACCTGCCACAGCGGCGTGACCCTGGCCGCGGCCCACGCCTTTCGCATCGCTCCGTGGATCAACGGCGCAGCCGCGCCCGAGGAGCTTGACGCGTTCCGGGGCGATCGCTTCCCCACCGCCCCTCCGACACAGGCCCTGGACCACCACCATGCCCACTGAACCGCTCTTTCGCCCGATCTCCGCCCCCACCGAAGCCTTCATCGACGTCGAGTTCGACGGCCACCCGCTAGCGGTGCCTGGCCAAGGCTCGGTGGCTGCGGCCTTGCTGGCGGCCGGCGTGACGCGCTTTCGCTCCACACCCGTGTCGGGTGCGCCACGTGCTCCCTACTGCATGATGGGCGTCTGCTTTGAATGCCTGCTGGAAATCGACGGCGTGGCCAATCGCCAAGCCTGCCTCGTGACGGTGCAACCGGGCATGAAAATCCGCTCACAAGAAGGCGCCCGCCATGCAGCTTGACGCGGACGATGCTGTTGTGGACGTCGCCGTGGTCGGCGCGGGCCCGGCGGGTCTCGCAGCGGCCGCCACCGCGGCCGCACTGGGGCTGTCGGTCGCGTTGCTCGACGAGCAGGCGCATCCCGGCGGACAAATCTACCGTGACGTGAGCCGCGCCGGCGTCGATCGGCTGCAGGTGCTCGGCCACGACTACGCCGCCGGCCGGGCGCTGGTCGAGCGCTTCGCGCAATCGACCGCGCGGCACGTGGGCGGCGCGGCGGTCTGGAACGTCACCCGCGATCGCGTCGTTCACTACTTGAAGGATGGGCGATCCCAATCCATCACGGCCGGCCAGGTCATCCTGTGCACCGGAGCGATGGAGCGGCCCTTTCCAATTCCGGGCTGGACGCTGCCCGGCGTGATGACCGCCGGCGCGGCGCAGATTCTTCTCAAGAGCGCCGGGCTCGCGCCGTCGCAGCCCGTCGTGCTGGCGGGCTGCGGACCCTTGCTGTACCTGCTGGCCTGGCAGTACTTGCGGGCCGGTGTGCGCATCGGCGCCATCGTCGACACCACGCAGCGCGGCGACTACCTGCGGGCTCTGCGCCAAGTCGGTGGCGCCCTGGCGGGATGGCGCGACGTTAGGAAAGGCCTAGTCCTGATCCGCAGCATCAAGGGCGCCGGCATCCCCTTTTATCGCGGCGCAACCGATCTCGCTGTGGAAGGCGGCGAACGGGCCACGGCCCTAACCTTTCGTGTTGGGGCCACGTTGCACCGCGTCCAGACCGACCTCGTGTTGTTGCACCAGGGCGTGGTGCCGAACAACCAGATCACTGCGTCGCTGCGGCTCGCGCACCGTTGGGACGACCAGCAGCTGTGCTGGGTGCCGCAGACCGATGCCTGGGGCCGCCTCGCGCTGGACGGCTTCCTGATCGCCGGCGACGGCCGTGGCATTTCGGGCGGCGCCGCGGCGGCCTTGCAAGGACAGCTCGCCGCACTGGCGGCAGCACACAGCGCGGGGCGCTTGCCAGAACTCGAGCGCGACCGCCAGGCCAAGATTCTGCGGTCGGCACTGCGTCGGCAGCTGCACATTCGGCCCTTTCTCGATACGCTTTACCGTCCCAAGCTCCAGCACCGCGTGCCGGCCGACGACGTGATCGCCTGCCGCTGCGAGGAAGTCTCGGCTGGCGAGCTGCGCCGGATGGTCGCGCTCGGCTGCACGGGGCCGAGCCAGACCAAAGCCTTCTCGCGCTGCGGCATGGGCCCCTGCCAGGGCCGCCTTTGCGGCCTCACGGTTACCGAGGTCATCGCGCAGGCGCGCGGCGTCTCTCCGGCCGAGGTCGGCCACTACCGGATCCGCCCTCCCATCAAGCCGATCACGCTCGAAGAGCTGGCGGCACTTTGATTCCCCCGCACACTTTGTCATTGCGGGCTTGACCCGCAATCCATCGCACGTTGGCCGACGCCATCTCCGGCGAGGCATGGATCCCGGGTCAAGCCCGGGATGACAACCCAGGGGGGCGTCAGGACAGCTTGTCCTTCAGCCGGTAATACGCACCGACCAGCGGCAGGAACCAGGGAGGGCCGAAGTGGCCCGGGATGGCGGGCCAGGTGAAGTCTTTCCAGGGATTCAGGTCGGTGCGTCCGTCCATGACCTCCGCCATGATCGTCCCCATCAGGGTCGACATCTGGGTGCCATGGCCGCTGTAGCCCATGGAGTAATAGATGCCGTTGCGCTCGCCGGCGCGTGGTAGCCGGTCACGCGTCATGTCGACCATGCCGCCCCAGCAATAGTCGATGCGCGCGCTGCGGAGCTCGGGAAAGATGTCGTGCAGTGCATCGCGCAAGATCACGCCGCTTTTTTCGTCCGAAGCCGGGTCGGAGACGGCAAAGCGGGCGCGCCCCCCGAAGAGCAGCCGGTTGTCGGGCGTGGTGCGGAAGTAGTTGACCAGGTTCTTCGTATCGACCGCCATCCGGCGCCTCGGCAGGAGCCGATCCAGAGTCGCCGTCGGCAGGGGTTCGGTGACGATCAGGAATGCGCCGACCGGCACGATCCTGCGGCGGATCCAGCCCAGCGGCCCGGTCTGCGAGGTTCCGCTCGCCAGAAAAACTTGGCTTGCATGGAGCCGGCCCTTCGGTGTTTCGATCAGGTGGCCTCCGCCAGGCGCCGGTCGCAGGCCCGTCATCGGCGTGTGCTCGTGGATTTCAGCGCCGCGCCGCGCCGCCGCTTCCGCCAGGCCGCGGACGAAGCGCCCCACATGCATGCCGGCGCCCTTGCGGTAGACCAGCCCGCCGTAGTAGCGGTCCGACCCCACCTCGCTCGCCAGATCCGCGCGGCTCACCATCGCCGTGTCGGGATCGACGTTGGCGGCCAGCAGTTCCTGGCTGCGCACCAGCTTCTCGTAGTGCTCGGGCTTGGCCGCCAGCTTGATCTTGCCGACGCGCGCGAAACTGCAGTCGATGTTCTCTTCGGCCACCAGGCGCTCGACCATGTCGACCCCGGCGTCGAAAGCCCGGTAGAGCCGGTTCGCGACGTCCTTGCCGAGTTTGGCCGACATCATGCCGTAGTCCTGGGCGAAGCCGTTGTTGCACATGCCGCCGTTGCGGCCGGATGCCGCGTTGCCGACCGTCTCCGCTTCCAGCAGCACGACGCGTGCGCCCTTCTTCGCAAGCGCCAGCGCGGCCGAAGAACCGGTGAGGCCGCCACCGATCACTGCAACGTCGCAGCTGCCCTGCACCGGCCCCGGGTCGGCGCTCTTGAATGGCTCCGATGTGTCCAACCAATAGGATGTCAGCTTCATATCGCCTCTGGAATGATTGTTGTCTAATTGAACGACTGGCTGGCGAGCCCGAACATGCACGCCGGGCCGGTGGATGCAAGCTGCGTCCCGAGGACCATGGTGGTGGCCTTATCGACCTGCCGCAGGCCGATGCGCTCGAGCCACTCCCCGAGTTGCAGCGCGGCGGAGGTGTCGACCCGCACGAACGCGCTCCCGAGGCGCGCGAGCGCGGCCTCGATCAAGGCGCGCGCATCGGACGGGCTTTCGGCGACCACAGGACCGATGACATGGCCGCGGCCGAACAGGCGGCAAATGGCGTAGCCGCAGGGCACGCCGTCACGCAGAAGCACATCAGCGTCGCCGAGCTCGACGAGCCGGCGCAGCATCGCTTGTCTCGCCCAGCCCGTAGCTTGCTGATCAAGACGCGCGACCGCCTCGAAATCCGGCGCAGCCATCGCCCTGACGAGGCTGGGCGGCGGCGCCTCATGGCGCTCCTTGGGAACGCCCTGATGCTGCTGGATGACACCGATGGGCACGAACCCACGGCGCTCATAAAGCGCCAGACCTTCGGCCGTCGAGTTCAAGGTGATGGTGCGCGGGTGTGCCGCCGCCAGCAGCTCATCCATCAGCCGGGCACCATAACCGCGGCCTTGGGCGGCTTTCGCGACGATGATCATCCCGGCGCAAGCATGGGCCTCGCCGTACGGCCACCAGACTGCTGTCCCGATCACATCGCCGGCGTCGTCCTGCAGCACGAACCCTTGGCCCAGCTGGAGCGCGACATCCCAGTCCTCGATCCGATAGGGCCAAGCCATCTCCTGCGACAACTTCAGGGCGCCTTCCAGGTGTGCTTTGGCGAACGGCACCAGGACCACGTCATCCATCACAGCCAGCCCCCGAAACGCGGCCACTCGGCCTCGACCTTGCCGGAGGTGCCGCGGACGACGTGATAGCCCCGGTGCTGGGCGCTCGTGGCGCAAGCGTGGTTCGGCAGAATCCGCACGCGGTCCCCGATGGCGAGGTCCGGCAGCACCCCGTTCGAGCCTGGCCGCACCGTGATGATCCCGTGTTCCTGGTTCGCATCGCCAACAATCAAGTCGGCATAGGGGATGCCGGCGGTGTCGCACACCAGCCCGTAGCCTTGGTTGACCGCCTGCTTGGAGGTGCCTCGGTCCTGCGACATGGCCATCCAGCCCGCGTCGATGAGGATCCATCCCTTCTCGCGCTGGTGCCCGATCACCGTCGCGAGCACCGAAACGGCGATGTCCTCGACCTGGCAGACGCCGACCCCGGCCATCACGAGATCGAAGAACACGAACACGCCCGCCCGCACTTCGGTCACGCCGGTAAGGTCTGTTGCGCTATGTGCCGTCGGGGTGGAGCCCACACTGAGCACGGGGCAAGCCAGCCCTGCTTCCCGCAGGATCGCGGCGGCGTCGACAACGCTGCGCCGCTCGGCCTCCGCACACTGTCGCAAGGCCTCGGCCCCGCGCGCGGTGTAGCTCCCGCCGGCATGGGTCATCACGCCGCGCAGTTCCGCACCGTCCGCCAGGGCACGGCCGATATCGACAAGGCGCTGCCTGTCGCCAGGCAGCACGCCCGAGCGGTGGCCATCACAGTCGATCTCGATGAGGGCCGGAATGCGCGTTCCCGCCTCGCGTGAGGCCTGCGCAACGGCCTGTGCCTGTTCCACGGTATCCAGCACCACGGCAACATCGGCGCCCTGGGCGCGCAACCCAAGCACCTGCGGCAGCTTGGCTGGCGCAATGCCGACGGCGTAGATGATGTCCCGCACGCCGGCCGCCACGAACTGCTCAGCCTCCCTGAGCGTCGAAACAGTGGCGGGACCGGCCGGCGAGCTCATGACGCGCCTTGCGACCTCCACCGACTTGGCTGTCTTGAGATGCGGACGCAGGGACACGCCAAGGCCGTCGAGCCGGGCTCGCAAGCGTGCGATGTTCCGCTCCATGCGGTCAGCGTCGAGGATGAGGCAAGGGGTCGCCAGTTCATCCAGCGTGCTTGCCGTCTTTTGCGCTTGCTCTTGCTCTTGCGCCTGTTCCATGGATATTGCTGTTCCCAATGTGTTGTCTCCAGTTGTGCTTCAGATCACGTTCCAGGCATATTGCGCCGGTTTGATGCAGATTACAATTAATCAAGTCTGCACTCACAGTTAAGGCTGCCCTTTATGATCAGCTCGGACGATCTTCACTTTTTCAACGTGTTGGCCAAGTCTGCGACGCTTGCCGAAAGCGCCAGGAAGCTGGACGTCACGCCGCCCGCCGTCACCCAGCGCTTGCAGGCGCTGGAGGCCCGTATCGGAATCCGCCTGATCGACCGGTCCGGCCGCAAGATGAGCCTGACCGATGAAGGCGCCCTCGTTGCATCGCACGGGATGATCGTGGCCGATGCGCTGGAGGCCCTCTCCGAGGCCTTGGCCGATCGAAAGAAGGCGGTCGGCGGGCACCTGCGCATTGCCGCCCCTCACGGCTTTGGCCGGGTTCATGTGGCACCGGTGGCCGACGCTTTTGCACGGACCCATCCCGGCGTGACGGTCACCCTCGACCTCTCCGACCATCCGGGCGCGCAATCGGTCGAGACCAGCGACGTCATCATTCACATCGGCCCGCCGGGATCCCTCAACCAGATCGTGACGACGCTGGCGCCGAACCGGCGCATCCTCTGCGCCAGCCCGGACTATCTGGCCAAGGCCGCACCGATTCACTCGCCTTCAGACCTGATGCGGCATCGCTGCCTCGTGGTCAGGGAAAACGACGAGGACGTCACCCTCTGGCGCTTCCTGCACCCTTCCCGGGAGCCGGAGACAATCCGCATCCACCCCACCATGTGCAGCAATGACGGGGCGGTCGTGCGCGACTGGGCGCTCGCAGGGCAAGGTGTCGCGATCCGGTCGGAGTGGAATATTGCCGGCGACCTGGCGGCCCGCCGGCTCAAGCGGGTACTTCCGGGCTGGGAAATTCCCGCCGCGGATGTCATCGCCATGCTTGGGACACGCTTCGGACGGAGCGCGCGCACAACGGCCTTTCTGGCCATGCTGCGCCAAGCCCTTTCGCCGCCGCCGTGGCGGCGAAAGGCGGGTCGCTGACTCAGCCCTTCGCTGGGCCGCTCCCAAGGAGGGCTGCGCCCCCTCGGGGGGCAGCGAACGCAGTGAGCGTGGGGGCTGGCACCCTCAGGCCGTGACCCAGACCTTGCGCACGGTTTCGAGCGTGCGCCAGGTGCCTGTGTAGCCGGGCTTCATGATGAAGCAATCGCCCGCCCTGTAGGTCACCGGGGGCCGTCCATCCTCGGTGATCTCGGCCACCCCGGACAGGATCAGGCAGAACTCCCACGTGTCGCCCTTGATGGAGCGGTTGACCCCCGGGGTCGACTCGAACACGCCGGCACGGACCTTGCCGTCCTTGGCACTGTCGACATCCCAGCTGCGACACACGATGTCGCCTTCGATGACGCGATCGGCGGGCGGCCGGTATTCGCGCGGCTCGCCAAGTTGGTCGAGCTTGAATGTGACGAGAAGATTGTTGGGCATGGAATTGGGGTCCTTGGGACAAAAAGAAACGTGGCGAGCTCAGCTGCGACAGCTGGTGTTCATGCGTCGAGCCAGACGTTCTCCGCAAAGTTGTACCCCATCAACCCACCCAGCGGAATCGGCGACAGGCCCTTGAGCTTTTTCGTATGGCCGTCGATGCTGGACATGAAGAACGGAACACCGATGCCCCCGTCCTCGTGGATCATGACCTGCATGTCGGCGTACATCTTCGCGCGCTTGGCCGTGTCGGGTTGCGCCCGCGCGGCCAGTAGCAGTTGGTCGAACTTCGGGTTCTTCCAGCCTGCCTCGTTCCACGGCGCGTCGGACTTGAAGAACTGCGTGAGCAGCACGTCGGCCGACGGCCGCGGGTTGATGTTGCCGAAGCCCACCGGATGCTTCATCCAATGCTGCGACCAATAGCCGTCCGCCGGCATGCGGCGCACATCCAGGTTCAGCCCGATCTGGCGTGCGGCGTGCTGCATAACCAGGGCCATCTCCGCGGAGTTGGTGGCGGCGGGCGACACCACCACCGGGATGGCTGCGCTGCCGAGGTTGGCCTTCTGCACGTGCCACTTGGCCTTTTCGGGGTCGTAGGGCCGCTGCTTGAGCCCCTTGAAGTAGAAGCGGTCGCTGGGGTGGATGGGCTGGTCGTTGGCCATCTCGCCGTAGCCCAGCAGGATGGACTTGACCATCTGCTCGCGGTTGAACAGGTGCTTCATCGCCAGCACGAAGTCCGGGTTGCTGCCGGGTGCGCTGTCTCGGCGCATGATCAGGTCGGTGTAGAGGCCGGCCTTGGTCTCAAAGATCGCGTGCTTGGCGCTGCCCTTGATGCGGTCCACCGAGCGCGGGTTGATGGCCATGGTCAGGTCGATCTCGCCGGTCAGGAGCGCGTTGACGCGCGCCGCCTCGTCGCCGATGCCCACATACTCAATCTCGTCTAGGTAGGGGCGGTTGGGCTTCCAGTAGTTGTCGTTGCGCACGGCCACCGAGCGCACACCCGGCTTGAAATCCTTGAGCTTGTAGGGGCCGGTGCCGATGCCCGCCATGTGCGCGTTCACGTCGGTGACGCCGTCGCGCACGATATGGAAGTGCCAGGTACCCAGAATGGCCGGCAGGTCGGCGTTGGGTGCCACGAGGCGGATGGTCACTTCGTGCGGGCCGGTGGCCTTCACCTCTTCGATCTGCTCGGCCAGCACCTTGGCCTTGGAGCCGGTCGACGGATCCTTGTGACGCAGGATGGAGAACACCACGTCGGCAGAGGTGAACGGCTTGCCGTCGTGAAAAGTCACGCCCTGGCGCAGCTTGAACACCCAGGTTCTGGCGTCCTTGGTGCTGAACTCCTCGGCCAGCGCAGGCCGGGGCGTCAGGCTGCCGTCTAGGGAGGTCAGCCCGTTGTAGAACATGCAGCTGCGGATGTAGTCGGTGTGGTTGGAGCACTTGGCCGGATCCAGCGTGTCGCTGAGCGCGGCGGTCGCCCCGGCCACCTTGATGCGCCCGCCCTTGCGCGGGGCCGCCGCCTGCGCCGCGGCCGCCGTCGAGGCCAGGCTGCCCGCCAGCGCGGCCTGCATGCCGCCGGCCGCCAGCATGGCCAGCACGTCGCGCCGGCTGGCGCCGCGCTGCAGTTCGCCCATGATGCGATGGCTCTCTTCGGGGCCTATCAGGCTGCTTATCTGCTCTTGTTTTGTCATTTTTGTGTCTCCTCGGTGGAAAAAAAGTCAGGCGAACTTGTTCTTGATCTGGTAGTACAGGCCCACGGCGGGCAGGAACCAGGGGGTTCCGAAATGCCCCGGGATGGCGGGCCAGGGGTTGTCGCGCCACGGGTTGGCCGCCACATCGCCGGCCATCACCCGGGCCATGCACTCGCCCATGTGCACCGACATCTGGGTGCCGTGGCCGCTGTAGCCCATGGAGTAGTACAAGCCGTCGGTTTCGCCGGCATGCGGCAGGCGGTCCTGCGTCATGTCGACGGTGCCGCCCCAGCAGTAGGCTATGCGCACATCGCGCAGCTGCGGGAACATCGCCACCAATTGCTCGCGCAGCACCTGGCCGCTCTTGGCGTCCGAGCGTGGACTGGACAGCGCAAAGCGCGCACGCCCGCCGAACACCAGCCGGTGGTCGGGCGTGATGCGAAAGTAGTTGTGCAGCGTGTCGGTCGTGGTGTAGGTGCGGCGCTGCGGCAGCAGGGCCTGCAGGACGCTGGGGTCGAGCGGCTCGGTCACAATGATAAAGCTGCCGATCGGCACGATGCGGCGCCGCCAGAAGGAGAAGCTGGAGTAAGCACCCACGCGCGTCGCGCCGGTGGCCAGCAGCACCTGGTCCGCATCGATGGCGCCGCGTTGGGTGTGCACGCGGTGCGCATGACCGTTCAGCCGCTGCAGCCGCTCCACCTGCGTGTGGTCGTAGATCTGCGCGCCGCGCCGCGCCGCGGCCTCGGCCAATCCGCGGCCGAATTGGCCCATGTGCATCTGGGCACTCTTCTTGAACAGCAGGCCGCCCGCGAAACGGTCGCAGCCGATCTCCTCGTGGATGCGCTGCGGCGGCACCAGCTCGACCTGCGGGTCGGCCTCGCGGCGCAGCCGTTCAAAACTGCGCGCCAGCTGCTCATAGTGCGCGGGCTTCGAGGCCAGCTTGAGCTTGCCTCGGCGGTGGAAATCGCAAGGAATCGCCTCCTCGCGCACGATGCGTTCGACCGTATCCACCGCGTTGTCGTAGGCGCGGTACCAGGCGGCCGCGCGCTCGACGCCCACGCGGGCCGCGACGGTAGCGTAGTCCACAGCAAGGCCGTTGTTCACATGGCCGCCGTTGCGCCCGGACGCTTCGGCCGCAACGGCCGAAGCCTCCAGCACCACCACGCGGGCACCGCGCATGGCCAGCGTACGGGCCGCCGACAGGCCAGTGAAGCCGCCGCCGACGACCACCACGTCGGCCTTGGCGGGCAAGGCATCGGTCTGGCCTTCGAACGCAGCCGTGCTATCAGTCCAGAACGATTCGAGCTTCATGATGCCTGGGGGATGCGAGGCCGCGCTCATGCGCTGCCGTAGATGATCCAGATCTTGCGCGTGGTCTCGATGCAGCGCCACTTGCCGACGTAGTCCGGCTTCATGACGAAGGCGTCGCCGGCCTGCACGCGGATGGGTTCCTTGCCGTCTTCGATCAACTCCGACACGCCGGAGAGGATGTGGCAGAACTCCCAGACGCCGCCCTTGATCGATCGGATGGTGCCGGGCGTGATTTCCCACACGCCGGTGCGCACCTTGCCGTCGGGCGATTGCTCCACGTCCCAGTTCATGAAGCGCGGATCGCCGGCGATCAGGCGCTCGGGCAAGGGGCCGCTCTCACGGCCAGGGCCGAGGTCGTCGAGTTTGAAGAAAGTGAGCTCGCTCATTTGTATCGGGTCCTTTTGCAATTGAATGAAAGCGGGAAGTCAGGCGCGCGCCGGATTACAGGCCGACCAGTGCCGGCAGCCCGTTGATGTCGCGAATCTCCACGTGGGTATAGAACTCGTTGGGCTTGGGCTCGTGGCCACGGTTGACGAACACCTTGTTCTTGATGCCCATGTCATGGGCCGACATCAGGTCGTAGCGCGGGCTGGAAGACACGTGCAGGATGTCGTCCGGTGAGCAGCCCAGCTGGTCGAACATGTACTCGAAGGCCTGCAGGCGCGGCTTGTAGGCGCCGGCGTCCTGCGCCGTGTACACCTTGTGGAAGGGCGCTTCCAGCTTGCGGACGTTGGAGTCGATCTGCTCGTTCATGGCATTGGACAGGATCACCAGCGGGATCTTGTTGCCCACGCGCGTGAGCGCATGCGGCACGTCGGTGTGCGGGCCCCAGGTGGGCACGGCGTCGTAAAACTTCTGCCCGTCCTCCTCGCGGTAAGTGACCCCGTGGCGCTTGCAGACGCGCGCCCACGCGGACTTGAGCACCTGGTCGTAGGGCTTCCAGTCGCCCATCGCCTCATCCAGCCGCAAGGCGCTGAAATCCTTGATGAACTGCTGCATGCGCTCGGGCGACAGCTGCTCTCCCACAATGGCGTACGCCACCTCGTGCATGCGGAAGTAGATGAGGGTGCCGTAGCAGTCGAAGGTGATGTACTTGGGTTTGAAGATCATGATTTGCCTCGTTGGTAGGGGAGTGGAGAAAGGGTTCAGGCGACCGGGAAGTCCCTCAGCGCACGCCTGCGGCGCGGCCCGACCTCCACCGCCGGGCGACGGAGGGGAAACGGCCGGTAGGCACGGAGAGTAGGCGGCAGTCGACGGACATCGGTAAGCTTCCTGTTGTCGCGGTGGTTCAATAGGAGCAATCCTAGGCAGCATCCGCCGCAGTTGTTGCGGTTCTGCGCGGCGCGAACGCAGCATTCATCCGGAGTACCGCGGGCTCCAGGCGCTTTGTGCCGTTCTTCGCGCGGACGTGGCCGGCGCCAAGATCGTACAAGCCGCGGGGCCGTTGCGCCGAGCATCATCGTCCCCAAACCGCCATTGACGTTTTGAAGGGAAGTTCTATGTCCGACCATGTTTTCACTCCACAGGCTGCGCTTGCGGCGGTGGGCCGTCCCCTGCCCGACGGTGTGTCGGTGCGGCGGTTGAATGCGGACGACCTGGAGGCGGCACAAGCGCTGTCGCGCGAGTTCCAGTGGCCTCACCGCCTGGAGGACTGGCAGTTCAGCCTGGCGCATGGCCAGGGCGTGGCGGCGCTGCGTGACGGCGAACTGGTAGGCACCGCGCTGCATTGGCCCTGGGGCAAGCAGCATGCGACGGTGGGCCATGTGATGGTGTCGCCGCGGATGCAGGGGCAGCGCGTGGGCCAGCACCTGATGCACGCGGTGATGGCGGGGCTGGAAGACCGCACGGTGCTACTGCACGCCACGGTCGAAGGTCGCGGCCTGTATGAACGGATGGGCTTCGAGATCGTCGGCGAAATCCGGCAGCACCAAGGCTTGGCCGCGCCGGCGCAACTGGTGGCCCTCGCGCCGGGCGAGCGGCTGCGCCCACTGGGTCGCAATGACGCAAAGGCACTCGTCGCCTTGGATGCCCGTTCTGCCGGCATGCCGCGCGAAGCGATGCTGCGCCAGCTGCTGGCCGAAGGCCAGACGGTAGTGCTGGCACGCGGCGGCGAAGCCCTGGGGTTTTCCGTCGCGCGGCGCTTCGGGCGCGGCTATGCCGTCGGCCCCGTGGTGGCGCCGGATCTCGCGAGCGCGCAGGCGCTCGTCGGGCATTGGTGCAGCCGCTTTGCCGGCAAGTTCCTGCGCATCGATGTGGACGCCGCCAGCGGCTTGCCCGAATGGCTCGAAGCGCAGGGCCTGCCCCGGGTGGACACGGTCACGACCATGGTGCGCAACGGCCCGCTGGAGCGAGGCCCGGCCGTCGGCGGCTGGGCGCTGGTCAACCAGGCCATGGGGTAGGAATGGCCCACCCCCGTTCAGGCTCACTTCGTGTAGCCTGCTCCCCCCTCAGGGGGCGCACTCTGCGGCCCGGCAAAGCCGGTTCCGCGCGTGCCCTCGCTTCGGCCAGCCGCGATTCGCGGATCGCGGTAATTCCGAATTGCATGGAAAACTAACATGACTTTTTTGTACAAGGGCCCCGCGCAGCGCGGGGCCGTGTGGGCCGGGGAGTTCGCGCGCAGGATGCCGCAGTTGCCGTTCCGGACCTGGCCCGAGATCGGGGACCCGGCGCAAGTGCGCTTCCTTGCGGCCTGGGAGCCTCCGCCGCGCATCGCCGAGGCCCTTCCCAACCTGGAGGTCCTGTTTTCGGTGGGGGCCGGCGTGGACCAGTTCGATTTCGCGGCGCTGCCGGCCGGGCTCACAGTGGTCAGGATGGTGGAGCCGGGCCTGACCGCCTGCATGTGTGAGTACGTCAGCTGGGCCGTGCTGTCGCTGCACCGGGAGATGCCGCTGTACCTGCGGCAGCAAGGCCTCAGCCAATGGCAGCAGCACCCCGTGCAGCCGGCCTCCACGCGGCGCGTGGGCGTGATGGGCATGGGCATGCTGGGGCGCGCGGCGCTCGCGCAGTTGCGGCTGCTCGGCTTTGACTGCGCGGGATGGAATCGCTCGCGTCGCAACGAGCCGGGCGTGCGCTGCTACAGCGGCGAGGCGGAGCTGGACGAGTTCCTGGCCCGCACCGACATCCTGGTATGCCTGCTGCCGCTCACGCCCGAAACACGCGGCATCCTCGGCCGGCGCGTGTTTGACGCGCTGCCGGAAGGCGCTTGCCTGGTCAACGCCGCGCGCGGCGGCCACCTGGTGGAAGCGGACCTGCTCGCCGCACTGGAAAGCAATCGGCTCTCGGCTGCGGTCCTGGACGTCTGCGAGCCGGAGCCGCCTGCGCAGGGCCACCCGTTCTGGGACCATCCGCGCATCTGGCTCACGCCCCACATTGCGAGCGCAACCCAGGCCGGGACCGCGGCCGAAGCGCTGCTGGACAACCTGCGGCGATACGAGGTCGGCCTGCCGCTCGAAGGCGTGGTGGACCGCTCGCGCGGGTACTGAGCCCGCCATCCCGGGCTTGGCCGGGGGGGCGCGGATTGCGTCACCCCCGCACCGGCATCAAGAACCGCAGAATCTTCTACCGTACGCGCGCGAACAACAGCATGGTCGTGCGCGCGCAAGGGGGACAAGCCGCAGCACCCGCTGCGCACTCGCGCCTAAGCTTGTCCCCATGATGTCCACCAAAACCCTTTCACTTAATTCTTCGCTTGTGGCGCTTGACCGCGCGCATTTGATCCACCCTGTGGCCAACTGGCGCGGCCATGAGCAGCGCGGCGCCACGGTGCTGCGCTCTGGCAAGGGCGCCTGGCTGCGCGACGCCGACGGCCGCGAACTGCTCGATGCCTTCGCGGGCCTGTGGTGCGTCAATATCGGCTACGGCCACGAAAGCGTCGTGGAAGCCGCCGCGCGCCAAATGCGCGAGCTGCCCTATGCGACGGGTTATTTCAGCTACGCCAGCGAACCGGCCATCCGCCTGGCCGCCAAGCTCGTGGAAATCGCGCCGCCCGGGCTGGGGCATGTGTACCTGACGCTGGGCGGCTCCGAGGCGATTGATGCGGCCGTGCGCCTCATCGTGCAGTACTACAACGCCACCGGCCGGCCACGCAAAAAGCACTTCATCGCGCTGGAACGCGGCTATCACGGCTCATCCTCCACCGGCGCCGGCCTGACGGCCCTGCCCGCCTTCCACCGCGGATTCGACCTGCCGCGCCCCGAGCAACACTACATTCCCTCGCCTTACCCCTACCGCAATCCCGTGGGCGGTGATCCGCAAGCGGTGATCGCGGCTTCGGTGGCCGCGTTGCGCGAGAAGGTGAACACGCTGGGCGCGGAGAATGTCGCGGCCTTCTTCTGCGAACCGATCCAGGGCTCGGGCGGCGTGATCGTGCCGCCCGCGGGATGGCTCAAGGCCATGCACGAAGCCTGCCGCGAGCTGGACATCCTGTTCGTGGCCGACGAGGTGATCACCGGCTTCGGCCGCACCGGCCCGATGTTCGCCTGCGACGCCGAGGGCGTGTCGCCGGACCTGATGACGGTCGCCAAGGGACTGACCTCCGGCTATGCGCCCCTGGGCGCGCTCCTCATGTCCGAGCGCGTGTACGCCGGCATTGCCGACGGCACGCCGGCCGGTGCCCTGGTGGGCCACGGCGCCACCTACTCCGCGCACCCGGTGAGCGCCGCCGTGGCGCTGGAAGTCATCCGGCTCTACGAAGAGGGCGGCATTCTCGCCAACGGCCAGCGCGTCGCGTCCCACTTCGAGGCGGGATTGCGGTCCATGCTGCGCCATCCGCTGGTGGGCGACGCGCGCTCGCGCGGGCTGCTGGGCGCGCTGGAGCTGGTGAGCGACAAATACACCAAGGCCAGCTTCGACCCCGCGCTGCAACTGCCCGACCGCATCGCCAAAGCAGCTTACGAGAACGGCCTGATCTTCCGCGCTTTCGGCGACAGCATCCTGGGTTTCGCGCCGGCCTTGTGCTTCACGCCCTCGGAGTTCGAGCAGATGTTCGAGCGGCTGAACCGCACCCTGGACACCGTGCTCGACCAGCCCGAAGTGCGGCGCGCCCTGGCTTAACCTGATTGACTTGGGCGTGGAACTTGCTTAAAAGGGGTTAACGATGAATACCTCCACTGGCAACCCCAAGCTTGACCGCCTCGACCTGCGAATCCTGTGCCACCTGCAAAAAAACGGGCGCGCCTCGAACGTCGAGATCGCCGACGCCGTCGGCCTGTCCCCCAGCCCCTGCCTGGTGCGCGTGAAGCGGCTGGAGCAAGCCGGCTATATCGCCGGCTATGGCGCGCAGATCCGGCTGGAGAAGCTGGGCGACACGCTGCTGGTGTTCACCGAGGTCACGCTTCAGGACCACAGGCGCGAGGACTTCGTCAAGTTCGAGATGAGCATCCGCCCGATCGACGAGATCGTGGAGTGCCACCTGGTCAGCGGCGGCTACGATTACCTGCTGAAGTTCGTCACACGCGGTGTGAACCACTACCAGGAGATCATCGAAGGCTTGCTGGAGGCCAACATCGGCATCGAAAAATACTTCAGCTACATCGTGATCAAAACACCGTTCGTCAAGAACTACTACCCGATCGAGCAGCTGATGCAGCCGCACGTTTGAGCGGGGCTTAGAACGTGTTCACGGTCTATTTGGGGCCGCGCAGCTGCCTTTTCGGGAGGGGCTGGTAGGCGCGGCTCGCCGCCAATAGCTGGCTATTGGCAAGAGTCGCAACACCCCAGACTGCCCGAAAAGACAGCTGCCCTTCGGGTTGGGGAGAAATCGGGCGATTTGCCTGCCATCACCCTTGCATGGGCACAAGCCCATGCTGCGGGCGTTGACAGCCAACTCATCCCGATTGCTCCCCAGCGCGGCCCCAAATAGACCGTGAACACGTTCTTAGGGCCGCAGCTTTTGCCGCAGCCCGACCCGATTCGACATTTGCTGCTGCGCCGGCGCCCGTTTCCGGTGCCATCTCCGGTGGGGCTGGCCTACGCTTGCAGCATGAACCCTCCTCCCCGCATCCCGGCGCCTGCCCGCTCGGCCGCAGCGATCCAGCGTGTGCTGCGGCACATCAACGAGAACCTCAACCAGGCGCTGACGCTATCGGAGCTGGCCGATCTCGCCGGGCTCAGCATATGGCGCTTCGCCACCGTATTTCGCCAGCAGGTGGGTGTTGCCCCGCATCGCTACATTTGCCGGCTCCGCCTGGCACGCGCACAAGCCCTGATCCGGCAGGGGATGCCGGTCGCCAGCGCGGCCAGCGAGGCGGGCTTCTATGACCAAAGCCATCTCTCGCGGCACTTCAAGACCGTGTTCGGCATGACGCCCGGGCAGTACTTCATGGCCGCCGGCCAGCCGCGGACGGCATGCTAAGCCGTCCAATGACGGAGGAAATTGCGGACCTGGTGCCCGATCTGGTCGCGCTGCGGCATGACTTGCACGCGCATCCGGAGCTTGCGTTCAAGGAGCATCGGACAGCCGGCATCGTCGCCTCGGCCCTGCGCGACCTGGGGCTGGAGGTGCACGAAGGTATCGGCGGCACGGGTGTTGTCGGCGTGCTCCGCGCCGGCAGCGGACGGAACAGCGTGGGTTTACGCGCCGACATGGATGCCTTGCCCATCAGCGAACAAAGCGGCGTGGCGCACACCAGCACGCAGCCCGGCATTCACCACGGCTGCGGCCATGACGGCCATACCGCGATGCTGCTGGGCGCGGCGCGACAGCTGGTGCGCACACGCGGTTTTGAGGGCACGGTGAATTTTATTTTCCAGCCCGCTGAAGAAGGCCATGGCGGCGCGCGCGCCATGATCAATGACGGGCTGTTTGAGCGTTTCCCGTGTGATGCGGTGTATGCGCTGCATAACTGGCCGGACCTGCCGCTGGGCAGCGCGCAAACCCGGCCCGGCGCCATCATGGCGGCGGCCGACCGGTTTGACATCACGGTTCGCGGGCGAGGCGGCCACGCGGCGCAGCCGCAGCACACACCCGACGCAATACTGGCGGCAAGCTCGCTCGTCACGCAGCTGCACACCATCGTCTCGCGGCGTATAGACCCGGGCCAGTCGGCGGTGCTGTCGGTCACACGCATTGAAGGCGGCCAGTCGCACAATGTGCTGCCGCCCAGCGTGGGCCTGACCGGCACAGTGCGCAGTTTCGACGCCGCCACGCAAGACCGCATCGAGGCCGCGCTGCGGCAGACCGCAGCAGGCGTTGCGATGGCCACCGGCACCGAGATTGAGGTCAAGTACACCCGCTATTACCCGGCCACGATCAACAGCGCGCCTGAGGCCGGTCTGGCGCTGCAGGCCGCCACGGATGCCGGCCTGCAAGCCAGTGTGGCGGCGCACCCGGCCTTCACCTCGGAAGACTTCAGTTTCATGCTGCAGCAGCGCCCCGGCGCCTACCTCTGGCTGGGCCAGGGCAGCGGTGATGAAAGCAGTGTTTCGCTGCACCATCCGCGTTATGACTTTAACGATGCGGCGCTGGGCCTGGGCGTGCGCTGGTTCTGCGCCGTCGCCGAGCTGGCGCTAAAACCTTAAGCCGCAGCCAGTTTCAAGCCTTGCGAGGCGGCCTGATGTGCGCTTTCAGGCGTTGACGGCAGAAGGCCCCAGCCCGATGGGTGCGGGGGCTTTCATGACGATACGGGTGAACAGGCGGTCATAGGCTGTGTCATGCGGGCAGGACCCGGCCAGCGGGTCCCGGTTGGAGCCGAAGGCGGCGTCCAGCTCGTGCCAGTCGGCGGCAGTCAGCGTTTTCTCGGCCGCCGGCAGGATCACGGTTTCTTCGAGCTTCATGTGCTCCAGGTAAAACGCCACATACGCGCGCGCGGCTGTCTCGAACGCCGGCCGGCGCGCCTCGCCCAGCAGCTCCCACGCGATCAACTGGTGCTGCAGCGCACGCACCGCCAGCTCACCGTTCATATGGTCGTGCTCCAGGCGCGCCACCGCCTCCATCGTCTCCGGTGCGCCCCGCACGACCTTGGGAAACAACAAATTCGATTCCTTGGGATGGTGCTGCCGCTCCGGGAACTCATCAACATAAAACAGCATGGCGCGCAGCACGTCGAAAAACGTTTCCGGCGCATCGCCGGGCCCGCGATCCAGCATCATCAGCAGGGATTTGAGTACGGCGGACAAGGCAGCGTGCTCGTCGCGAATAATGCGCAGGGTTGCGTAGGCCATGATCGTCTTTCCCAGGACAAACTCAGTGAAGCCCAGCATCCCACCGCTCAGGAGGGCGCGTCTTGATTCACATCAAACAGTCGCGTCAAAGAAGGCGAGTGCCTCCCGGGTGGCCTGCTGTGGGTCAGCCGCCTGCGTGACGGCGCTGACCACCGCCACGCCATCCACCCCGCAGGCCAGCACACCGGGCAAGCGTGCCAGCGAAATGCCGCCGATCGCCACCACGGGATAAGGTGCGGCCCGCAGCGCCCAGTCTTTCAGGCGCTCCAGGCCCACCGGCTCATAGGGCATGACCTTGAGCAGGGTCGGGTAGACCGGGCCAATCGCCAGGTAGGAGGGCTGCACCGCATGGGCACGCGCCAACTCGGCCGGCGTGTGCGTGCTCAGGCCCAGGCGCACACCCGCGTTACGCAAAGCATTGAGGTCCGCCTCGGCCATGCTCAGGTCTTCCTGGCCCAGGTGCACGCCATAGGCGCCGGCCTGCAGCGCCAGCCGCCAGTGGTCGTTGATGAAGACCTGCGCGCCCGGCACGGCGCGCCCGGCTTCGACCGCCGCGCGAACCTCGCGCTCAATCTCGGCCGGTGTGTGGTCCGCTGCCTTGATGCGCAGCTGGATGGTGCGCACACCCCAGCCCAGCAGGCGCTGCACCCAGGCGGCATCGGGTACTACCGGGTAAAAGCCGATGGGACCGGTGAGCGGAGCAAAGGCAGAAGTAGTCATGATTTGGTGTTACTCACAATCAAAATCAGAAGTCAGGAGCCGGATGGTTTTTCTCCTTCACCCTTTGGGGGAAGGTTGGGATGGGGGCACGCGCGGCAAGATGCCCCAACCGATGGAAAACGGACTCCCCCCGAGAAACAAAGCCGACGGGCCGCTTGTTTGAAAGAGATGCCGGTGCACAGAGCCCCCATCCCTGCCTTCCCCCAGCGGGGGAAGGAGCAAGACCGACAGGCATCAGAGCGCATGCCAGAACGGCACACCGACAGTCGAGGTGGAGGCCTGCGCCGCAGCGCGCTCGGGCATGGGCGTCGACTCATACGCGGCGCGGCCGGCGGCCACACCATCGGCAAACGCGCGCGCCATGCGCACCGGGTCACCGGCCTGCGCCACCGCGGTGTTGAGCAGCACCGCGTCAAAGCCCAGTTCCATCACCTGCGCGGCATGCGAGGGCCGGCCCAGCCCGGCGTCCACCACCAGCACCGCATCGGGCAGGCGGCGGCGCATCGTTTCCAGCGCATAGGGGTTCAGCGGCCCGCGGCCGGTGCCAATCGGTGCGGCCCAGGGCATCACCGCCGCGCAGCCGGCGTCGCGCAGGCGCTGGGCAATCACCAGGTCATCGGTGGTGTAGGCAAACACCGCAAAGCCTTCGCGCGCCAGCACGCTGGCCGCATGCAGGGTGGCCTGCGTGTCGGGCTGCAGCGTGTAGTCGTCGCCTATGACCTCCAGCTTGATCCACGGAGTGCCGAAAATCTCGCGAGCCATCTGCGCCAGCGTGATGGCTTCCTCGGCGCTGTGGCAGCCCGCCGTGTTGGGCAGCATGTGGCAGCCCAGCGCCTGGATGCGCTGCCAGAAGCTGTTGCCGCCACCGCTCTCGGGTTGCAGCCGGCGCAACCCCACGGTCAGCACCTCGGTGCCGGAGGCCGCCACGGCCTCGCTCAGGACCTGCGGCGACGGGTAATGCGAGGTGCCGAGGAAGAACCGGCTGGACAGCGTGACGCCGGCGACGGTCCAGGGGCTGCCGTGCGCAATAGCGGATGGGGTTGTCTTCATGTCAGTTACTCCATCGATGCGGTTCCATACCAGCAGACACCGCGGAACTGGCTTTGCCAGGCCGCAGGTGTCGCCCCCTGCAAGGGGGGAAGGTGCTACACGCAGTGAGCATCCGGCGGGGGTGTTCCATCTAGCCTCCAGCTATCGGAGTGATCACGTCAATGCGGTCACCGTTTTGCAAGGCGCGTTCGGGCCACTGCGGCCGCGGTACAAAGGCGTTGTTGATTGCACAGGCAAAAGCGCCCTGCAACTGGTAGCCCTGCGCCAGCAGCAGCGCCTGCAGTGTGGGCGCCTCGGTGGCCACGCGTTTGCCATTGAGTGAAATTTCAAGAGCGTTCATCACCGTCATGCCGGGCTCTCCAGAAGTTGATGGACCAGTTCCTCCACCAGCGCAGGCGCACACAGATAGCCATGCCGGTACAGGCCGTTGATATGCCAGACACCGTCGCGCAAGGCCACCGCCGGGCGATGGTCGTCCAGCGCCGGCCGCAATGCCGCCGCCAGCCGCACCACACGTGCCTCGCCAAAGGCCGGGTGCAGGCTGTGCAGGGCGCTGCCCAACTCCAGCATGGAGCGCAAGGTCATGGCGCCGGTGTCTTCCGACTCCAGCTCGGTTGCGCCCACCACAAAAAGGTGATCGGGGCGCGGTGCCACATAAAGCTGGTAGCGCGGATGCATCAGGCGCACCGGGCGCTGCAGCGTCACGCCCGGGCATTCCACCGTGAGCACTTCGCCACGCACGCCGCGCAATTGCGGCCATGCCGCCTGGCTGCCCACCCCGCGGGCATCCACCGCCACATCGACGGTGTAGTTGGCGCCGGCGCAGCTGATGAGATGCGGCGTCAGGCGGTCCACCCGCTGCCCTTCATGCCAGCGGCAGCCCAGCGCATCGATCTGCGCCGCCAGTGCCGCCATCAGCTGGTCATTGGCCAGCTGGCCTTCGCTTTCCAGAAAGAGGCCGCCGCCAAAACGCCCGGCCAGCGCCGGCTCATACCGCGCGAGCGACGCGCTGTCGAGCGTGTGCACCTGCGCACGGCAGGCCTCGGGCAGCTTGTGGTGCAGCAGGCGCGTGAAGTGTTCCAGCGAGGCCTGGTCGGGGGCGTGCGCCACCACCAACGTGCCCTGCTGGCGGAAATACACCGGCGGTGCGCCCGTGGCCGCCAGCTCCGCGATCCAGCTCGGCCACAGCTGCATGGACCGCTGGCCCAGCGCAAACACCACCTCATCCGACACCGCCAGCTCGGCCAGCGGTGAGAGCATGGCCGCCGCCGTCATGGACGCGGTGGCCTGGTCATCGCGCAGGCGCGCGTCGAACAGGCTCACGCGGCAGCCGGCGCGCAGCAGGCGCCAGGCCAGCGTGCGGCCGGCCAGACCAGCGCCTGCGATGCCGATATGGGGAGTTTTCATGATGGTGTTTTCAGCCTTTCTGCCTCACTCCCTCACCTTAATCCTCTCCAGAAGAAGAGGAAAGGAGAGGGAACAAGTCCGGGACACTGCATCAGGAATAAATCTCGCTGCCACCTTCACGGAATTCTTTCGCCTTTTCCTCGAACCCGCTGTCGATCTGCTTGATCGCAATCACGCCCGGCGCGGCCAGCGTGGTGGTGGCCGGGTTGAGCCTTGCAAACTCACGCACTTCCTGCGAGATCTTCATCGAGCAGAACTTCGGACCGCACATCGAGCAGAAATGCGCCACCTTGGCGTTTTCCTTCGGCAGGGTTTCGTCGTGGTAGGCCATGGCCGTGTCGGGGTCGATCGCCAGGCGGAACTGGTCTTCCCAGCGGAACTCGAAGCGTGCCTTGGACACTGCGTTGTCCCACATCTGCGCGCCCGGGTAGCCCTTGGCCAAGTCGCCCGCATGGGCGGCGATCTTGTAGGCAATCAGGCCCTGCTTCACGTCGTCGCGGTTTGGCAAACCGAGGTGCTCTTTCGGCGTCACATAGCACAGCATGGCCGTGCCATACCAGCCGATGTTGGCCGCACCCATCGCAGAAGAAATGTGGTCGTAGCCGGGCGAGATGTCGGTGATCAGCGGGCCCAGCGTGTAGAACGGCGCCTCGAAACAGGCCTCGAGCTGCTTGTCGACGTTTTCCTTCACCAGCTGCAGCGGCACATGGCCAGGGCCTTCGATCATCACCTGCACGTCGTGCTTCCAGGCGATCTGCGTGAGTTCGCCCAGCGTGTGCAGCTCGGCAAATTGCGCTTCGTCGTTGGCATCGGCAATCGAGCCCGGGCGCAGGCCGTCGCCCAGCGAGAAGCACACGTCATACGCCTTCATGATCTCGCAGATCTCGTCGAAGCGCTCGTACAAAAAGCTTTCCTTGTGGTGCGACAAACACCACTTGGCCATGATGGAGCCGCCGCGCGAGACGATGCCCGTCAGGCGGTTGGCGGTCAGCGGCACATAAGCCAGGCGCACACCGGCGTGGATGGTGAAGTAGTCCACGCCCTGCTCGGCCTGCTCGATCAGCGTGTCGCGGAAGATTTCCCAGGTCAGGTCTTCGGCCTTGCCGTTGACTTTCTCCAGCGCCTGGTAAATCGGCACCGTGCCGATCGGCACCGGCGAGTTGCGCAGAATCCATTCGCGCGTCTCGTGGATGTTCTCGCCGGTTGACAGGTCCATCACGGTGTCGGCGCCCCAGCGAATCGACCAGACCAGCTTGTCTACTTCCTCTTCAATGCTCGAGGTCACGGCCGAGTTGCCGATGTTGGCATTGACCTTGATCAGGAAGTTGCGGCCGATGATCATCGGCTCGCTCTCGGGGTGGTTGATGTTGTTGGGAATCACGGCGCGGCCGCGCGCCACTTCATCGCGCACAAATTCAGCGGTGATCTCTTTCGGAATCGACGCATTGAAGGAATGACCCGCCTTGGGCATGCGCTCGGTGGCCAGGCGTTCGGCCAGCTGGGCGCGCACCAGGTTTTCGCGCACTGCGATGTATTCCATCTCCGGCGTGATGATGCCCTTGCGCGCGTAATGCATTTGCGAGACGTTGGCGCCGGCCTTGGCGCGGCGCGGCACGGGCGCATGCGCCATGCGCAGTGCGGCCAGCGCCGGGTCGTTCAGGCGCTCGCGGCCATAGGCGCTGCTGATGCCGGGCAGCGCTTCGGTGTCGGCGCGCTCGTTGATCCAGGCGCCGCGCAAGGGCGGCAAGCCGCGCGTGATGTCGATCGGCGACGCCGGGTCGGTGTAGACGCCCGAGGCGTCATACAGGCGCAGCGGCGGGTTGGCTTCGCGGCGCGGCTCGCCCGCCCCCTCGTGCACCATCGTGTCGGTCAGCGTGACCTCGCGAAACGGCACGCGGATGTCGGGGCGTGAACCCTCGATATAGATTTTGGCGGAACCGGGAAAAGGCGCGCGCGTGATACGGCTTGCGAGGTCGTTGGTGTCAACGGTGAGGCGGGTTTTGGCCATGGCTTTTGCTCCAGAAAGTCCAGAAGGTGGGGTGCCTGCCTGGGGAGCCGGGAGTTCCGCTGGGGAGTGCCGGAGCCAAGTGCCTTGTTCCCTACGCGGGCATGATCCCGATCAGGTTCGGCGGGTCTCGCATCTGCGATCTCAGCCTCAGATGAATCATCTTTGGCACCCCGACAAGCTTCGGCCATTGTAAGCACGGCGGCGAAATCCGGCAAGCGGCCGGGGTTACTACCGAATTGATAGCTGACAACGCCCGCACCTTGTGGGCTAAGGCAGGTTTTCCCTGAAAATCACCTGGCTGCGCACGGCATCCACGCCACTCATCACGTCGCGCTTGTCGCGCAGGTTGGTGAACATGCGCACACAGCTCATCATGGCGGACTGCGGGCTTTGCGTGATCACCGCGTCCATGCTGCCGTCGATCAGCATGGCGCGCGTGTCCGGCGTCAGGCCATGGCCGATGAACACCACCTTGTGCTCGCGCCCCATCTCTTTCAGCGCGCGCGCCACGCCGTCGGAGGCGCCGCCGATGTTGTAGATGCCCGCCAGGTCCGGGTACTGTTCCAGCAGCGTACGGGTTTGCTCGTAGTTCTTCTGCGCGTCGTCCTGCCCTTCGCGCAGGCCCACCACCTGCAGCGCCGGAAACATCTCTTCGATCACGTGCAGGAAACCGGCCTCGCGCTCTTCATGGGCGCGGTAGCTCAGCGAGCCGGCGATCAGCGCCACCTTGCCGCCGCGCGCGCCGGGGGCTATGAAGCGCCCGACCAGGTAGCCCGCCGTGCGGCCGGCGGCGCGGTTGTCCAGCCCGACGTAACCGGCGCGCCGCGAGCCCGACAGATCCGAGATCAGCGTGATGGTGGGCACGCCCCTGTCGGCCAACTCGCTGACGGCCTCGCGCACCGCCGGGTGCTCCAGCGCCATGAAGGCGATGCCGTCGCTGCGCTGCCCGTGCTTGAGCAGGCTGGCAGCCAGCTGCTGCGGGTTGAAACTTTCAAACAGCTCGGTGCGGCACTTCACGTTGAAGGGCGTGAGGTGCTCCTGCGAATAGCCCACGGTGTCCCCCAGCATGCGGATGAAGCGGTTGCTGCCGTCGGGCAGCAGAAACGTCAGCCGCATGGGCGCCGCCGCCAGTGCCGCGTAAAGGCCTGTTTCCGGCAGGTAATCCAGTTCCGCGGCCACCTTCAGCACCTTCTGCGCAGTAGCATCACGCACACCGGGCCGCCGGTTCAGCACGCGGTCCACCGTGGCGGTAGACACCTTGGCGGCCCGCGCAATATCGGCCACACGCGCCCGCTGTGGCTGGTCCTGTGGCCGGTCTTCCGTCTCGTCAGGGATAACCCTCATACATCAAAATCCATCATTTTTCTTGTTTGACGCTTCACCACTCAACGCCTATCGTTGCGTGGCTTTCACCCGATGATGCATCAAAACGCATCAAAACAAAACTGGAGACAACCATGACCGAAGTCACCCGCCGCAGCGTCCTGCGCACCCTGTCCGCCGTTCCGGCCGCCGGCATCGCCGCCGCCCTGCCTTCCATGGCGCGCGCCGCCGAGTTCTCCTACAAATACGGCAACAACCTGCCGGTGACCCATCCGCTGAACATTCGCGCCCAGCAGGCCGCCGACCGCATCCTGAAGGAAAGCAACGGCCGGGTCGAGATCAAGATCTTCCCGAACAACCAGCTCGGCGGCGACACCGACATGCTGGCGCAGGTACGTTCCGGCGGCATCGAGTTCTTCACCCCCTCGGCGCTGGTCATCGCCACGCTGGTGCCGGTGGCCGCCATCAATGCGGTTGGTTTTGCGTTCTCCGACTACAACCAGGTCTGGGGCGCGATGGACGGCAAGCTGGGCGCGCATGTGCGCGAGGCCATCAGCAAGTCGCGCCTCTATGCGTTTGAAAAAATGTGGGACAACGGTTTTCGCCAAACCACCAGCAGCAAGGCCCCGGTCACCAGCGCGAAAGACATGGACGGCCTGAAGATCCGCGTGCCGGTCAGCCCGCTGTCGATCTCGATGTTCAAGGGCCTGGGCGCCGCGCCGGCCAGCCTGCAGTTCAGCGAGGTGTATTCCTCGCTGCAGACCAAGATCGTCGACGCGCAGGAAAACCCGCTGCCCATCATCCAGGTCGCCAAGCTGTACGAAGTGCAGAGGTTCTGCTCCATGACCAACCACATCTGGGACGGCTACTGGTTCATCGCCAACGGCCGCGCCTGGGAAAAACTGCCCGCCGACCTGAAAACCATCGTGGCGCGCGCCATCAATGAGGCCGGCCTGCAGCAACGCGATGACATCAAGAAGCTCAACGAAACCGTCGCCGCCGACCTGCAGTCCAAGGGCCTGGCCATCAACCGCCCGGCCTCCGACACCTTCCGGGCCAAACTGCGCGAAGCCGGGTTCTATGGCGAATGGAAAGGCCGCTTCGGCGACGAGGCCTGGGGTCTGCTGGAGCAGTCTGTCGGCAAGCTGGCGTAAATTTTTCCCCTCTTGCTCCCTCTCCCACTGGGAGAGGGCAGGGGTGAGGGCCTGCGGCGGTTGATCCGCCACCAGCAGCCACAGCCGAGAGCCCCCATCCCAACCTTCCCCCAGCGGTGGAAGGAGCAAGGCAAGCAGCCCCACTTTCACATCAGCGCCACTATTTTTAATCCGGAGTTCCTTCATGTCCCACGCCCCTTCCCCCGTCGCCTCCGACACCTTCCGGGCCAAACTGTGCAAAGCCGGGTTCTATGGTGGATGGAAAGGCCGCTTTTCCCCCTCTTGCTCCCTCTCCCACTGGGAGAGGGCGGGGGTGAGGGCCTGCGGCGGTTGATCAAGCAAGTCCCCGCCCCCAGCGAAGAAGCCCTCATCCCCACCTTCTCCCAGAGGGAGAAGGAGCAAGACAAGCCGCCCACTACTTTCACTTCAGCGCCATTATTCTTAATTCGGAGCTCCCCTCATGCCCCACGCCCCTTCTCCCGTCGCCTCCAACACCTTCCGGGCCAAACTGCGCGAAGCCGGGTTCTATGGTGAATGGAAAGGCCGCTTTTCCCCCTCTTGCTCCCTCTCCCACTGGGAGAGGGCAGGGGTGAGGGCCGGCGGCGGTTGATTCACCACCAGCTGCCACAGCCAGGAGAGCCCCCATCCCAACCTTCCCCCAGCGGGGGAAGGAGCAAGACAAGCAGGCCCACCGCCCACTTTCCACTTCAGCGTAATTTTTTAATCCGGAGCTCCCCTCATGTCCCACGCCCCCTCTCCCGTCGCCGCCGATGCCCTGCCAGCCAATGCGCTGAGCGGCCTGGCCCATGGCGTGGACCGGGGCCTGGGCGCGGTAGTCGAAACCGTCGCAGCCGGGCTGGTGCTGGCCGAGATCATCGTGCTGTTCGCTGGCGTGGTCTCGCGTTATGTCTTTCACCAGCCGCTGGTCTGGTCGGACGAGCTCGCCTCCATCATGTTCCTGTGGTTGTCCATGCTGGGCGCCGTCGTCGCGCTGCGCCGCGGCGAGCACATGCGCATGACGGCGCTGGTCAACCACGTCCAGCCGCACACCCGTGCGCTGCTCGACACCGTGGCCATCACCGCCTCGCTCGCGTTTTTGCTGCTGGTGCTGTTTCCGGCCGGTGAATATGCGTATGAAGAAACCTTCATCGTCACGCCGGCACTGGAGATCAGCAACGGCTGGCGCGCCTCGGCGATTCCGGTGGGCATGGGGCTGATGATTGTCGTGGCCCTGCTGCGGCTGCTGCGCATCAGCAGCTTCCAGCAGATTGCCCTCGCGCTGGCCGGCACGGCCGCCGTGGTGCTGGCCTTCTGGCTGGCGCAACCCCTGCTCGCGCCGCTGGGCAAGATCAACCTGGTCATCTTCTTCGTGCTGCTGGTGGCGGCCAATGTGTTCTCCGGCGTGCCAATTGCCTTTTCGTTTGCGCTCGCCACCTTCGGCTACCTGGCGCTCACCACCCAAACCCCGTTGCTGGTCATGGTGGGCCGGCTCGACGAAGGCATGTCCCACCTCATCCTGCTGGCCGTGCCGCTGTTTATCTTCCTCGGCGCGCTGATCGAAATGACCGGCATGGCCAGGGCCATGATCCAGTTCCTGGCCAGCCTGCTGGGCCATGTGCGCGGCGGCCTCAGCTATGTGCTGATCGGCGCGATGTACCTGGTGTCGGGCATTTCGGGCTCCAAGATCGCCGACATGGCCGCGATTGCGCCGGTGCTGTTTCCCGAGATGAAAAAGCGCGGCGCCAAACCGGGTGACCTGGTGGCGCTGCTGTCGGCCACCGGCGCGCAGACGGAAACCATTCCGCCATCGATTGTGCTGATCACGATCGGCTCGGTCACCGGCGTGTCGATTGCGGCACTGTTCACGGGCGGCCTGCTGCCTGCCGTGGTGCTGGGTGCGGCGTTGTGCGCCGTCGTCTGGTGGCGCTACCGTGGTGAAGACCTGAGCGGCGTCACGCGCTACGGCAAACGCGAAATCGGCAAGCTGCTGCTGATCGCCCTGCCCGCGATTGTGTTGCCCTTTGTGATTCGCGCGGCCGTCGTGGAAGGTGTGGCCACGGCCACCGAGGTCTCCACCATCGGCATCGTCTACTCGGTGCTGGCCGGCTTGCTGCTGTACCGCCAGTTCGCGTGGCGCCGCCTCCTGCCCATGCTGGTCGAGACCGCCTCGCTGACCGGCGCCATCATCTTCATCGTCGGCTGCGCCACCGCCATGGCCTGGGGCCTCACGCAGTCGGGCTTCTCGCAGGACCTGGCCCGCATCATGGGCAGTCTGCCCGGCGGTGCCTATGGCTTTCTGGCGGTGTCCATCGTGGCCTTCATCGTGCTGGGCAGCGTGCTGGAGGGCATCCCCGCCATCGTGCTGTTTGGCCCGCTGCTGTTTCCCATCGCCAAGGCGGCCGGCGTGCATGAAGTGCACTACGCCATGGTCGTGATCTTCGCCATGGGCATCGGCCTCTTCGCGCCGCCGTTCGGCGTCGGCTACTACGGCGCCTGCGCGGTCAGCAAGGTCGATCCGGACGACGGCATCCAGCACATCTGGGCTTACTTCGGTGCCCTGCTGGTCGGCCTGATCGTGGTTGCGGCCATTCCCTGGTTCTCCACCGGCTTCCTCAAAACCTGAATCCGGCACCAAAACTTCCCACCTCCCCCTTTCACTGGAGCGACAACACATGAGCAAATTTTTTGGCGAGATCCGCCAGCTGGGCTACGTCGTGCACGACATCGAAGCCGCCATGGACTACTGGAGCAAGACCCTGGGCGTCGGCCCCTGGTTTTACAACCCCAAGGTGCCGATCAAAAACTACAGCTACAAGGGTGAATCGCACGAGCCGCATAACTCGGTGGCGCTGGCCAACTCGGGTTTTGTGCAGGTCGAGCTGATCCAGACCCGCAACGACGTGCCCTCGATGTACCGCGACTTCCTGCAGGCCGGCCGCACCGGGCTGCAGCACGTGGCCTACTGGACCAGCGACTACGACGCCGACCTGGCACGCCTGCTGAAGGAAGGCTTCCAGCCGGTGATGAGCGGCGAAGTCGGCGAGAAAGGCCGCTTCATTTACTTCGACACCGAATACCACCCCGGCACCGTCATCGAGCTGTCCGAAGTGGCCGGCCCCAAGGGCAGGATGTTCGACCTGATCCGTGCCTCGTCCGAGGGCTGGGATGGCCGCGAGCCGGTGCGCCCCTTTCCCGACCTGAGCAAACTCTGAAGCGCGCCGACATGCACCCCGACCGCTTTGAAGCCACCTACCTGATCGAGACCCCGCTAGCGCCCGCCCGGGTTGCCGAGGTGATGGCCGGCGAGCAGTCCTGCGGCACCTTCACCCGCGTCGAGGGCGAAACCGATGCGCTGCGCCTGCGCGCCCGCGCGACGGTGGAGTCGATTGAAGAACTTGCATCGGTGACCGCGCCCAGCCTGCCCAATGCCCTGCTCGAACGCCAGGGCCATACCCCGCCCCATGGCGGCCCGTGGCGCCGTGCCCGCGTGCGTATCTCTTTTCCGGTGGCCAATGTCGGCGCCAACCTGCCCACGCTGGCCGCCACCGTGTCCGGCAACCTGTACGACCTCGGCGAGGCGAGTGGTCTACGGCTGGAGAGCATGAAGCTGCCCGCCGCCTACCGAGCGCAATTCGACAGGCCCCGGGTCGGCATCGCCGGCACGCGTAAAGCCACTGGCGTGGCCAGCGGCGCGCTGGTGGGCACCATCCTCAAACCCAACGTCGGTTTTTCCGCCGCACAAACGGCCGAGCTGGTCGGCCGGCTGTGCGCCGCGGGCGTCGACTTCATCAAGGACGACGAGGTTTGCGCCGACCCGCTGCACGCCCCGCTGGCCCAGCGCGTCCCGGCCGTGATGGCCGTGGTGCGCGCGCACCAGCAGCGCACCGGCAAACATGTGATGGTAGCCTTCAACATCACCGACGAAACCGATGCGATGAAGCGCCACGCCGACCTGGTCGAGCGCGAAGGCGGCTCCTGCGTCATGGCCAGCCTCAACTGGTGCGGCCATTCGACCATGCAGACGCTGCGCCGCCACACCGGGCTGGCGCTGCACGGTCACCGCAACGGCTACGGCGCGCTGTCGCGGCATCCGCTGCTGGGCATGTCGTTTCAGGCCTACCAGACGCTGTGGCGCCTGGCCGGCGTGGACCACATGCATGTGCACGGCCTGCAGGGCAAGTTCTCGCAGCCCGATGCAGAAGTGATCGAATCGGCGCACGACTGCTACACGCCACTCACGGATGATGCCGAGGGTGACTATGATTTTGACGATCGCGTCATGCCGGCCTTCTCGTCGGGCCAGTGGGCCGGCACAGTGCCGGCAACCTGGGCCGCCGTGAAAAGCGACGACCTGCTCTTCATGTCAGGCGGCGGCATCCTGGCGCACCCTGGCGGGCCGGCGGCCGGTGTCGCCAGCATCCGTCAGGCCTGGGCCGCCGCACGCCAGGGTGTGGCGCTGGCCGAGTTCGCGCGCGAGGCGCCCGAGCTAGCCGCCGCGCTCGCCTTCTTCGGCAAATAAGCATGCAGGCGAGCAATACAGACAGCACAGACAGCACCCTGAAGATCGCCTACTACGGCGATGACTTCACCGGCGCCACCGACACGCTCGCCACCGCGGCGCGCGCCGGCCTGCGCACGCTGCTGTTCCTGGGCCTGCCCACCGCGGCGCAGCTCGAACGCGCCGGCCCGCTCGACTGCCTGGGCATTGCCGGCGCCGCACGCGCCATGACCCCCGCCGAAATGCAGGTGGAACTCGAGCCGGTGGGCCGCCTGTTTGCGGCGCTCGGGGCGCCCGTCATGCATTACAAAACCTGCTCCACCTTTGACAGCGCGCCGCATATCGGCAGCATAGGCGCAGCCATCCGCATCCTGCGGCCGCATGCCGGCAACGCGCTGGTGCCCATCGTCGGCGGCCAGCCCAACCTGCGCCGCTACTGCGTGTTCGGCAACCTGTTTGCGGGCACGGGCAAAGACGGCGCCATCAGCCGGCTGGACCGTCACCCGACGATGCGCCAGCACCCCATCACGCCCATGCACGAAGCCGACCTGCGGCTGCACCTGGCGCAGCAGGGCCTTGAAAACGTGAGCGCCATCGCCTACCCCGACTATGAGCAGGCCGATGAAGCGCTGGACCGGCAGCTTGACGCCCTCCTCGCCCAAGGCCCCGACGCCGTGCTGTTTGACATCGCCCATGCAGACAACCTCGCCGCAGTGGGCCGCCTGATCTGGCAACACGCTCAGCGCCGACGCCTGCTCGCCGCCGGACCCAGCAGCGTGGTGCAGGCCCTCGCCGCGCATTGGCAAACCGGAGCCCACCCCGCCCGGACGGCCATTGCGCCGGCGCAGGGCCCGGTGCTGGTGCTGGCCGGCAGCCTGTCGCCGCTGACGGCGCGCCAGGTCAAGGCCGCCACGTCCTACGAACACATTGCGCTCGATGCGGCCCGGCTGGCAGGCGATGAAAACTACCGGATGCAGATGGCCCGCCAGATCGCCACGCGGCTGGACCAGGGCGCCCATGTGCTGGCCTGCACCTCGGGCGAAGACGGTGCCACCGTGAGCACTGGCACCGGCGGCACCAACCCCACCGACGGGCGCGCGCTGGCCCAGGCCTGCGGCGACTTGCTGGCGCGCGTGCTGGCCACCCGGCCGATCAGGCGCCTGGGCATTGCCGGGGGTGACACCTCCAGCCATGCCGTGCAGGCCCTCCAGGCCTGGGGGCTGTCTTACCGCGCACCCCTCGCGCCCGGCGTGGCGCTGTGCCGGCTGCACAGCGAGCAAGCGTCCCTCGACGGGCTGGAGATCATGCTCAAGGGCGGGCAGATGGGCAGCGACACGCTGTTTGAAGAACTGCTGGCCGGCACGCCCTTGCCGGTTTAAAAGCGCTGATGAAGCGCGCTTAAAAAGGCGGCGACTCTGCCTCGGCCGCAGCCAGCGCTGGGACCAATGCCGGGGCCAGTGCCGCAGGCGCGTCAGCCCCCATCACCAACTCGCCGCCCAGCGCCTCCAGCAAATCGGGAATCAGCCGACGGATTTCCCCGGTAGCAATCGCGGCGTCGGCATCAAAGCGGTCGGCCTTGCTGGCAGCGGCATCGTCTTCAAACACGCCATCGACAAACGCCAGCTTCTTGATCTGCAGCGTATCGGTCAGCATGAACGACACCCGCCCTTCCCAGGTCATGGCCAGCCGCGTGGGCAGCTTGCCGTGGTTGATGTGCTGCTGCACTTCCTCGATGTCGAGCGCGTGCCGTGAATAGCGCACCACCGCTTTTGACTCGTCGCCGGCCTTGAGCTCGCATTCGCGGTCCACACTGAAACCGGCCGGCGGCTCCTGGCTGACCAGCCACTCCGACATGGCGGCCACCGGCGAGGCGGTGGTCTGCAGCAGCATGGCGCCCAGGCCGTCCATCGATTTGGCCAGGCAGGTCAGCACCTCGTCGGCCTTGCCCTGGCTGGCCGCGTCAATCATCAGCAGGCGCGCCTGGGGGTCTATCCACACCTGCACCGAGCCTTGCTTGGTGAAGGCCATCGGCAGCAGGTCCAGCTTGAGCTCTTCCTTGAGGTCCCGGGTTTCCTTCTTGCCGGGCTTGCGGCCGGTGGCGGCTTCAATCTGCGCCGCCCGCTCCTTGACCTTGCGGTTGATGACCGAGGCCGGCACGGCCTTGCTTTCCAGCATCAGCTTGAGCAGCCACTGGCCGCCCACCGACTCGACCAGCGGGCCGTTTGCCTCACCCCGCGGCTCCACCCAGCCGACGGATTTTTCCTGCGTCAGGCCGCACTCGACAAAGCGCATGGCCTGCAGGTTCGCTTCGAGTTGCTCCAGGGAAACCGACCACGCGGGCCCGATGCGGTACACCATCACGTTTTTGAACACGAGAAACCTTTTTGACTGTTGATTTGATTTGAAAAGGGAAGGACACGGAGTCTAGAAGACGGGCGCCCCGCGCAGCGCAGGCCAACACGGTGGCGCTGCAAAAAAATGCGCTGCCCGGCCGGCACTCACTATGCTTTTAATAGCAGCTTGGCCGCGTAATACTTGGGCTACCAATGATTTTTATCCAGGATACCGACTGGAAGCGGTCAACCAACTGTAACAAATCAGGGAGGGGCGGTCCCACCGCCGGCGCGCCGCCACCACATCACGCGGCCTTCATCGAACTTTACAAACCATCACCCGCGGGCAATGGCGCGTATACAAGCGCCGGCCACACTTGCTTTCAACCTGAAGCGCATTCATTCCTGTATCAGGCTTTTTTCTTCTTGAAAGGAAGTTTTTATGAAATCCGTTCATCGTCCCTTTTCCTTCTCCCTCAAAGCCTCGGTGCACAGCTTCATCGTCGCCGGCCTACTGGCAACCGCCGGCGCCAGCGTGATGGCGCAAGGCGCGCCCATGGCACCGCCGGCCGGCCCTGCAGCCGCGGGCCAGCCGCCCGCGCCCCGCGGCGAGCACATGGGCCGCCACGACCCGGCCAAAATGCAGGCCTGGATCGCCAAACGCCAGGCCGAACTGAAGAGTCAGCTCAAGCTCACGCCGGCCCAGGAAGGCGCGTGGACCGCGTACACCGCCGCCATGCAACCCCCCGTCCATGGAGCACGCCCGACACCCGAACAGCGCGCCGAGTTTGACAAGCTGACCACGCCCGAGCGCATCGACAAAATGCGCGCCCAGCGCAGCCAGCGCATGAGCGAGATGGCCGCCGCGATGGACAAGCGAGACGCAGCCACCAAAACCTTCTATGCCGCGCTGACGCCCGAGCAGCAAAAAACCTTTGATGCCGAGTACAAGAAACGCGGCCCTCACGGCGGTCATCGCGGCCACCATGAAGGCGGCCCGCGCAAGGGCTGAGGGCTAAGACGCCAGGCTCTCAGCCGGGCCACGGCCTGCACCGGACGCTCCCTGACAGGGCAGCGCCGGTGCAGGCCTTTTTCATGCGGGCGGCGAACCCTCGTGACTGCCTTCTTTTCAACAGCGCCCAACCCCGACACCTGGAAGATTCAGGCCGGTTTTGGCCCTGATTTCCGGCCGGCCAGACATAGGCCAAAAGCCGCGTAGGACGCCGCCCAAAGCCCCTCCGCACGCGCCGCAGCCTGACTAAACTGGCCGGATGACCGATATCCGCAAAGGCCAGGCGCCAGCCGTTTTGTCGCGCAGCGTGTTTCATGAGCGCTTCATGCAGTCGTTCATGGACCCGGCCTTCCGGGCCGAGGATTCCGCCATTTCCCGCGTGGAGCAGATTGCCTGGGAGGCCTACCAGCAAGGCCGCAAGGCACCGCTGACCCGCAAGGCCGGTCCGGGTTATGCCGACCCCGACTACGACCTGTCCGTCGAATGGCTGGAGACCAGAAGCCGCCTTGAAAAAGCCCAGGCCGCATGGCAGGACCCCGCGACCCGCTCACGCGTGCTGCTCATCTGCGGCTCCGCACGCAACGACGGCACCTGCCCCGGGGAAATCTCCAAGACTTTCCGCATGGTGCAATGGGCGCAAGAAACCCTGCAGCAGGCCCAGCTGGACACCGATGTGCTCGACCTCAGCCTGCTCACCTCCAGCTACCACCTGCATATTCATCCGTGCAAGGGCTGCGTCTCCACGGCCATGCCGCTGTGCCACTGGCCCTGCAGCTGCTACCCCAACCATTCGCTCGGGCAAACCGGCGACTGGATGGCTGACATCTATGAGCGCTGGACGGCGGCGCATGCCGTCATCATCGTGACGCCGGTCTACTGGTACCAGTCGCCCAGCCCGCTCAAGCTCATGATGGATCGCCTGGTCTGCGCCGACGGCGGCAACCCGGACCCCACGAGCACCCACGGCAAAAAGCCGGCCGAAGCCAAGGAGCTGGAACTCAAAGGCTGGGACTACCCAAAGCACCTGGCTGGCCGCGCCTATGGCCTGGTGGTGCATGGCGACGTGGCCGGCATTGAAGGCGTGCGGCGCGGCCTGTCGGACTGGCTCGACTGGATGGGCCTGATCGACGCCGGCAGCCAGGCACGGCTGGATCGCTATGTGGGTTACTACGAGCCCTACGCGACCAGCCACGCGACGCTGGATGCGGACCAGGCCATGCAGGCCGAGGTGCGCAATGTGGCCGGCGCCGTCGCCAACGCCGTGAAGGCCCTGCGCGCCGGTACGCTGTCCCAGCCAGACAAGGGCTTGGCGCGTCCGCGTCCCAAATAACAGGCAACAAGCCTGAAGCAGGCCACGCACAGCGAGGGCCCGCCGGCATCATCCCCTGCCGGCTTACCAAGGCCCTCTATGGGGCCGGGTGAACCGATTGGTCTAGCCCGGTGCAACGCCCTTGAGGTTATCCGTCGGCGGCGCCTTTTCCTTGCGCGCAGCCCGCTTGGCGTCCCTGGTGGCCTTTTTATCAGCCTTGGCCGCCGCGCGTTCCTCCGCGCTCTTCGGCGTGCCGCCGGTCGGCGCAGGGCTCACGATGTCGTCCTGGCTCTTGGTCGCGGCGGCTGTGGGAGCCTTTTTCCCAGGCTTGGCTGCGTCGCGTTCCTCCGCGGTCTTCGGCGTGCCGCCGGCCGGCGAAATGCCGGTCTGGGCGTGCGCCGCGGCGCCGAACATCAGCGCGGCCGTCATCGCCGCGGCCAACGGGATGGATTTCATGGAAAACTTCTTGATCTTGAGCATGTGGATTCCTTTGACGGACCGGGTACGCCGTACCTGGCTCGAGGCTGGTTGATAAAAAAACACGCCCACCACCGTCCACGACGGCAGGCGCTCTTGTCACTTTAGGGGTGCGGCGCAGGATGCCTATCGGAAAGGCGCACCGCACCCTGTAGGACGGAGTCCCTCCTGCGGCTGTGGCGCTGCATCACCTGGCATCAGCGCGCGGACCCGGGGATGGCGGGGATTGTCTTCACCCGACGGGCAGCGCATTTTCCGGCCCCGGGCGCCGCCCTTTGGGCCAGAATAGCGAGAAGGTTCCACCGCCGTGTCACCAGGCTGGACAACGCAAAAAGGGAATCAGGCCATGAACCGGAAACAGGCGAGCGAAAGGCCAGCAAAAAAGCGAAAGGCGAGATGAGCTACCCTTACCTGTTCCAGATGATCGACAAGGCGGCGTTTCTGCCTGGTTGGGGTGCTTGCAAAGGCTGATTTCCGCCAAATAAGTTGCTGTCCTACACTTTCATTCATCCCCCGGCCGCAACAATGACTAGGGACGATCCAGGCTCTTCTTTTTTTCTTTTTTTACCTGAGGCGTCTCTCCCCTTTTTATGCAGTCTCCCGTCCGCCCGCCCCCTCCCTCCGCATCGCGCCGCGCGCCTGGCACGGTGTCGCAGGTCGCACCGGAGCTACTACCCGAGGCCGCCACCTCCATCGACATGGCGGCGGTAGAGGCCGACACCCAGACCGCGATGGCGGCCGCCAGCGCCGAGTCGTCATTTCTGTTCAAGGTGCTCACGGTCAACATCCACAAGGGCTTCACCTTCTTCAACCGCAAGTTCATCCTGCCCGAACTGCGCGAGGCGGTACGAACGGTGGGGGCCGATGTGGTGTTCCTGCAGGAGGTCACCGGCAACCACCTCAAGCATGCGGACAAGTTCGACAACTATCCCGACACGCCGCACTACGAGTTCCTGGCCGACACGATATGGCCGCAGTTCGCCTATGGGCGCAACGCGGTCTACACCAACGGCCACCATGGCAACGCCGTGTTGTCCAAATTCCCGATCGTGCGCTTCGAAAACCGCGATGTCTCCATCAGCGGCCCGGAGCGGCGCGGCCTGCTGCATTGCGAACTGAAGGTCCCCGGCCGCAGCGTGAATGTGCATGCCATCTGCGTGCACCTCGGCTTGATGGAGACCCACCGCGTCCAGCAAATGGAAATGCTGTGCGACCTTGTGCGCAAGGACATTCCGGCCCACGCCCCCGTGGTCGTCGCGGGCGACTTCAACGACTGGCGGCTGCGGGCGCACACCGTGCTCGAAACCGGCGCCGACCTGCATGAGGTGTTCGTTCAGGCCAACGGCCAGGCCGCAAGAACCTTCCCCGCGCGTTTGCCCCTGCTGCGGCTGGACCGCATTTATGTGCGCAACGCCATCGGCCATGCGCCGGTCGTCCTGCCCAGCCGGCCCTGGTCGCACCTGTCGGATCACGCGCCCCTGGCGGCGGAGATTGAATTGTAGATATATGGCCCCCACGCTTGTCACTCCGTGTACTGCGCTGCCCCCCGAGGGGGCGCTGCGCCTGCGGCCCGGCAAAGCCGGTTCCGCGGCCCCTGCTGGAATAGACTTGGCTCCCGCGCTTGTCGCTTCGTGTGCCTTCGGCGTTGCGCTGCCCCCCGCGGAGGCTGAACTTGCTCGGGGCGGCCCTTCGCTGCATTCGGCCCCTACGCTTGTCACTCCGTGTACTGCGCTGCCCCCCGAGGGGGCGCTGCGCCTGCGGCCCGGCAAAGCCGGTTCCGCGGCCCCTGCTGGAATAGTCTTGGCACCTGCGGGAGGCTTATGAGCCCCTGGATCAGCGGCAACCAGTTCCGCCTGCTTGAAAACGGCGAAGAGTATTTCCCGCGCGTCTTTGCCTGCATTGCCGCCGCCGAGCGCGAGGTCGTGCTGGAAACCTTCATCCTGTTTGACGACAAGGTCGGCCGGGCGCTGCATGCCGCCCTGCTGCAGGCGGCCACGCGCGGCGTGCAGATTGACATCACCGTTGACGGCTATGGCTCACCCGACCTGTCGCACGAATTCATTTCTGCACTGACCGAGGCGGGTGTCCGGGTTCATGTGTTCGACCCCGGCCCCAGGCTCTGGGGCTGGCGTACCAACCTGTTTCGCCGCATGCACCGCAAGATCGTGGTGGTCGATGGCCAGCGGGCCTTTGTGGGCGGCCTCAATTACTCGGCCGATCACCTGGCTGATTTCGGCCCCGCGGCCAAGCAGGACTATGCGGTCGAAATTGAAGGCCCCATCGTCGCCTTCATTCACGCCTTTGTGCACCGGGCACTGGCGGCCGGCCAGCGCAATGCGCAGGACAGTCTGGCCGGCCGGCTGCGTGAGCGCCTGTCCAGCCGCGCCCATTCGCTGGCCCGAAGCTGGGGGCTCGCCCCGCCAGGCCAGGCCGCGGCCGCTCCCGCCGGTGAAGGGGCGGCCATCTTCGTGACACGCGACAACCGCGAACACACCAACGACATCGAGCGCCACTACCGCATTGCCATCCGCGTGGCCCGCCAGCGCATCGTGATTGCCAATGCCTACTTCTTCCCCGGCTACCGCCTGCTCAAGGAGATGCGCAAGGCGGCACGGCGCGGTGTCGACGTGCGGCTCATCCTGCAGGGCGCGCCCGACATGCCCTTCGTCAAAACCGCCGCCAGCATGCTCTACCACCACCTGCTGGAAGCCGGCGTGCGCATTTACGAGTATTGCGAGCGGCCGCTGCACGGCAAGGTCGCCGTGGCCGACGATGAATGGGCCACCGTGGGCTCCAGCAACCTTGACCCGCTGAGCCTCTCGCTGAACCTGGAGGCCAACGTGATCATCCGCGACCGCGCCTTCAACCAGCACCTGAGCGCACGGCTGGACCACCTGATGCAACACAGCTGCAAGCAGATCGGCCCCGGGGACCTGGAGGAGTCGAGCGGCTGGCGCACCGTGCGCAGCTTTTTCCTGTTCCACCTGCTGCGCCGTTACCCGGCCTGGGCAGGCTGGCTGCCCGCGCATGCGCCGCGCATCACGCCAGCCCTGGCACCCGCCGAGCCCAAGGCCAATACCGGCACAGGCACTGGCACCAGCACCGCACAGGCAGACGCCGTCAGCCGGGCGGACCCGACCATTTTGTGAGCAGTAAATGACCAACAGCCGCCCCGCAGTCCCGGCCTCGCGGCGCGAGGGCAGGCATAAAGTCACCAGCAAAGCCTGGTGGCCGTGGTTCAAGCGCGGCGCCAGCGTGGTGTTCTTTGTGCTGGTGGCCGGCCTGCTGATCTCCCAGGCCCGCCATATCAAGTGGGACCAGGTGCTCACCTCGCTGCAGCGCTATCCGCTCAGCGCCGCCTGGGGCGCCGTGCTGCTCGCCCTGACGAGCTACACGCTCTACAGCACATTCGACCTGCTCGGGCGGCATTACACCGACCACAACTTGCGCGCCCGTACCGTGATGGCGATCACCTTCATCAGCTATGCCTTCAACCTCAACCTCGGCTCGCTGGTGGGCGGCGTCGCCTTCCGTTTTCGGCTGTATTCACGCCTGGGCCTGCCCACCGGCATCATCACGCGCATCATGTCGATAAGCATGCTCACCAACTGGATGGGCTATCTGCTGCTGAGCGGCCTGGTGTTCAGCCTGCGCCCCCCCGCCGTGCCCGCCGACTGGGGCATAAGCACGGACCACCTGCGTCTGATCGGTTTCGGTTTGCTGGCCGGCGCCGCAGCCTACCTCGGCGTTTGCGCTTTTTCCCGCCCGCGCGTGCTGTGGGTGCGCGGCCACGGAATTGACCTGCCCTCAGTCAGGCTGGCCACCCTGCAATTGCTCATGGGCGCCACCAACTGGCTGGTGATGTCGGGCATTATTTTCATCCTGCTGCAGCACCGCATCGATTTTTCCGCCGTGGTCAGCGTGTTGCTGCTGGCCGCCATCGCCGGCGTGATCACGCACATACCGGGCAACCTGGGAGTGCTGGAGGCGGTCTTCGTGGCCCTGCTGTCACACCAGATGGCCCAGCATGAATTGCTGGCGGCACTGGTGGCGTACCGGCTTATTTACTACCTGATACCGCTGGGCATCGCGGCGGTGGCCTATCTCGTGATCGAAACCCGAGCCAAAAAGGCCGGCAGCAGCGCCAAAGAAGCCACTTAGCACCGCTTCATGCTGCTCTCATGCCGCTCACTCCTGGCGCCGCTCAGGCTGGCCGGCACCCCAAAAACCCTCTTCCGCCTTTTTAGAAGCTGTTAGGCGTCGTTATGCATCTTTAAAGACAGAAAAAATCCAATGCCGGTGTCTTTCGGGCCACCGGTGATCCTGACTCTCGATTTCCTCTTCGGCCCCCACGCATCGCCCGCGGTTCCGGGACAAGGAAATCGGGCGGCCCATCGAGGTGACTGCCAGCGCGATGGCTCAGGGGCCTACGAATGAATGTGTTCTCCACCGCTTTCTTGCCAACGTTGCTGGATTTGCAAGGCATCTGCATCGGAATGCGCTTTCACACCAAGCAGAATGCCGCCTGCACGGAGTCCGACTTCGTACTGCTCGACGCGCGAGTCCGGAATGCCCCAATTCTTGAGTATTCCCATGAGGCCGATCGCTACACCAGTCGCTGCGGAAGCTATCAGTGCTATGGCGAAGGGCCCGGCAACTATCCCGAAGCCAGGAATCAGTAACACGCCCACAGCTGCAACTACCGGCACAAGCGTGCCCACCGTCCCACCCACCGGACCACCCCACGTGTTGTTCGCTGGGTTGTTGATATCTGCTACAGCGGCCTTCTCTTCCAGATCAGTCGTATCTGGATAATCTGTGGTCGGGTTGTGGGCGGGAAAGTATCGTTGGCGAACTTCGTCGGACATGACCACATTGACATCGCTCTTGTCGTAGCCCAGGTCGACAACGGACTGGAAAGCGAACTCCGCGCTGTCCTTGTCCTTGAACAAGCCAGTGACCATGGTCATCGCATTCTCCTTGTCGCAGTCAGAGCAGGGAACAACCTTGCTTTTGATTTTGAACCTACTGGCGCCAAGCAGATATACTGTATATTAATACAGTAGTTACACGGCAAAAAACCCGCCATCTGGCCGATGCCGCCAAATACCGCGCGTCCTGCACGTCGAGCGGCACGGTCAGGCACCAGTCCATGGGCGGCACCTGGTGAAAAAGAAAGGAGCAGCCATGGGCGTGATGAATGACCTGCTGACGAACGACCTCTTTCCCCAAGCCCGGCGGCCGGTCACGCTGCAGGGGCCGGCAGATCTGGAAGGGTTTCGCCGCGCCGCCCGCAGCTTGCTGGCCCAGCAGATGCGGCCCGAACAGGTCCGCTGGCACAGTTGCGGCCCGGCCATGCAGAACCCGTTTGCCGCAACCGGCGAGGCCCGCGCCGGCGCACTGCCCCCGGCTTTGGACCAAGCCCCGGCCATCAGCGTGCCGCCCGGCTTCTTCTCGCTGTGCCAGAGTGTCATCCTGCACCGCGACCCCGACCGTTTCGACCTGCTCTACCGCCTCCTGTGGCGCCTGGTGCATGAGCCCGGGCTGCGGCACGACCCGCTGGATGCCGACATGGCGAAGGCGCAGCTGCTCGCCCAGGCGGTGCACCGCGACATCCATAGGATGAAAGCTTTTGTGCGCTTTCGCACCGTACAGGACGACACCTTCAAAACCCGGCCAGAAGGCGGGCCGCTGCATGTGGCCTGGTTCGAACCCGAACACCACATCGTGCAGGCCGTCGCGCCTTTCTTTGCCCGGCGCTTCGCGCAAATGCGCTGGGCCCTCCTGACGCCCGAGTGCAGCGTGGAGTGGGATTACGCAGGCCCCCGCGCCCGGCACGCAGGAGCCTCGCCGCTCCCCGGCAGCGCGTCGGGGCAACTGCGCTTTGGCCCGGGCGCCAACAAAGAGGACGTACCTCCGCCCGACGCCGGCGAGCAGCGCTGGCTCACGTACTACCAGCACATCTTCAACCCCGCACGCCTGAAGCGCAGGACGATGCCCAAGGAAATACCGCGGGAAATGCCGCGCAAATACCGGCGCAACCGGCCCGAGGCCGAACTGATCCACACACTGGCAGCGGGCGCGTACGCGCGCAGCGCCAACGCGGTGATGCCGCGGACCGACCTGGCGCTGGCCCAACACAAATTGCGACTGTATTGACTGTATTAATGGCTGGAAACGATTGACTTTGTTGGGCTGTCATTTCACCGGCATGCCAGACCCGGGCGCGGGCAATACCGTATCGCGCCCATCCCGGTAACCGGGCGGCTGCGCCGGACGCACCGACGAATCACGCGGATCGGGCGGCGCGACAGGGTCAGAGGCCGGCGCCGTGCTGCGCCGGGCCGGGTTGCGGTTCAGCGGGTTTCTCAGCGGTACTGTCTGATCTGCGGTGGGAGGTCGGGGCTTGCCGTTTTGCAGGTCAGGATCTGCCGGCCTGGCCGTCTCCGGCGAAGACATGGGAGTCGGCGAAACAGACGGCGTCTGTGCAAACGCCCATGGCCCGGCAAAGCCCCCGAGGGCAAGCATGAGGGCGGTGGTCAGGACATGATGGGGTTGCATGATCAATCTCCTGCGTTGCAAGTCACTTTACGCCCCCTCTGGGCGGCGCGCCAGTGATGGCCATCATGGTTGCGTAATGTCAGGTGCGGTGGCGGGAGTTTGCTTTGATGGGAGCTTGTTTTTGATGATGGTGCTGAGGTCTTCTTGAGGCTGCTGGCCGGGTCTCGCCCCGGCGGGCGACTTACTTTCTCTTGCGTCGCCAAGAGAAAAGTAAGCAAAGAGAAGGCGACCCTGCTGTCTGCGTCCCTTCGCTGCGCTACGGGCAGCCTGCGGTGCTTATATGGACGCCTTCCGTGAGGCAAGTGCTGATTGGAAGTTCTGGCCGGGCGGATTGACTGCTTGCTTATATCCGGCCTTTTCGTTGCAAAGCGGCTTTCAGAACCCTCGCCTTGCTGGCCCCTATGGTGATTCGCGAAGTCGGGGCTTATCTCGGTAAAGGACTTCGCCCCAGGCGTGTCCAAGCACCGCACCAGCTTTACCRACCCACGGTCCGACCGCTTTGC
>NZ_JBFUKG010000011.1:0-226047 GCF_056400945.1 Polaromonas sp. P4_H1 | reverse complement strand
GCACTTCACCGGCGAGATCTACGTGCTGAGCAAGGACGAAGGCGGCCGCCACACGCCCTTCTTCAACAACTACCGCCCCCAGTTCTACTTCCGCACGACGGACGTGACGGGCGCGATCGAGTTGCCAGAAGGCAAGGAAATGGTCATGCCAGGCGACAACGTGTCGATCACCGTCAAGCTGATCAACCCGATCGCCATGGAAGAAGGCCTGCGCTTTGCCATCCGCGAAGGCGGCAAGACCGTTGGCGCTGGCGTCGTGGCCAAGATCATTGCCTGAGTTTTGAAGGTTTGATGGAGGGGTATAGCTCAATTGGCAGAGCGTCGGTCTCCAAAACCGAAGGTTGTAGGTTCGATTCCTACTGCCCCTGCCACCCGGCTGATGCGTAGAGATGTGAAGCCGCAGGTGGTTTGAAAAGATAGCAAACAAGGCCCGCCAGGAGTCAAAAACTCCCGGTGGGCTTAAGCGTCTGCAAAGACGCATGAAGATTGAACAGGAAATCCGGCAACCATGGCCTCTTCTCAAGTTGAAACCGTCAGCACCACCGCCGACAAAGCCAAGCTGGGCTTGGCCGTCGCCCTGGTGCTGGCGTCGCTGGCGGGCTTTTACCTGTTGAGCAAGCAGGGTCAGGTCGCCCAGTGGGGTGCCCTGGTCGCGGGTCTGGTTGCGGCGGTAGTGGTGTTTCTGACCTCTGAGCCCGGCAAGCAGTTTGTGGCCTTTGGGCGTGATTCCTGGCGCGAAGTCAAAAAAGTCGTCTGGCCGGCCCGCAAGGAGGCCATTCAGATGACGGCCTACGTGTTCGGCTTCGTGGTGGTGATGGCGTTGTTTTTGTGGTTGACCGACAAAACGCTCGAATGGGTGTTTTACGACCTGATCCTGGGATGGAAAAGATGATGAGCGATATGAACGGCACGGTAGTCAGCGAAGTGGCGGCGGGTACGTCCCTCACGCCGACCCCCGGCATGCAGTGGTATGTCGTGCATGCCTATTCCGGTATGGAAAAGGCGGTCGAGCGCAACATTCTGGAGCGTATCAATCGCGCCGGCATGCAGGCCAAGTTCGGCCGTTTCCTGGTGCCCACTGAAGAAGTGGTCGAGATCAAGAACGGCCAGAAGAAAACCACAGAGCGCCGCTTCTTTCCGGGCTATGTGCTGGTCGAAATGGTCATGGATGACGAAACCTGGCACCTGGTGAAGCACACCAACAAGGTCACCGGTTTTGTCGGCGGCGCCAAGAACCGCCCGGCCCCGATTTCCGAGGAAGACGTCCAGAAGATCGTCAGCCAGATGCAGGTCGGTACCGAGAAGCCGCGCCACAAGGTTGAGTTTGAAACGGGCGAATATGTCCGCGTCAAGGATGGTCCGTTCACCGACTTCAATGGCACGGTGGAAGAAGTCAACTACGACAAGAACAAGGTGCGTGTGTCGGTCACGATTTTCGGTCGTGCCACACCGGTTGAGCTGGAATTCAGCCAGATCGAAAAGACGTAACTTTCGGTCGGCGTCTAGAAATCCTGCGCTTTGCAACTCGGCGCGGAGGGTTCTTCGGAACCTTGATTGAGTTGTGTAACCCCCGGGGAGCCTGGGCCTGTTTTTAACAGTGTCCGGGCGTTATGACCCGCAAGGAGAAAAGTATGGCGAAAAAAATCGTCGGCTTCGTCAAGCTGCAAGTACCAGCTGGCAAGGCCAATCCGTCCCCCCCGATTGGCCCGGCACTGGGTCAGCGCGGCTTGAACATCATGGAATTCTGCAAGGCATTCAATGCCCAGACCCAGGGTGTTGAGCCGGGCCTGCCATTGCCCGTGGTGATCACCGCGTATGCAGACAAGAGCTTCACCTTCATCATCAAGACGCCTCCGGCTGTCACGTTGATCAAGAAAGCCATCAAGCTCGACAAGGGCTCTGCCACACCGCACACCGCGAAAGTTGGCAAGATCACCCGCGCCCAGCTGGAAGAAATTGCCAAGACCAAGATGAAAGACATGACGGCCGCCGATCTCGACGCCGCCGTCCGTACTATTGCCGGTTCCGCCCGCTCCATGGGTGTGACGGTGGAGGGTGTTGTATGAGCAAGCTGACCAAACGCCAGAAAACCATCGGCGACAAGATTGACAGCAACAAGCTGTACGCCCTGTCCGACGCCATTGGTCTCGTGAAAGAGTTCGCCGTCGCCAAGTTCGATGAGTCCATCGACGTGGCTGTGCAGCTCGGCATTGATGCCAAGAAATCCGACCAGGTCGTTCGCGGCGCTGTCGTGCTGCCCAATGGCACCGGCAAAACCAAGCGCGTTGCCGTGTTCGCCCAAGGCGCCAAGGCTGAAGAAGCCAAGGCCGCCGGCGCCGACATCGTCGGCATGGATGATCTGGCTGCCGAAATCAAGGCCGGCAAGATGGATTTCGACGTGGTGATTGCCTCCCCCGACGCGATGCGCATCGTGGGTACGCTGGGCCAGATCCTGGGCCCGCGCGGCCTGATGCCCAACCCCAAGGTTGGCACCGTGACGCCGGATGTGGCGACCGCCGTGAAAAACGCGAAAGCCGGCCAGGTCCAGTTTCGTGTCGACAAGGCCGGTATCGTGCACGGCACCATTGGCCGCCGTTCATTTGATACCGCCAAGCTGCAAGGCAACCTGGCTGCATTGATCGATGCGCTGCAGAAGGCCAAGCCTGCTTCGAGCAAAGGCGTGTATTTGAAGAAAGTCGCGGTTTCGTCAACGATGGGTGTGGGCGTTCGCGTCGACACGCAAACCATCGCGGCGTAATCGCAAAAATTTGAGCGGCCCGCAAGGGCGGTTCAATGTGGTGGGCTGCTGGCGTCTTCGGACTCCGGCAGGTCATCCAAGACCGTTGGTGTGTCAGCTGTAAGGCCGGCACTTAATCGAAAGACAGCCAACGCAGATGGCGGTCCCGCTGCAGATGGTTTGAAAAGAATCTGAAACAGTTGGTCGCTGAATATGAGCGTGCTGAACGGCCGACAGCGCAAGCTGGAAACCCGGAAGCACATTTTTAAGGAGTAGACCTTGAGTCTCAACCGCAGTGAGAAACAAGCCGTCATTGATGAAGTGACTGGCCTCGCCGCTAAAGCTCAAACGCTCGTGATGGCGGAATACCGTGGCATCACGGTCGCTGACATGACCAAGCTGCGCAGCCAAGCCCGCGACAAAGGCGTGAACCTGAGTGTTCTGAAGAACACCCTGGCTCGCCGTGCCGTGGCAGGTAGCGCATTTGAAGTCGTGTCCGACCAGATGACCGGACCGCTGATCTACGGCTTTTCCACAGATGCTGTAGCTGCTGCGAAAGTAGTGGCTGACTTCGCGAAAACCAACGACAAGCTGGTGATTCGCGGTGGTGCATTTGCTGGCAAATCCCTGGACGTGAACGGCGTGAAGCAACTGGCCAACATTCCTTCCAAGGAAGTGTTGCTGGCCCAGTTGTGTGGCTTGCTGATGTCGCCCATCTCGCGTACGGCCGTTGTGCTGGGCGCGCTGGCGGCGAAAAAGGGTGGCGGCGAAGCCGAAACCCCAGCGCCAGCAGAAGCTGTAGCAGCGTAATTTGTACCCAACTTTTTTAGGAAATCAAAATGGCATTCGATAAAGACGCATTTTTGACCGCGCTGGATAGCATGACGGTCCTCGAACTCAACGACCTGGTGAAAGCCATCGAAGAGAAATTTGGTGTGAGCGCTGCCGCCATGGCCGCTCCCGCTGCTGCTGGTGGTGGCGGTGCCGCTGCTGCTGCTGAAGAGAAGACCGAGTTCAACGTCGTGCTGCTCGAAGCTGGCGCCAACAAGGTGTCCGTGATTAAAGCGGTTCGCGAAATCACCGGTCTGGGCCTGAAAGAAGCCAAGGACCTGGTGGACGGCGCTCCGAAGAACGTCAAGGAAGCCGCACCCAAGGCCGACGCAGACGCCGCCAAGAAAAAGCTCGAAGACGCTGGCGCGAAAGTCGAACTCAAGTAATTGCTTGTGTTTGCAAAGGCTGGAAGACCGCATTGGGCTTCCAGCCTTTCGTGTTTCCAGGAGTACGCCGCAAGGCCAGCAAAAAAGCTGTTTTTGCGGTGCTCCCGGTGCACTGAAACAGGCTGAAGCCTTTTTTGGTGCGACCGTAGAGGCACTGGAAAAATGATTGAGATCAGTCCTTTTTCCAGTGTTTTCTGAACCCCGACTGCAGAAAACGCCTTGGTCCGGGTGACGTGCAATGCGTCACCGTCCGCCATGGTTGGTAGTGGCCAACCACCAAGCCTGCCTGAATACGTGGTGTATTCGGGCACGAGAGTCGCCAGAGCCCATCAAAGCGGAGAACTCATGGCCTATTCCTATACCGAACGCAAACGCATCCGCAAAAGCTTCGGCAACCGCGAGAGCGTGTTGACTGTTCCCTATTTGCTGCAAATGCAGAAAGACGCGTACACAGCGTTCCTGCAAGCCGATCGTGCGCCCCAGAAGCGCACCGTAGAAGGTCTGCAGGCAGCGTTTGAAAACGCATTCCCCATCGTCTCGCACAACGGTTTTGTCGAGATGAAGTTCATCGAGTACAACCTGGCCAAGCCCGCCTTCGACGTGCGCGAATGCCAGACCCGTGGATTGACCTTTGCCTCGGCCGTCCGCGCCAAAGTCCAGCTGATCATCTATGACCGCGAGTCATCCACATCGCAGTCCAAGGTCGTCAAGGAAGTCAAGGAGCAGGAGGTCTACATGGGCGAAGTGCCGCTCATGACCGACAAGGGCTCTTTCGTCATCAACGGAACCGAGCGCGTGATCGTGTCCCAGCTGCACCGTTCCCCCGGCGTGTTCTTCGAGCACGACAAGGGCAAGACCCACAGCTCGGGCAAGCTGCTGTTTTCGGCCCGCATCATTCCTTACCGCGGCTCCTGGCTCGACTTCGAGTTCGACCCGAAGGACGTGCTGTATTTCCGTGTCGACCGCCGCCGCAAGATGCCGGTCACTATCCTGCTCAAGGCCATCGGCCTGAACCCGGAGTCCATCCTCGCGAACTTCTTCGTGTTCGACAACTTCCGCCTGATGGACAGCGGCGCGCAGATGGAGTTTGTCGCCGAGCGCATGCGCGGCGAAGTGGCCCGTTTCGACATCACCGACAAGAGCGGCAAGGTCGTTGTCGCCAAAGACAAGCGCATCACGGTTCGCCACACCCGCGAGCTGGAGCAAAGCGGCACCACCACCATCAGCGTACCTGAAGACTTCCTGGTGGGCCGTGTGGTCGCCAAGAACATCGTCGACGCTGAAACCGGCGAGATCATCGCCAAGGCCAACGACGAGCTGACCGAAGCGCTGCTGAAAAAGCTGCGCCTGGCCGGCGTGCAGGACCTGCAGGTGCTGTACACCAACGAACTCGACCAGGGCGCCTACATTTCGCAAACCCTGCGCGCCGATGAAACGGCTGACGAGTTTGCGGCCCGCGTGGCGATCTACCGCATGATGCGTCCCGGCGAGCCGCCGACGGAAGACGCCGTGCAGGCCCTGTTCCAGCGCCTGTTCTACAACCCGGACACCTACGACCTGTCCAAGGTCGGCCGCATGAAGTTCAACGCCCGCGTGGGCCGTGACGACTCCACCGGCCCCATGGTCATGACCAACGAGGACATCCTCGCAGTCGTCAAGATCCTGGTGGACCTGCGCAACGGCAACGGCGAAGTCGATGACATTGACCACCTCGGCAATCGCCGTGTGCGCTGTGTCGGCGAACTCGCGGAAAACCAGTACCGCACCGGCCTGGCACGTATCGAAAAAGCCGTGAAAGAGCGTCTGGGCCAGGCGGAGCAAGAGCCGCTGATGCCGCATGACCTGATCAACAGCAAGCCGATTTCCGCCGCGCTGAAGGAATTCTTCGGTGCGTCCCAGCTGTCGCAGTTCATGGACCAGACCAACCCGCTGTCCGAGATCACCCACAAGCGCCGTGTTTCGGCCCTTGGCCCCGGTGGCTTGACGCGCGAGCGTGCCGGCTTCGAAGTGCGCGACGTGCACGTGACCCACTACGGCCGCGTCTGCCCGATTGAGACGCCTGAAGGTCCGAACATCGGCCTGATCAACTCGCTGGCTCTGTATGCCCGCCTCAACGAGTACGGTTTCATCGAAACACCGTATCGCCGTGTGGTGGACAGCAAGATCACCGACCAGATCGACTACCTGTCGGCCATTGAAGAAGGCAAGTACGTGATTGCCCAGGCCAATGCCCTGCTCGATGAGTCCGGCACACTGACCGGCGACCTGGTGTCGGCCCGCGAGAACGGCGAATCCGTGCTGGTCGGCGCAGAGCGCATCCAGTACATGGACGTGTCGCCCGCGCAGATCGTCTCGGTGGCTGCCTCGCTCGTGCCCTTCCTGGAGCACGATGACGCCAACCGCGCGCTGATGGGCGCCAACATGCAGCGTCAGGCCGTGCCTGTGCTGCGCCCTGAGAAGGCCTTTGTCGGCACCGGCATCGAGCGCGTGTCTGCAGTGGACTCCGGCACCGTGGTGACGGCCAACCGCGGCGGTGTGGTCGATTACGTCGATGCCACCCGCATCGTGGTGCGTGTCAATGATGCGGAAGCCCTCGCTGGCGAAGTCGGTGTGGACATCTACAACCTGATCAAGTACCAGCGTTCCAACCAGAACACCAACATCCATCAGCGCCCGATCGTCAAGATCGGCGACAAGCTGGCCAAGGGCGACGTGATCGCCGACGGTGCCTCGACGGACATCGGCGAACTGGCCCTGGGCCAGAACATGCTGGTGGCGTTCATGCCCTGGAACGGCTACAACTTCGAGGATTCGATCCTGATTTCCGAGCGCGTGGTGGCCGAAGACCGCTACACCTCGATTCACATCGAAGAACTCGTGGTGATGGCGCGTGACACCAAGCTGGGCTCTGAAGAGATCACCCGCGACATCCCGAACCTGTCCGAGCAGCAGCTCAACCGCCTCGACGAATCCGGCATTATTTATGTCGGCGCTGAAGTCCAGCCGGGCGACACGCTGGTCGGCAAGGTCACGCCAAAAGGCGAGACCACGCTGACGCCGGAAGAAAAACTGCTGCGCGCCATCTTCGGCGAAAAAGCCAGCGACGTGAAAGACACCTCGCTGCGCGTGAGCCAGGGCTCGCAGGGTACCGTGATCGACGTGCAGGTCTTCACCCGCGAAGGCATTGTGCGCGACAAGCGTGCCCAGCAGATCATTGACGACGAGCTCAAGCGTTTCCGTCTGGACCTGAACGACCAGCTGCGCATTGTGGAAGCCGATGCATTTGACCGCATCGAAAAGCTCCTCAACGGCAAGGTTGCCAACGGCGGTCCGAAAAAGCTGGCCAAAGGCACCAAGATCGACAAGGCCTACCTGGCCGACGTCGAGAAGTACCACTGGTTCGACATCCGCCCGGCGGATGACGAAGTGGCTTCGCAGCTGGAAAGCATCAAGAACGCCATGGAGCAGACGCGCCACAGCTTCGACCTGGCTTTCGAAGAGAAGCGCAAGAAGCTCACGCAGGGCGACGAACTGCCGGCCGGCGTGCTCAAGATGGTCAAGGTCTACCTGGCCGTCAAGCGCCGCCTGCAACCCGGCGACAAGATGGCCGGCCGCCACGGCAACAAGGGCGTGGTGTCCAAGATCGTTCCGGTCGAAGACATGCCCTACATGGCCGACGGCACGCCGTGCGACATCGTGCTGAACCCGCTGGGCGTGCCTTCGCGCATGAACGTCGGTCAGGTGCTCGAGGTGCATCTGGGCTGGGCCGCCAAGGGCCTGGGCCAGCGCATTGGCGACATGCTGCAAGCCGAAGCCAAGGTGGCCGAGCTGCGCAAGTTCATGGACACCCTGTACAACAAGTCGGGCCGCGTCGAGGACCTGGCCAATCTGTCGGATACCGATGTGCTCGAGATGGCCAGCAACCTGGCAACGGGTGTTCCCTTTGCAACGCCGGTGTTTGATGGTGCCTCGGAAGAGGACATCATGACCATGCTGAAGCTGGCCTATCCGGACGACATCGCCAAGGCCAAGGGCCTGACGGCGACGCGTACCCAGGCTCAGCTGTATGACGGACGCACGGGCGACCAGTTCGAGCGCACGACGACGGTCGGTTACATGCACGTGCTGAAACTTCACCACCTGGTGGACGACAAGATGCACGCACGTTCAACCGGACCGTACTCCCTGGTTACCCAGCAGCCGCTGGGCGGCAAGGCGCAGTTTGGTGGCCAGCGTTTCGGCGAGATGGAGGTCTGGGCGCTGGAAGCCTATGGCGCTTCCTACACGCTGCAGGAAATGCTCACCGTCAAGTCCGACGACGTGCAGGGCCGTACCAAGGTGTACGAGAGCATCGTCAAGGGCGAGCACGCGATCACGGCAGGCATGCCCGAGTCGTTCAACGTGCTGGTCAAGGAGATTCGTTCGCTCGGTATCGATATTGAGCTGGAACGCAGCTAATTACAGGAAAGAAAAGGATTTAACTCATGAAATCATTACTCGACCTGTTCAAGCAATTCACGCCGGATGAGCATTTCGATGCCATCAAGATCGGCATGGCCTCGCCCGAGAAGATCCGTTCGTGGTCTTTCGGCGAAGTCAAGAAGCCTGAAACCATCAACTACCGCACCTTCAAGCCAGAGCGCGACGGTCTTTTTTGCGCCAAGATCTTTGGCCCGATCAAGGACTACGAATGCCTGTGCGGCAAGTACAAGCGCCTGAAGCACCGCGGTGTCATCTGCGAGAAGTGCGGCGTTGAAGTCACGCAGACCAAGGTTCGCCGCGAACGCATGGGGCACATCGACCTGGCCGCTCCCTGCGCGCACATCTGGTTCCTGAAGTCGCTGCCGTCGCGTCTGGGCCTGGTGCTCGACATGACGCTGCGCGACATCGAACGCGTGCTGTATTTTGAAGCCTACGTGGTGACCGACCCCGGCATGACCCCGCTGAAGAAATTCAGCATCATGTCGGAAGACGACTACGACGCCAAGCGCAAGGAATACGGTGATGAATACGTCGCCAAGATGGGCGCCGAAGGCATCAAGGACCTGCTCGAAGGCCTGGATCTCGACATCGAGATCGACAAGCTGCGCAACGACCTGACCGGTTCCGAAATCAAGATCAAGAAAAACGCCAAGCGTTTGAAATTGATGGAAGCGTTCAAGAAGTCCGGCATCAAGCCCGAGTGGATGGTGCTGGACGTGCTGCCTGTGCTGCCGCCAGACCTGCGTCCGCTGGTGCCGCTGGACGGCGGCCGCTTTGCGACCTCCGACCTGAACGACCTGTACCGCCGCGTCATCAACCGCAACAGCCGTCTGCGCCGTCTGCTGGAGCTCAAGGCTCCCGAGATCATTGCCCGCAATGAAAAGCGCATGCTGCAGGAAGCGGTCGACTCGCTGCTGGACAACGGCCGCCGTGGCAAGGCCATGACGGGCGCCAACAAGCGCGCGCTGAAGTCGCTGGCCGACATGATCAAGGGCAAGTCGGGCCGTTTCCGCCAGAACTTGCTGGGCAAGCGCGTCGACTACTCCGGCCGTTCCGTGATCACCGTGGGCCCGACGCTCAAGCTGCACCAGTGCGGCTTGCCCAAGCTGATGGCACTCGAGCTGTTCAAGCCTTTCATCTTCTCGCGCCTCGAAGCCATGGGCATCGCGACCACCATCAAGGCGGCCAAGAAGGAAGTCGAATCCGGCACGCCGGTGGTGTGGGACATCCTGGAAGAGGTCATCAAGGAGCACCCCGTGATGCTGAACCGTGCGCCTACGCTGCACCGTCTCGGTATCCAGGCCTTTGAACCCATCCTGATCGAAGGCAAGGCCATCCAGCTGCACCCGCTCGTCTGCTCGGCTTTCAACGCCGACTTCGACGGTGACCAGATGGCCGTTCACGTGCCGCTGTCGGTGGAAGCGCAGATGGAAGCCCGCACGCTGATGCTGGCCTCGAACAACATCCTGTTCCCTGCCAACGGCGAGCCTTCCATCGTTCCGTCGCAGGACGTGGTGCTGGGCCTGTACTACACGACGCGTGACCGTACCAACGGCAAGGGCGAAGGCCTGGTGTTCTCGGACACCGGCGAAGTCCGCCGCGCGTTTGACGCGGGCGAGCTCGACCTGAACGCCCGCATCAGTGTGCGCCTGACCGAATGGACCAAGAACAAGGAAACCGGCGAGTTCATCCCGTCGACCAAGCTGTGGGAAACCACCGGCGGCCGTGCGCTGCTGTCTGAAATCCTGCCCAAGGGCCTGCCTTTCTCCAACATCAACAAGGCGTTGAAGAAAAAGGAAATCTCCAAGCTGATCAACGTGTCTTTCCGCAAGTGCGGCCTGAAAGAGACGGTGGTGTTTGCCGACAAGCTGCTGCAGTCGGGCTTCCGCCTGGCTACCAAGGCCGGCATTTCCATCTGTATCGACGACATGCTGGTGCCCAAGGAAAAGCACGACATCATTTCGCGTGCCCAGAAGGAAGTCAAAGAGATCGAGCAGCAGTATGTCTCGGGTCTGGTGACGTCCGGCGAGCGCTACAACAAGGTGGTCGACATCTGGGGCAAATCCGGCGACGAAGTCTCCAAGGTCATGATGGCCCAGCTCTCGAAAGAAAAAGTCATCGACCGCAATGGCAAGGAAGTCGAGCAGGAATCCTTCAACTCCATCTACATGATGGCCGACTCCGGCGCCCGCGGTTCTGCCGCGCAGATTCGCCAGGTGGCCGGTATGCGGGGTCTGATGGCCAAGCCTGACGGCTCCATCATCGAGACGCCGATTACCGCGAACTTCCGCGAAGGCCTGAACGTGCTGGAGTACTTCATCTCCACCCACGGTGCCCGTAAGGGTCTGGCTGACACCGCGCTGAAAACGGCCAACTCCGGTTACCTGACGCGCCGCCTGTGCGACGTGGTGCAGGATCTGGTGGTGACCGAAGATGACTGCGGCACGCAAGAGGGCTCGCTGATGCGCGCCATCGTCGAGGGTGGTGAGGTGATCGAATCGCTGCGCGAGCGTATTCTCGGCCGCACCGCGGTGGAAGATGTGCTGCACCCCGAGAACCGCTCGGTCCTGGCTAAAGCCGGTGCCATGCTGGACGAAGACCTGATCGACGAACTCGAAGCGGCTGGCGTCGACGAAGTGAAAGTACGCACGGCCCTGACCTGCGAAACCCGCTTCGGCCTGTGCGCCAAGTGCTACGGCCGCGATCTGGGCCGCGGTGGCCTGATCAACATCGGTGAGGCGGTCGGTATCATCGCCGCCCAGTCGATTGGTGAGCCCGGCACGCAGCTGACGATGCGGACCTTCCACATCGGTGGCGCTGCGTCGCGTGCGGCGATTGCCTCCAGCGTCGAAGCCAAGTCCAACGGCGTGATCGGTTTCAATGCCCCGATGCGTTATGTGACCAACGGCAAGGGTGAACTGGTGGTGATTGCCCGTTCCGGCGAGATCGTCATTCATGACGAGCATGGCCGCGAGCGTGAGCGTCACAAGGTGCCATACGGTGCCACGCTGACGGTCAAGGCCGACCAGACCATCAAGGCTGGCGCCATCCTGGCCAACTGGGATCCGCTGACGCGCCCCATCATTACCGAATTCGCCGGCAAGGTGCTGTTCGAGAATGTGGAAGAAGGCGTCACGGTGGCCAAGCAGGTTGACGATGTGACGGGTCTGTCGACCCTGGTGGTGATCGATCCGAAGCGCCGCGGCGCGACCAAGGTGATCCGCCCGCAGGTCAAGCTGATTGATGCCACGGGCAATGAAGTCAAGATCCCCGGCACCGACCACTCGGTGACGATCGGCTTCCAGGTCGGTGCGCTGGTTCAGGTGCGCGACGGCCAGGACGTGGGCCCCGGCGAAGTGCTGGCCCGTATCCCGATCGAAGGCCAGAAGACCCGCGACATTACCGGCGGTCTGCCGCGCGTGGCCGAGCTGTTCGAAGCCCGTACGCCGAAAGACAAGGGTACGCTGGCCGAGATGACCGGTACCGTGTCGTTTGGTAAAGAGACCAAGGGCAAGGTTCGCCTGCAGATCACCGATCCGGACGGCAAAGTCTGGGAAGACCTCGTGCCCAAGGAGAAGAACATTCTCGTGCACGAAGGCCAGGTGGTGAACAAGGGTGAGTCGATTGTCGACGGCCCGGCCGACCCGCAAGACATCCTGCGTTTGCTGGGCATGGAAGAGCTGGCCCGCTACATCGTCGATGAAGTGCAGGACGTTTACCGCTTGCAGGGCGTGAAGATCAACGACAAGCACATTGAAGTGATTGTTCGTCAGATGCTGCGCCGTGTGGTCGTGGAAAATGTGGGCGACTCCAGCTACATCTCCGGTGAGCAGGTTGAACGCTCGGCCATGCTGGATGCCAACGACGCCTTGCGCGCCGAGGGCAAGATCCCTGCAACCTTCAGCAACCTGCTGCTCGGTATCACCAAGGCCTCGCTGTCGACCGATTCGTTCATTTCCGCGGCTTCCTTCCAGGAAACCACCCGCGTGCTCACCGAGGCTGCCATCATGGGCAAGCGCGACGAGTTGCGCGGCCTGAAAGAAAACGTGATCGTCGGCCGCCTGATTCCTGCGGGTACCGGCATGGCCTACCACGAGGCACGCAAAGCCAAGGACCTGATGGACGACGCCGAGCGCCGTGCCATCGCCGAGGCGGAAGCGGCCGAGCTCGAAGCAGTGACGGCCACGGCACCTGCCGATGCCGGCGGCGACAGTGCTGCGACCGAGTAAGCTGTACAGCACCTGATGCCCTGACGGGCGTCAAGCCTCCCACCTCGCAAGGGGTGGGAGGCTTTTTTTTTGGCCGCTTCGGCCTGCGCCGCTTTCCCTGAAGATGCGGAATCAGGGTGGCGAACGGCCCTGTCACAAACCCGCGCGAAAAGGGCTTTTGCCGATATGCTGCGTGGATGATTGCCTATAAAAATAATACGGAAAGTCGTGTCGACGGGGGATGCCTTGTCGATCCGGCCGAAAAGCAGTTAACCTCGCGGCACGCGTTGGCGTGGCCTCCGGGTTTGCCTGCCTGTCACTCTGCTTCAAGGAAGATCCATGTCCCTCAGTAACCTGGTTTCGATCGCCGTGCTCGCCCTGCTGGTGTGCTGGGCGGTGGGCGCCTACAACCGCCTGGTGCGCCTGAAAAACCTCATCGCCAACGCCTTCGGCCAGATCGATGTGCAGCTCAAGCGGCGCTATGACCTGATTCCCAATCTGGTGGAGGCCGCCAAGAAATACCTGCAGCACGAGCAGAGTACGCTGGAGGCGGTAATGGCCGCGCGCAACCAGGCGCGTACCGCCAGCGATGCGGTGCGAAGCCGCCCGGCCAATGCCGCCGCCGTGACCACGCTGGCCGCCGCCGAGCAGGCCCTGGACAGCAGCCTCGGGCAGCTGTTCGCGGTGGCCGAGGCTTATCCTGAATTGAAGGCCGACCAGACCATCCGCGACCTGAGTGAAGAACTCACCAGTACCGAGAACAAGGTCGGCTTTGCGCGGCAGGCCTATAACGATGCGGTGCTGGACTACAACAACGCGCAGGGGCAATTCCCGGCCGTGCTGATTGCCCGCGTGTTTGGTTTTGCGCCTTCGGCCATGCTGCGCGCCACGGAGAGCGCGGCCGAGCGCCAGGCCGTGCGCATCCAGATGTAGTCATGGCCCCCACGCTTGTCGCTTCGCGTACTGCGCTGCCCCCCGAGGGGGTCACCCCGCCTGCGGCCCGGCAAAGCCGGTTCCGCGGCTCGGACTGGCCTTCGGTCGGCTCGCTTCGCATTGCCTTTTGGGCAGGCCGGGGCTTGCGGGACGCTTCGCAACTTGCCTGGGGCGGCCCGTCGGAAAATTGCTGCTTTGACGCTTTGAGCAGGACAGAAAATTTCATCGGTCTCCAGCATGCGTTTCTTTGAGCGGCAGGAAGCCGCCCGCGCGCAGACCGTCCGGTTGCTGCTGCTCTTTGGCCTGACGGTGCTGGCGCTGGTGCTGGCTGTCAATGCCGCGCTGGCCCTGAGCTGGCGCATGGCGACTCTGGGACTTGGCGGCTACCCCGCCTATTTCTTTGCGGTCAACACCGGCATGACCCTGCTGTTCGTGCTGGGCGGCTGGTGGCTGGAGACCTCGGCCTTGCAGGGCGGCGGTGAAAAGCTGGCACGCCGTGCCGGTGCGCGCGAGGCCTGGCCGTCCAGCCGCGCGGCTGAACAGAAGCTGTGCAATATCGTCAGCGAACTGGCCATCGCCGCCAGCATGAAGCCGCCGGCGCCCATGGTGCTGGACCGGGAAGAGGGCATCAACGCCTTTGCCTGCGGCTGGGACGAGGACGACGCGGTCGTGGCCGTCACGCGCGGCGCCCTCGACAAGTTGACGCGTGACGAGCTGCAGGGCCTGGTGGCCCACGAATTCAGCCACCTGCGCGAGGGCGATACCCGCCTGAACATGCGGCTGGGTGGCATGGTGTTCGGGCTGGAGATGATTTTCAATCTGGGCCGCAGCATGTGCGCGTCCGATGACGACGGTCGCCGTTCTTTCATGGCCTTGCCGGGCTTCGCGATCATGGTCACCGGTTCGCTGGGCTGGCTGGCGGGCCGAATGCTGAAGGCCGCGGTCTCGCGCCAGCGCGAGTATTTGGCGGACGCCCGGGCTGTGCAGTTCACACGCAGCAAGGACGGCCTGGGCGGCGTGCTGCGCAAGGTGGCGGGCGAGGAGGCGCAGGGCCTGGGCATGCGGCGCAGCCTGCACCCGGCGGTACAGCACATGCTCCTGGTCAACGCGAACCCGCATGCCCGCTGGTTTGCCAGCCACCCGCCCTTGTCCGAGCGCATTCGCCGCATCTATGGCCGGCCCATGGCCGCACTGCCGCTGCAGCGTGACGATGATGTGGCCACGCGGCCGGACGCCATTTTTTAAATTTGGCCAAAGCGCCAGCGATGATGGGGGCGCGCGAATCTGGCGCATGATTCGAATGCCGCAGCATGCACGCCGTTTGACTTTGGAAGTTCTCGAAGTACTGGATACTCCCTATAGGGTGCACCGGGCGCCGCGTTAAATTGTCAGCTGGTCGCAACGTCAGGAGAAGCCATGAAAAATAAAACCGCCACAAGCCTCACGATGTCTCTGCTGTGCCTTGCGTTCTGCCTGCCGGGAAGCGCGTGGGCGCAGGCTGCCGGTCCCCAGGAGGCGCTGTACGCCGCGAGCCTGGCCGCGACCTGTGCCAACTGCCACGGCACCAACGGCAAGGTGGTCGAAGGCTCCAGCGTGACGTCGCTGGCAGGGCTCGACAAGAATTACATCAGCACCCAGCTGAAGGCCTTCAAGGCGGGCACCCGCCCGGCCACCGTGATGCACCAGATCAGCAAAGGCTTTAGCGATGCGCAGATCGAGTCGCTGGCGGCCTACTTCGCCGCCCGGAAGAAATAAGCCAGCCAGGACCGAACATCATGAATACCTCTCATTTCAAACGCCGTTCCTTCCTGCAATCAACGGCCGCAGTGGGGCTGCTGGGCCTGGCCGGCTGCGCCAGCACCTCCGGCACTCCTTCCAAAGCCCGGGTGGTGGTGATTGGCGGCGGCTACGGCGGGGCCACGGCCGCCAAGTATGTGCGTCTGCTGTCGGCCAACAAGATTGATGTGGTGCTGATCGAGCCGCAGGACGTCTTCATCTCCTGCCCCATCTCCAACCTGGTGCTCAGCGGCGGCAAGCAGCTCGGCGACCTCACGACGCCCTACACGGGCCTGTCCAGAAACCACGGCATCACCGTCGTCAGGGACTACGCCAGCGCCATCGATACCGCCCGCAAAACCGTCACGCTTGGGAGCGGCGCCACCATCGCCTACGACAAGCTGGTCGTCTCGCCCGGTGTGGAGCTGTTGCTGGGCAGCGTGGAGGGCCTGAGGGAAGCCAACGCCTCCGGCCAGATTCTTCAGGCCTGGAAGGCTGGCGCCGAAACCATGGCGCTGCGCCAGCAACTCGAAGCCATGCCCGACGGCGGCGTGTATGCCATCACCATTCCCGAAGCGCCCTACCGCTGCCCGCCCGGCCCTTATGAGCGCGCGTCGGTCATTGCCGGCTATTTCAAGGCCGCCAAGCCGCGCAGCAAGGTGTTGATCCTGGACGCCAACCCTGATGTCACCTCCAAAGGCCCCCTGTTCAAGAAGGTCTGGGCCGAGCAGTACAAGGGCATGGTCGAGTACCGCAGCCAGCACAAGGTCACTGCGGTCGATGCGAAAGCGGGCCTCATCAGGTTTGATCTGCAGGACGACGTCAAGGCCAACGTGCTGAACGTGCTGCCGCCCATGCGTGCAGGCGCGATTGCCGTGCTGGCGGGCCTCAACAACCAGGCCAACAACCGCTGGTGCGGCGTCAATTACCTGAGCTTTGAGTCGACCGCCGCCAAAGATGTGCATGTGCTGGGCGACGCCATCCAGGTGGCGCCCGCCATGCCCAAGAGCGGCCACATGGCCAACAACCATGGCAAGGTGGCCGCCGCCGCGATCGTGGCGCAGCTCTCCGGCTGGGACGTGAACCCCGCGCCCATGCTCACGAATACCTGCTACAGCTTCGTCGACAACAAGAATGTGATCCACGTGGCCAGCGTGCACGAGTATGTGGCCGCCGAAAAAACCTTCAAAATCGTGGCCGGCTCCGGCGGTGTTAGCACGGCACCCACCGAACTTGAAGGCGTTTACGCATTGAATTGGGCGAGCAACATCTGGGCTGATACCTTGGCCTGAGATTGGCCCCGGGCGGGCCACCCCACTGGCCACTCCGAATTGCAAGCAGGGGCCACGGGACTGGCTTTGCCGGACCGCAGGCGTGTATATAAGGCACCCCCGTCCAGGCTCACTGCGTGTAGCCTGTTCCCTCCTCAAGGTTGCGGCGCCAGCGGTCTGGCAGAGCCAGTCCCGCGGCCCCCGCTGGTAGTGTCCCCTGAACTCTTAAACCCAGCATGAGCCGTGGAACCGGCTTTGCCGGGCCACAGGCGGGCGGCCCCCTCGGGGGGCAGGGCGCTACACGCAGTGAGCAACCGTGGGGGCTGGTCTAATACCCCGATGCAAGACAACCCGACCCAAATTCCCCTGTGGCGCCAGCTTCAGGGGGCTGCTTCCCTTTTGATGGCCGTGCGTGATGGCCAGTCCATGACGGCCGCGCTCGAGGACGTCGACGCCGCGCTGCGGCCCGGCGTTCAGTCGCTGGGCTTTCATACGCTGCGCTGGTTGGGCCGCGCCGAGGCCCTGCGCCAGCAACTGGCCAAACGCCCACCGCCACCCGAAGCCGACGCCTTGCTGTGCGTGGCCCTGGCCTTGATCTGGACGGAGCACGATGCGCCCTACACCGCGCACACCCTGGTCGACCAGGCTGTTGAGGCCGCCAAGCGCGGCGACGCCACGCAGCACCAGGCCAGTTTCATCAACGGCTGCCTGCGACGCTTCCTGCGCGAGCGGGACGACCTGGTGGCGCGCAGCGAAAAAAGTCCCCAGGCCGTCTGGAACCACCCGCAGTGGTGGATAGACCGGGTGCGCAAGGACCACCCCGGCCAATGGCAGGCCATCCTGCAGGCCAACAACTCCCGGGCACCGCTGATCCTGCGGGTTAATGAACAAAAGACGACGCAAGCCCAGTATTTGCTGGCATTGTCTGCTATGAATATTGCAGCGACCCCGGTGGGGAAACAGGGGGTAATTCTGGCCAGCGCCCAGCCTGTGCCGTCGCTGCCGGGTTTTGCCGAGGGGCATTTTTCGGTGCAGGATGCCGCTGCGCAGCTCGCCGCGCCGCTGTTGCTCGAGGGGCTGAACACCGGCGACGGGCAGGGCGCGCGCCCGAGGATCCTGGACGCCTGCGCCGCGCCCGGCGGTAAAACCGCCCACCTGCTGGAGCTGGCCGACTGCGACGTGACCGCGCTCGACATCGACGCCCGCCGTTGCACGCGCATCGCCCAAAACCTGGGGCGCCTGGGTTTGCAGGCGCACATCGAGGTGGCCGATGCAGGTCGCCCGCAGGACTGGTGGGACGGCCAGCTTTACGACGGCATCCTGCTCGACGCGCCCTGTACCGCCTCGGGCATTGTGCGGCGTCATCCCGACGTGCGCTGGCTGCGCCGGCCGACCGACATTGCCCAACTGGCCGGCATCCAGGCGCATTTGCTCCAGGCGCTGTGGCCGCTGCTCAAGCCGGGTGGACGGCTGTTGTATTGCACCTGCTCGGTTTTCCGGGCGGAAGGCGACAACCAGATACAAACGTTTGTTGCACACCACACAGATGCTTTATTAATGCCATCGCCAGGGCATTTGCTGCCCCAAAGTGGGGTCGAAGCGACAGTCTTCCCGGACAATTTGATGCGTGAGCACGACGGTTTTTATTACGCCATTCTTGAAAAACGCAACCCTTAGCACCGTTGTGCGCTTCCTGCTGGGTTTTTACCTGTGCGCGCTGCTGGCCTGCGGGGCTGGCGCCGGGGTGGCGTCGGCCACCGAGATCTCCCAGCTGCGCGTCGAACGCGCCGATGACGGCATCCACCTGTCGGCGCTGGTCCGGTTTGACATACCGCCAGTGGTGGAAGACGCCCTGCTCAAGGGCATCCCGATGTTTTTTGTGGTCGAGGCCGACATCTACCGTGAGCGTTGGTACTGGACGGATCCGCGGGTGGCCAGCGCCGCCCGCACCATTCGCCTGGCCTACCAGCCCCTGACCCGGCGCTGGCGCGTCAACGTGGCCCCGGGCCTGATCAGCAGCTCGGCCGGCTTGCGTGCTACGCTCAACCAGAACTACGACACCCTGCCCGAAGCCCTGTCGGCCATCCAGCGCGTGGCCCGCTGGAAAATTGCCGAAATATCCGATGTCGATCTCGATGCCTCGCACAAGCTCGAATTCAGTTTCCGGCTCGACCTGTCGCAACTGCCACGCCCCTTCCAGATCGGCGTGGCCGGCCAACGGGAGTGGGCGGTGTCCGCGCAACTCAAGGAAAGACTGAGGCTGGAGCCGGCGGCATCCGCAGCCGGCACCACCGAAGGAAGCAAGTGAGCGCTCCGCGCAACGTGGACTCAATCAAAAGCAGCAAGGCCTTCCGCTGGACAGTGGGCGTGGGCGTGGGAACCATGGCCGCGCTTGGCCTGGTGTTGATGTTCCTGCTGACCCAGGCCACCGGCAATCGCGAGCTGTACGAACGCAATTACGCGCTGCTCTTTGTGCTGAACGTGGCTGTGGCCGTGCTCTTGCTGCTGGTGATCGGCTGGATCGTGCTGCGCCTGGCGCTGCGGCTGCACCGTGGCCGATTCGGCAGCCGCCTGCTTGTCAAGCTGGCGGCCATCTTCGCGCTGGTGGGCCTGCTCCCGGGCCTGATGATTTATGTCGTGTCCTACCAGTTCGTATCGCGCTCCATCGAAACCTGGTTTGACGTGGAAGTGGAAGGGGCGCTGGCAGCCGGCCTGAACCTGGGGCGTGTCACGCTGGACACCCTGGCGGCCGACCTGGCCAACAAGACGAAGCAGGCCGCCACGCAATTGTCGGAAACCCCCGATGCCATGGCCGGCCTGGCGCTGGAGCGCCTGCGTGACCAGCTCACGGCCAGCGATGTGGTGCTCTGGAGTGCGTCAGGCCAGGTGATTGCAAGCGCGGGCGAATCGCGCTTTTTGCTCAAACCCGAACGTCCCTCGGCGCAGCAACTGCGCAGCGCGCGCACCCTGCGCGTCGTCACCCAGATCGAAGGCCTGGACGAGGTGTCCCCCAGCGGCATCGGCGAGCTGGCCGGCAGCGGGGCGGCCAGTGCGGGCGCCGCCGCAGCGGCGGCCAATACGCCGCCACGCGTCAAGGCCATTGCCGTGGTCAACAACCCGAATGTGAACGTCCTGGGTGAGTCGCGCTTTTTGCAGGTGACCGAGATATTGCCCGCGAGCCTGGTGGCCAATGCCATTGCCGTGCAGGAGGCCAACCGCGAATACCAGGAGCGCGCGCTGGCGCGCAGCGGCCTGCGCAAGATGTACATCGGCACCCTCACGCTCAGCCTCTTCCTGGCGGTGTTTGGCGCCGTGCTGCTGGCGGTCTTGCTGGGCAACCAGCTGGCCAAACCGCTGCTGGTGCTGGCCGAAGGCGTGAGGCAGGTCGCCCGGGGCGACCTGACACCCAAGGCCGCGCTGCAGGGCAAGGACGAGCTGGGCGGCCTGACCCGGTCATTTGCCGACATGACGCAGCAGCTGGCCGATGCCCGCTCCGCGGTGCAGCAAAGCATGAACCAGGTCGACGCCGCGCGCGCCAACCTGCAAACCATCCTGGACAACCTCACCGCGGGCGTCATCGTGCTCGACGTGCGCGGCCGCATCCAGTCCAGCAACCCGGGCGCGACCCGCATCTTGCGCGCGCCGCTGGCGGCCTACCACAGCAAGTCCCTCGGCGAAGTGCCGGGCCTGGAGGTGTTCGCCAAGGATGTGCTGGCCCAGTTTGCCGACTACCTCAACAACAACGCGCCGCATGGGCTGGAGCATTGGCAGCAATCGTTTGAACTCAAGGCCGCCGTGCCCGGCGCGCCCGACAACGCCATCACCCTGATTGCACGCGGCGCCAAAATGCCGGGCACCGAAGAGTTTTTGCTGGTGTTCGACGACATCTCCGAAATGGTGTCGGCCCAGCGTGCGCAGGCCTGGGGCGAAGTCGCACGCAGGCTGGCGCATGAAATCAAGAACCCCCTCACGCCCATCCAGCTGTCGGCCGAGCGCCTTGAAATGAAGCTCACGGGCAAGGTCGGCGAAACCGAGCAGGCGCTGCTGACCAAATCCGTCAAAACCATCGTGGACCAGGTTGACGCCATGAAGCGCCTCGTCAATGAGTTTCGCGACTACGCCCGCCTGCCTGCCGCCGAACTCAAACCCATTGACCTCAATGCGCTGGTCAACGATGTGATGCAGCTGTACGCCGGCGAGAACGCGGTGGTGCCCGTTTATGCCGAGCTGGACCCCAAAGCCCCGCTGATTCAGGGCGATGGCCAGCAGCTGCGCCAGGTCATTCACAACCTGCTGCAAAACGCGCAGGACGCACAGGAAGGCAGGCCGGATGGCCGCGTCACCCTGAAAACCGAATACTCCGACACCTCGAAGCGTGTACGCCTGAGCGTGCGCGACAACGGCACCGGCTTTCCCGAGTACATCCTCAAGCGGGCCTTTGAGCCCTATGTGACCACCAAGGTCAAAGGCACTGGCCTGGGTCTTGCTGTCGTCAAGAAGATTGCAGATGAACACGGCGCACGCATCGATATTTCTAACCGCGTGGTGGACGGTGTGGTGCAAGGGGCTCAAGTGTCGTTATCATTTGCAGTTGTGGTTTAACAACACATTCAGTAACACATTCAACGACACTCCGCATCGGCAACAACTGGCAGGGCAGCAATTCAATCATGGCAAATATTCTGGTGGTCGACGACGAGCTGGGCATACGCGACCTTCTCTCGGAAATTCTCAATGACGAAGGGCATCAAGTCGAACTGGCTGAAAACGCAGCGCAGGCGCGTGCCGCCCGTTCGCGCACCCGGCCCGACCTGGTGCTGCTCGACATCTGGATGCCCGACACCGATGGCGTGACACTTCTCAAGGAGTGGTCGTCCAGCGGCCTGCTCAGCATGCCCGTCATCATGATGAGCGGCCACGCCACCATAGACACCGCGGTAGAGGCCACCAAAATTGGTGCCATGGCGTTTCTTGAAAAACCCATCACCCTGCAAAAATTGCTCAAGGCAGTGGAGCAGGGCCTCACCAAAACAGCGGCCCGCAAGCCCGCCATCCTGAACCACGCGACGGTGCATTCGGCAGATCTCACGGTGGAAGCCGTCATGACGGGCAGCATCTTGCCCGCACCCATCGACCTGGGACCGCAGGCCACGCAGAGCTTCCTGCTTGAAAAGCCGCTGCGCGATGCGCGTGACGAGTTTGAAAAAGCCTATTTTGAATTTCACCTCGCCAAAGAGGGCGGCTCCATGACCCGCGTGGCCGAGAAGACCGGTCTGGAACGCACCCACCTCTACCGCAAGCTGAAGCAATTGGGCGTTGATCTCACGCGCGGCAAGCGCGCCGCTTGAGTGCCGGGGCAGCCGCTTTTTTAGCGGTGCCTGCGGCTGATATATAATCTTAGGCTCAGGCCCGGTAGCTCAGTCGGTAGAGCAGAGGATTGAAAATCCTTGTGTCGGTGGTTCGATTCCGCCCCAGGCCACCAAATTTGAAAGCCCATCCACGCGATGGGTTTTTCTTTGATCGCAGCAGCGGTCATGTGCGGGAATAGCTCAGTTGGTAGAGCGCAACCTTGCCAAGGTTGAGGTCGAGAGTTCGAGACTCTTTTCCCGCTCCATATTTTTCCAAATTGCCTGTGGATCTGTCCATTGCGATAGGCTCTGAACTTGGCGAGCTCACCGCGAATGCGCACAGGCGCAATCGCATCAGGCGGCACGTCATTGAAAACCTTTACGCGCTTGAAAATCCATGTGTCGGTGATTCGATTTCGCCCCCAGCCACCAGTATTCATGCGCCCCAGCGCCCTTTCGGGTTCTGGGGCGTTTCTACATTTCGGGCTGGTTTTCTACAATTCGTCATGATTCAGGCGATTCTTGGGAGTGACAGATGGCGCTTCTTGCGGAAATTCAGTCGGAATGCACTTCTAAAGACGTCAACGTCTCGAGGCTTCTTCGCCTCTGTTTGTTGCTGGCAGAAAAGCTCAAACACGCGCCGTTGAAGGAGTGGGCAACGCATGAGTACATTGTTCAACACCAGCTCGGCCGGGCGGCGGCCAGCGGCACTGCGCGCTTTGCACCTTATCTGTCTCTGGCGCCAATACTTCCATATTGCAGCTGCATGTGCGCGCAGACGAACAAGTGCCCGGCCACGGCGCCGGCTTGGCGGTCGTCACTGACCTGGTGGCCAGCCGCGAAGGTGAGCTGAAGCTGTCTCGCTCCGAGTGGGGTAGGGCGCAGGTGGACATTGTCCTGCCGGCCGCTTGACTGCCAGCCTGCTCAGAATCTTTCTTGAATCGGTTCAGCTTGCGTTCATACACGGACGCGCAAGATGTGATCCATGCCAACCCAAGGAGCTTTCATGAAACCTCTCATTTCCACCAAATCGCTCGCAGCAGTTGCGGTCGCACTGGGCGCTTTCGCGGCGGCTTCGGCGGCGCACGCCCGTAGCGACGTTTACTTCTCTGTCGGCGTGCAGTCACCGGGAGTCTACGTGCAGCCGGCGCCTGTGTATGTGCAGCCCCAGCCGGTCTACGTCCAGCCCCGGGCTGTTTACGCGGCACCTCGCCCCGTGTACGTGGCGCCCCAGCCGGTCTACACGCCCGCGCCGGGCCACTATGGGCGCTATGACAGGCAGAACTGGGAACGCCGCGGCCCTTACGGCGACCACGACCGCGATGGCATCGCCAACGTCTACGATCCGGACAGCCCGCGCAACCAGCGGCGCCATGCACGCCTTTACGGCCCTTACGGTGATCTAGACCGCGATGGCATCATGAACCAGGACGACCGCGATCGCGACGGTGACGGCGTTCGCAACCGCTACGACCGCCTCCCGGACAATCCGTACCGCAATTAGCATGGGTCGAGCGCGTCTGCGAGCACGCAGCCCCCACGTCAAGTGTGTACCCCAAGAACTGCGGCGTTTCAGAGAATGAGCGCTGGTGCGGGCTGGAGCAGGTTTTTCGATTCAGCCCCAGGCCGCCAGTTAGACCCGCAAGGGTAAAAGAAACCCCGCTATCAATTTGGTAGTGGGGTTTTTTCATTCCGGGTGCTTGTAGGCAAGCTGTAGGCAAACAGGACTTGTCTGGAGCATAAATGAAGGCTTATAACGCCGCACAATGCCAAATGAAGCGGCGTTTACTAGAGTTTCTCGGTGCTATGCCTGTTACCGTGCCATATGGCGCGGCCGTTATGGGGTGCGCAATTTGGACGGGGACGTTCGACTGACCTACGGAGCGTAAAACGTGACAACAGTGAAGCGAATCGATCAGATTGAGATCGAGAATGTGAGGCGCCCACTAAAAGCCATCCTGCTTCACTGCCCATTGCTGCGCAGTAGTCGCAACGATCCGCCGAGCATTCGCCATGGTGTCAGCCTCCGAGTGCCGTTTCACTGCAGCAGGAAAGGGCCAGGGAGAAACCTTGCGTAGACGCGGAGGGGGAGACGAAGGCATTGCTCGGCGCGGTTGACTTTGAGGTGAAGGTTGCTGCATGGCTCTGTTTCCTTTTTCCTGCGATTGCCAACCATCTTACTGGACAAGCTGTGGATTTATACAGTATATTGAAGTCATGGACGAGATGACCCCAAGCCAGTGGATTGCCAAGTGTGGGGAGAAGCTGCACGAGCGTTGGCACACGGTTGAGACGGCTCAACTCGAAGAGGTTGCTGTGGCGATATGGCAGGACGCGCAGCTTCGTTCCATGCCGCCGGAAGAGGCTGCTGCAGTGTGGCTAAGACCGGTTGCGCCTGTTACTGGCTAAAGTGCAGCTGTCCCAATGAAAACCTACTCAGTCCTCTTCGTCTGCATGGGTAACATCTGCCGAAGCCCCACGGCTCACGGTGTATTCCGGCAAAAGCTCATCGAGCATGGCCTGGCCGATCAGGTGCAAGTGGACTCGGCTGGCACGCACAACTATCACCCCGGTAACCCGCCAGACGAACGCTCCCAGGCTCACGCCGTGAAGCGAGGCTATGACCTGTCAGACCTGCGAGCCCGTCAAATCGCGGACGCAGACTTCGCGAGCCACGACTTGATCCTGGCCATGGACTGGGACAACTTGGCTTTGATCCAGGCTGAATGCCCGGTTGAATATCAAGGCAAGGTGCGCAGGCTGACTGAGTTCTGTCTGAAGCACGAGAGTCCCGTGATACCTGACCCTTACTACGGCGGTAAGGATGGCTTTGAGCAGGTGCTGGACCTGGTGGAGGATGCTTGTGAGGGGCTGATCCGGCATGTGCGGCAGCGGGTTAGTCTCTGATGACCCAGCTTTTCGCAGAAACAGAAGAAGAAGGATTGAATCACCGAGTTATTTAAGTGCCTTTAGTGGGTACAACGGTAGCGCCCGACTGGTTGAACCGCCGGCGCGAACTAGCCCCCGGTGTGGTTAGCTCATACCGGCACACTGGATTGTTGCGCAACGGCCGGATAGTCGGTGTAGCCCTTTGGGCCTGGCGTGTAAAACGTCGCCATGCTGGCGATCCAGTCAGGTTTCGGGTTCAGGACGCCTGCGGAAGGTAGCTGGGCCTTGCCGCCGTCATCCCGCGCTTGACCTGCTGGGTGAGTTCATCGGCCAGCACCTCATCGAAGCCCGATTCGAGTCCGTCGAGCGCACGCTTGACAATCTCCTCAGGGCTGGACTTCGGGACATCGAACCCGCGCGTGAGATCGGTATCGACGTAGGCCATGTGCAGCGCCAGCACTTGCGTCTTCTGCGCTGCCAGTTCATTGCGCAGGGCATTGGTGAGCGACCAGGCTGCGGACTTGCTGGCCGAATAGGCTGCCAGCTCGCCGCCGTTCACCCAGGAGGCGACCGACAAGACGTTGAGCAACGCGCCCCCGCCGTTGCCTTTGAGGATAGGCGCGAAGGCCTTGCTCATGCGCAGCACGGCGAAGAGGTTGGTCTCGAAGATGCGCCGTGCGGTGTCTTCGCTATCGGCTGCGAGAAAACCCCCAGGCTGAGCAATGCCGGCGTTGTTGATCACCAGCGTGACATCCGAGGCCAGCGCTGCGGCGGCTGCCACGTCTGCCGGATTGGTGACGTCGAGTCGCAGGGCTTGAACACCGGATTGGGTGACGGTTGCGGGGTCGCGCGAGCCGGCGTAGACCTTGCGGGCACCGCGGGCGAGCAGTTCGCGCGCGAATGCCAGGCCGATGCCGCGATTGGCGCCCGTGACGAGGACAACAGAATTCTCGATTTTCATAGGAATCTCCAAAAAAATAAGGGGAGGGGGACAAACAGATTCAGCTGCCGGCTTTCAGGTCTTCCAGGTCTTCCAGCCGCACTGACATGAACAAACTCACTTGATCTTGACGACGACCTTGCCTTTTGCGCGGCCCGCTTCGACGTAGGCCATGGCCTCGTTGGTTGATTCGAACGGGAAGACCCGGTCCATCACGGGACGGATGACGCCAGCATCGAAGAGGCGGGTGATCTCGCGAAGTTGGCTCCCGTTCGCTTTCATGAAGAGGAACGAGAAGCTGACCCCGCGGCTCTTTGCCTTGCGTCTGATGCCTGAGCTCAGCAGCCGCATGACCAGTTTCACGAACCCGGGTGCCCCGATTTCCTTGCCGAATTCGGGATCAGGCGGTCCGGAGATGGTGATGAGCTTGCCGCCGCCCTTGAGCACGCGCAGGGATTTTGCTAGCGTCTTGCCGTCCTGGCTGTTCAGCACCACGTCGTAGTCGCGCAAGACATCCTCGAAGTCCTGCGTCTTGTAGTCGATGACCACATCTGCGCCCAGGCTCTTCACGAGCGCGACATTGGCCGTGCTCGTCGTCGTGGCAACGGTTGCGCCCAGATGCTTGGCCAACTGGATAGCAAAAGTGCCTACGCCGCCGGAGCCAGCCTGAATGAAGACCTTCTGCCCCCGCTTCAGGTTGGCCTTCTCGACCAGTGCCTGCCAGGCCGTCAAAGCCACCAGGGGAATGGACGCGGCTTCTTCCATCGTGAGACCCTTGGGCTTGAGCGCAAGCGATGCCTCCTTGACGGGGACGAATTCAGCGAACGTACCGATCCGAAAATCATCCGGCCGCGCATAGACCTCATCGCCCAGCTTGAACTGCCGCACGCGCGGGCCGACCTTGACGACCACCCCAGCGACGTCGTGGCCCAGGATGAGTGGCAGGCGATAGGGCAGGATGAGCTTGAACTCCCCGTCCCGGATCTTGGAGTCCAGCAGGTTCACGCCAGCGGCGTGGACCTGGACCAGGACCTCGTCATCGCGCAGCTCCGGAGTCGGCATGTCTGCCAACCGCAACGCGCGCTTTTTTCCATATCGCTCGAGAGCAAATGCTTTCATGTTTTTTCCTTATTCCTGGCGTACCAGGTTTGCGAACGGCCCAGGACGGGCACGTCGATATGGCCGCGCACGACCGCCAGACGAGGCGCCTGTGACGAGCGCAATCGGATTTTTGGTTTCCATGGGGAATGCCTTTCAGTGGAGGAACGCGACGGGGCGACGCATCTGCCGTGTCTTATTCGACTCGCAGCCAGTGCTGATTGCGGAAAAATGGTCCGATGTAGCCGCGTACCTCGAGCACCTTGCCCCCGTCGAGCGGCTTCAGCTTCACTCGATAGACCTTGCCGTTGTTCGGATCGAGGATCTCGCCGCCCTCCCAGATGCCGTCACCGGCGGCCTTGACGTTGCGCATGATCGTCATGCCGAGCATCGGCTGGTTCTTGCGCTCGTCGGTGCACTGGTCGCACTTCGCGTCCTGCCGCGATGGGTCGAGCAGCTTCTCCATCCTGCCGCCCAGCACGCCGCCCGCGTCACCGATGCGCACGTGCGACAAAGGCTGCTTCGTCTCGTCGTCGATCACCTTCCACAGCCCTATCGGGGTGGCCTGCGCAAACGCGCCACCACTGGCCAGCATCAGCGCCAGCGTGAAGGCCTTCGTCAGTTTCTTCTTCACCATGTTTGCTCTCCAGCGTTCCGCCATCAGGCCGCGACAAGACGCAGGTTTTTTCGGATGCCGGCGTCCACCATGCCTGCAGGCGCGTAGGTCCGGAGCAACTGCAGGCGACTGGCGCGGTTGCCGGGCGTGTATCGGAGTTTCGGGTTGGCCGCGATCGCGGCTTTGAGCACGGTCTCGGCCACGACGGCCGGTTCGTCTGCCTCTTCGATCAACTCGGTCATCCGCTTGCCGACGGCCTCACGAACGTCGCGGTATGCATCCAGCTTGGCGTCGGCCTGGAGCAAGTTCGCGTCAAACTGCGTCTTGGTGTTGGCAGGCTCGATCACCGAGACCCGGATGCCCATCGTGCGCAACTCATGGTCGAGTGATTCCGAATAACCTTCGATCGCGTGCTTGGTTGCGGCATAGAGCGCCATGTAGGGCATCGGCAGGAAGCCGAAGATGGAGCCGATGTTGATGATGCGACCGCTTCCCTGATGTCGCATGTGAGGCAGGACCGCACGGGTCATTCGGACGATTCCGAAGAAGTTGGTGTCGAAGATAGATCGGACCTGTTCCATCGAACTCTCTTCCGCTCCGGCAGGCGCGGTGCTGAATCCCGCGTTGTTCACGAGAAGGTCGATGCGGCCTTCCAACTGCATCAGCTTCTGGACCGCAGCGTCGACCGACTCGTCCTGGGTCACATCCAGGGGCAGCATCTCGAATGATCGTTGGCCCGCCTGGCCGCCGCGCCTGCTGGTGCCGTACACCTTGTAGCCGGCCTGCGAAAGCCGCTGCGCAGTCGCTTCGCCGATGCCCGAGGAGGCCCCCGTCACGAGGGCAACCTTGCTTTTCATGTTCATGATGTTTCTCCTTCAGCATGTGGGATTCGGAACTCGTCGGCATGCGGGTGCATGGCCGAACAGGCGTTATGTTGATTTCGTATGATGTTTATCATATGTATTGACGAGCGAAAAGATGGAGAAGGTGGTGTGTCTCAGTGGATTCAGGCGGCGGGGGCCAGGTGCTTCAGGGCGGCCTCGCACAGGGCGTCCGCCAGTGCGGGTTCATCGACTGCGCGAGCCAACAGCAAGGTGCCCACCATGGTGGCCACGGTCACGAGTGCCCGTTCGTGGGCACCGGGCTGCCCCCAGTCAGGCGACTGGCGGGCGACAAGATCAATCGTTTCCTTGATGTGCCGGGTGGTCACCCGGCGGACCTCGGGTGCCTGGCGCGGCGTCTCCGAGCCCAGCGCGGCCAGGGGGCATCCCAGTTCAATCTGTTCCAGGTGCTCCCGCGAGAGGTAGGTGCGAAGCATGGATGCCAAAGCCTGTTCGGAGGGCACGCTGGCAACAACGCCTGCCGCTAAAGTGGCTGACTCGGCGCACGCCCGAGTCGCAGCTTCTGCCAACATGGCCTCGCGCGACGCGAAATGGGCGTAGAACGCGCCATGGGTCAGGCCGGCCTCCTTCATGATGTCGGCGACGCCGGTGCCGTCGTAGCCGCTACGACGGATCGCCCGCGCAGCTACGGACACGATGCGTTCGTGTGAGGCCTCCTTGGCTGCTGTTCTGGCGTTGTGCTTTGTATTTCGCATGATAGTCATCATACATGATTTCGCAAAAGCATGCACCGTGACGGTTTTGGCAATGCCGTCAGGCGGCACCGCGCAAGCGCAACCGCAACCGCAACCGCAACTAATGAAACATCACAACGCGACGTCAGAGAAATGCGGGGGTGGCTCGATAGGTGAATTGGAATGGGGTTAACCCTATATCGTTGAGTTGGCGAAACGCTGCCGGGAGGATGTGAATTCATAAATCGCATAGTCCACATCTGCAGAACTTGTTGGACTGACGGGCGACGAGCGCAAAGAATGCGGCTGTGACTAAAGCAACCGCCATCAAGGACATAGTCGATGTCCCAACTGCCCAGCGCCAAACACCTGCGCGCGGGATCACGAGTTTTGCGACGAGCATCGAGCGCCTGTTCGGCCTGATGTTTTGCGCAGTCGTTCTGTTGAACTTTGCCAGCGCGGCGCTGCGATACGCGGGCGGACGGGCGCTGGTGGGGGCCGACGAGGTCCAGGTCTATCTGATGGTCTGGCTCATCTTCCTGGGCGCGGCCGTTGCGGGCGCTCGCCATATGCACCTGCGGATGGATATTTTTGTGCAAAGGCTGGGTCCGCAGCTTGGCTGGTGGCGCGGGCTCTTCGAGGCGGTGCTCTCGCTCGCGATTTGCATTCTCATGACCTGGGTTTCGATCGGGTTTTCCAGCGAGATGATGACCATGGGCCAACGCAGCGACGGCGCCGGCATTCCCATGTGGCTGGTGCATGCCGCCCCGGCGGCCGGCTTCCTCGGCTTGGCGCTGGCCTCCGGCTGGGATTTGATTCGATTGGGGCTCAACAGACCCATAACCAGCGCGCAAGCCGAAAGCGGAGAACCCTCATGACCGGCATCACCCTGGCCTTTGTACCCCTGGTGCTGCTCCTTGTGGGAGTGCCGATATTCCTGGTGCTGCTCACGGCATCGGCGGCGACCGTTCTGTTCTTGATGAACGTGCCGATCGCGGTGCTTCATCAGACGATATTCGGGGCACTGGACAGCTTTGCATTGCTTTCCGTGCCGTTCTTTATTTTCGCGGGTGAACTGATGGGCCGGGGCAGTGTGGCGTCGCGCATCGTCGACATCATGCGAGCGTCGACGGGACACCTCAAAGGCAGCCTGCCCCTGGCAACAGTGGGAACGTCCGCCGTGTTCGGGGCGATGTCGGGCGCGAGTGCCGCCACCGTCGCGACCGTGGGGCAGCTGATGCTGCCACCCTTGAAGGAGCGGGGCTATCCCGATGATTTCAGGGCGGGCCTGATCACCGCCGTCGGCGCCATCGACATCATCATCCCGCCGTCAGTGCCCTTGATCATCTATGCGGCCGCTGCATCCGAGTCGGTGCCCAAGCTCTACGCGGCGGGCGTCGTTCCGGGGCTTCTCATTGCCGCCATCCTGGCCGTTTACGTGCTGTGGTACGCCAGGCGAAGGAACATCTCCGACGGTCAGTCCTTCTCGCTACGGCTCCTGCTGGCTTCGTTCCGGCGTGGGCTCTGGGCCCTGGGCGCGCCCGTCATCATCCTGGGCGGGATCTACGGCGGCTTCGTGTCTCCTACCGAATCGGCCGCGGTGGCCTGTGTCTACGCGGCGTTCGTTACGCGATTCATATACCGCGAGCTGAGTTGGGGCGACATCATCGACTGCGCCACACGGACGGTCACGCTGACAGCGCAGATCCTGTTGATCGTGGCCTGCGCCAACGTGTTCGGCTGGATATTGACCGTGCATCAGATCCCGCTGGCGCTGGTCGAGCTGGTGCAGGGATGGCAACTGTCCCCGTGGACCATTCTTCTGGTCCTGAACATCGTGTTCCTGGTGGTGGGCTGCTTTATCGATCCGCTGTCGGCCATTCTGGTGCTCACGCCACTGCTCATGCCTCTCATCAAGGCCGCGGGGATCGATCCGGTTCACTTCGGGATCGTGATCACCACGAACCTGGCCATAGGCATGTTCCATCCGCCGTTCGGGCTGAATATCTTCGTGACCCAGTCGCTATTCAAATTCCCGCTGCAGGTGATCTACAAGGGCATCGTTCCTTTCCTCTACCTGTACTTGCTGGCCCTGGCGCTGATCACGTATGTGCCCTGGCTGTCCATGGCACTGGTCCGAATGATTTATTGAATGAACACTCGCCCCCACGCTTCGCTGCCTCCCGAGGGGGCGCATTTTGCCCAGGGGCGGCCCGTCGTCAAAAAGGAGACATGAAATGAGTGCATTGCTTTCCCGTCGCGCCATGACCGGTGCCGTTGCCGCGGCCTTGGCCGCGCCCCAGGTTCTTTTCGCGCAGCAAAATCAGATTGTCATGAAGGTGACCTCGGCCACCATCAATGACGTCATTCATCACTGGATGAAGAGCTTCAAGGCCGCGGTCGAGGCCAGGAGTGCCGGCCGTATCAAGGTCGAACTCTATCCCGCGAGCCAGTTGGGCGCCATTCCCCGAATGGTGGAGGGCGCCGCGCTGGGCACCATCGAGTGCTTCGTCACGGCTTCCAGCTTTCTGACCAGTCTGGACGCCCGGTTCGAAGTGCTGGATGTTGCGGGACTGCTATCGGACACGGCCCATGCGCAGCGGACGTTTTCGGATCCTGAAGTCCGTCAGCAGGTATTTGCGATGGGCGGCAACAAAGGGCTGCAGAGCATCTCCGTCTTCATGCACAGCCCGCAAAACGTGGTCTCGCGGCGGCCCATCCGCAGCATCGCGGATTTCTCGGGGCAGAAGATTCGGGTGCTCAGCACGCCCATGCAGATCGAGCCCTTAAAGAAGCTCGGCGCCACGCCCGTTCCCATGCCTTTGTCCGAAGTCATGCCGGCGCTTCAGAACGGGGCGATCGACGGCTTCATCGCCGCGAGTACCGTTTTTTCGGCGCTCAAGTTCTACGACGCTGCCAAGTACCAGACCTCCTTGTCGCAGTGGCCTGTCATTGTGGTCGCCGCTTGCAACAAGAACTGGCTCGCGAAACTGCCTGCCGATCTGCGTGCCGTCGTCACCGAGGAGGCTTCGCGTGTCGAGCCTTCCACCAATGAATTCGGCGCCAAGGACATCCAGGCGGCGCAGACTGTGTGGACGCAAAACGGTGGCCAGCTGGTGACGATGAATGCCAACGATGCGTCGTCCTTTTCCAGGCTGGTCAACGAATCAGCCATGGCGATTCTGCGTGAAAAGCCCGCCGTGCTGGCGGAGTACGAACGCTACGCCAAGGCCTGCCAGAAATACAAGGACAAGGCTTGACGCCAGGCATTTCGCCGCCACCGAACAACTGCGGTCCCACCTGGGCCCGATATTCCAACCTAAACAGGAGCATTGAATGAACGGAAAGATTGGCTTGGAAGAGCACTTTGCAATCGCAGAGACTCTTCAAGATTCAGCCGGCTTCGTGCCGGGCGACTACTGGAAGGAGCTCAGCAAACGGCTGACCGATATTCACGATGGCCGCCTGCGCGAAATGGATCAGAACGGCATGGAGATGATGATCCTCTCGCTCAATGCACCGGCGGTGCAGGCTATTCCTGAAACCGCCAAAGCCATCGAGATTGCCGTCCGGGCCAACGACTACCTGGCAGAACAGGTGGCAAAGCGTCCCGACCGCTTTCAGGCATTTGCTGCCTTGCCCATGCAGGACCCGGATGCGGCAACACGCGAACTCGAACGCTGCATGAAGGAGTTGGGTTTCAAGGGCGCACTGGTCAATGGATTTTCTCAAGTGGGAACGCCCGAAAACGTCGTCTACTATGACGCGCCGCAGTACGCGGATTTCTGGGCCAGGTCCGAGGCACTCGAGGCACCTTTTTATCTGCACCCGCGCAATCCCATCGCCTCCTGGGCTCAGATCTACGAGGGTCACCCCTGGCTCATGGGGCCGACGTGGGCATTCGGGCAGGAAACCGCCGTGCACGCCTTGCGGCTGATGGCGAGCGGGCTGTTTGATCGTCACCCCAAGCTGCAGATCGTGTTGGGTCATATGGGCGAAGGATTGCCGTACAGCATGTGGCGAATCGACAATCGCAACGCCTGGGTAAAGCTTCCCAAAGCCTATCCAGCCAAGAAGACCTTCGCGGAATACTTCCAGCAAAACTTTCATCTGACGACCTCCGGCAACTTCAGGACACAGACCTTGATCGATGCCATACTCGAAGTCGGTTCCGACCGGATTCTTTTCTCCACCGACTGGCCGTTCGAGAATGTCGACCATGCGTCCAATTGGTTCAACAGTACCTCCATCAGCGAAGCGGATCGCGTGAAGATCGGCCGGACCAATGCGGTGAACCTGTTCAAGCTGGAAATCTGAGGCCATCCGAAGGAGCGAGCGTGATCGACATTGACGAGCGGACGATTACCCAGGCAGTCCTGGAAGCCCAAGCAAAATGCGGCAATCCCCGGCTGAAACAAGTGATGGAGAGCCTGGTGAGGCACCTTCACGAATTCGCCCGTGAAGTAGCGCTGACCGAAAAAGAGTGGCTTCTGGCGATTGAATTCCTGACGGAGGCGGGCCACATCACCGACGACAAAAGACAGGAGTTCATTTTGTTGTCCGATACCCTGGGCCTGTCCACCCTGGTCACGGCGCAAAACAATGCCAAGCCGGCGGGCTGTACCGAATCGACTGTCTTTGGGCCATTTTTCGTCGAAGGTGCGCCGAAGTTCGTCAATGGTGACGACATCTCGAATGGTGCCAAGGGCCAGCCTTGCTACGTGAGCGGAAGGGTTCGCAGCATTGGCGGGGAAGCGATTGCGGGCGCGCAGATTTCCGTCTGGCAGTCCGATGAGGATGGTTTTTACGACGTCCAGCGCCCGGAACTCGAGGGGGCTCAGGCGCGCGGTGAGCTGGTCAGCGGGCCGGACGGCCGGTACTACTTCAAGACGATTCTTGCCGCACCGTACCCGATACCGCACGACGGGCCCGTCGGGCGCATGCTGCAGCAACTGGGTCGCCATCCGTGGCGGCCGGCGCACCTGCATTTCATGGTGAAGGCGCCTGGGTTTCAGGACCTGATCACCCACATCTTCCGCGCGGGAGATCCGTATCTGGAATCGGACGCCGTGTTTGGGGTCCGCTCCTCGCTGGTCACCGACTGGACCCGCCATGAACCGGGGGGCGCGCCCGACGGCAGTCAACTTGCGAGCCCCTTCTACACGGTCGGGTACGACATCGTTCTGAATCCTTTGCAGGATATTCATAGATGACCATCAAACATATTGTCATGTGGCGCGTCCACGCCGATAGCGAGGACGCACGTCAAACCGCTTGCCAGAAGATCAGGGAAGCGTTCGAGTCACTGGCGGGAAAAATTCCAGGGCTGGTGGAGCTGGAAGTAGGCATCGATTCGTCGAGGATCAGCTATGCCAGCGATGTAGTCCTGAATTCGACATTCACGGATCAGGAATCTCTGACCGGGTACGCGTCCCATCCGGAGCATCTGCGCGTCCGCGCGGAACTTGCGGGTGTCCGGATTGAGAGCAGGCAAGTCGATTACCTGTGCGGCTGAGCGATGCGTTCCGAGATCGGTGAGTTCATCTACAACGCGAACGCGGCGCGCGTCGTCTTTGGCGCGGGCAGTGCACAGCATGCCTTGCGGGAGCTCGACAAAATGGGCTGCACGCGCGCGCTCGTGCTCTGCACGCCTAACCAGCGGTCACTGGCGGAAGCAGTGGTCCACACCTTGGGTTCAAAAGCCGTCGCCGTGTTCGATCAGGCACAGATGCACGTCCCGCTCGAAGTTGCCGCCGCGGGTCTTCGGGCTGCCCGGGCGGCCAATGCCGATTGCACCGTCGCGGTCGGAGGCGGCTCGACCATTGGGCTGGCGAAGGCCATTGCCCTGAGCATGGGCTTGCCCATTCTGGCGATGCCCACGACCTATGCCGGCTCCGAGATGACGCCTATCTACGGCATCACCGACGCGCAGGGGAAGCAAACCGGTGTTGACCCAAAGGTGCTGCCCAAGGTTGTCATCTACGACCCGCAACTCACGATGAAGTTGCCCGCAAGCATCTCCATCACCAGTGGTATCAACGCCATCGCGCACGCGGCAGAGGGACTCTACGCACGGGACGCGAATCCCATCACGTCGCTGATGGCGGAAGAAGGGATCAGGGCGCTGACCGAAGCCCTGCCGAAGCTCATCGCTGCACCGACGCACCTCCAGGCACGGGAGATGGCGCTGTATGGGGCCTGGTTGTGCGGCTCGGTGCTGGGCGCGGTCGGGATGGCCTTGCATCACAAGTTGTGCCACACACTGGGCGGCAGCTTCGGGCTTCCTCACGCCGAGACCCACACGGTCGTGCTCCCCTATGCGCTTGCCTACAACTACAGGCACGCTCCCGAGGCGATGCATCGGCTGGAGCGGGCGATGCAAAGAGACCATGGTCCGGCGGCCATCCAGGAGCTGGCCAAAACCTGCGGAGCACCGGTCAGCCTCATGGAGATCGGCATGAAGGCGCAGGACCTGGACAAGGCAGCCGACATGGCGATGCAGAACGCCTACTGGAACCCTCGTCCACTGGACCGCGACGCCATACGCACCCTGTTGCAACTGGCTTATGAGGGGCTGCCGCCATCGCACGCGGCATAGTCAGGCTGTTCAGCGGACGGGATAGGCGTCTTCATCCTCAACAGAGTGCAGCGCATGTTGGCGCCGCTCGAATGCCATCGCCACGACCTGGCGCACCGACGGCTCGTGAAAGAGCGAGAAGAAGCGAGCTCTCAGCCACTGATTGCCGCTGTCGAGCCGAAATCTCTCGTGCCACTGCTGGCGGATGGCAAAAGGCGCCACCTCGAACGGCGTGGGACCCATCTTGAGGTCGGCGCGGGTTGACATCATCGCCTGCACCAGTCGCCTGGGCGCGGTGAGCAGCAGATTGGACGAAGCGACTATCGCGGACAAGCCCAGTGAATGCGCCGCCGTCAGCACCACATTGCGCTGGCCCAGCACGCCGGCGCGATTCAAGGTGCTCTGTAACTCGGTGTCGGTGGCGCCGCTGGGACGGTAGGCGATGTGTTTGGCGGACATGTAGTCCTCGAAGAGCATCTCGCCCGCTGCCAAAGGGTTGCTGCTGCTCATCAGCACCACGAAGGTCTCATCGAAGAGCCTTTGCTCGTAGAAGGTCTGGCCCATGGCCTTCCAGCTGCCCACGGCAAGATCGATCTGTCCGTGCATCATCCCTTGCCTTGCATCTGCCATCGATGCATCCACCGTCTCGAAGCGAACGCCGGGCGCTTCTTTCTGGGCTGCTGCCAGCAGCTGCGGCATCATGATCAGTTGGCCGATGTCATTGATGGCGATCCGGAAGGTGCGGTCGGAGGTCGACGGGTCAAACTGGCGTCCCTGATCGATGGCTTGTGCGAACTTGCCCAAGCCCGCGTCGACCGAGACGATGAGCCGCTCGGCCAAGGGCGTAGGAACCATCCCCTCGATCGTCCTGACAAAAAGGGGATCTCCGAATCGTTCGCGCATGCGCTTGAGTGCGTTGCTCGCGGCAGACTGCGTCATGCCGATCCGATCGCCAGCCAGCGTGACACTGCGCGTCACATAGATGGCCTGAAAGACAAGAAACAGATTCAGGTCGACAGTGTTGATATTCATCGAGGGCTCCTAAGTTCTCACTTGCTCAAGCCTGCTGCTGCGGAATCTTCTCCGCCACTTCCCAGACGGAGCCCATTTGCCCGGAATGGAAAAGCAGCGGTGTCGACTCGGAGTTCGAAAACGCGTCAACCCTGCCGACGAGAATGGTGTGGTCACCTTCCTGATAACGGGAGTAGGACGAGCATTCGAAGGTGGCTGCGCTGTGGCGCAGCCTGGGGCACCCGCCGATGCCCACGGTGAACGCGTCCTCGTACAGCGCGAACTTGTCGAGGGCCGGCTTGGCGAAGTGCGACGCCAGCTCTTTCTGGTCGCTCGCGAGAATGCTGATGATGTAGCTGCGGCCGGTAAGGAACACCTCGGCACTGCGCGTGTCGTCACGGATGCTCCACAGCACGAGGGGCGGGGTGAGGGAAACCGAGGCGAAGGAGTTGATGGTCATTCCCTCGCGCTTTCCGTCGGGGCCTACCGTGGTGACCAGGCAGACGCCCGTCGGGAATGAGCCCAAGGCACGCCGGAAGCGGCTGGCGTCCACGGTGAGCGGAATGTCTCCGGTGATGTAGCTCCAGGAATACATGGCGGCACCTCAGACGCCGACGGGCCGCCCCAAGGCGGCTGAAGCCCCCTCGGGAGGCAGCGCATTACACGAAGTGAAAAGCGTGGGGGACATATCAGTACTGGCCTTTGGGCTCGAGCCCCAGCATGTGCTGTCCGACCATGGACGACACCGCGTCCCAGTTCAGGCTGATGTGCCTGGAAATGGCATTGGCGTCGCGCCACATGCGCTGAATAGGCTGGTCGAGCGCGAGTCCCGCTCCGCCTACGCTGGCGAAGAGAGCTTCCACCGCGCTGTGCGACAGGCGCGCCGCGAACGCATGGTCGCGGCGATTGCGGATCCGTTTTTCGACGCTGATCACTTCCCCTTGCGCCGCGATCTGCTCCACCTCCGCGGTGTCGCGGTACAGCAGCAGCCTAGCCGCATCGACCGCGGCAGCGGCTTCGGCGAGGCGGGACTGTACGGGAAAGAACTGGCTCAGCTGGTTGCCGCCGCCGGCGACCGCGCCGCGGGTCACCCGCGTCCCGCACAAGTCGACAAAGGCGTCGACCGCGCCCTGTGCCGTCCCAAGCAGGGGCGATACCAGGCAGACCGGCACGGCCGACAGGAACGGTATGCGGTAGATGGGGTTCTTGTTGACTTCGGTGCCGGGCGGGGCGTTGGAAGACGCTTCGGCGAAGGTGAGACGCCTGTGTGCCGGAATGAAGGTGGGCTTTTCGATGACCACGGTCTTCGAACCGGTTCCGGCTTGGCCGGCCACATGCCAGTTGTCCTCGATGCTCCAGTCCGAACGCGGCGCAAGCAGGAACCCGGCGCTCGGGGGGCGCCCTTTTTCTTCCGGCGGAAAGTGCACCCCCAGCAAGGCCCACTGCGAGTTGTCCACATTGGAAGCGAACTTCCAGTGGCCGCTCACGAGGTATCCGCCGTCCACCCGTTCCGCCGTGGTCGCAGGTGCATAGGAGCCGCAAATGATGGCGCTGGGATTTTCGCCCCACACATCCTTTTGGGCCTGTGCCGGAAACGTTCCAAGCAGCCACTGGTGGATGGCGCCGAGGGAGCAGCCCCAGGCCGAGGACGTACACCCCTTGCCGAGTTCGCTGATCACGTCGATGAAAGCGGTGAAGCCATATTCATAGCCGCCGAACTGCGCCGGCTGCATCAGTTTGAAGAACCCCGCCGTGTGGAAGAGTTCGGTGACCTCCCCGGATACCCGCCGCGATTGCTCGGTGGCCTGCGCCTTTTGCCGAAGCACGGGGACAAGCTCTTGCGCAGCCCCGACGATGTTCTTGAGTGACGGGGCCCCATGCACCGGGCTGATACGGCCGGGCGCCTGCATGGGGAGTGAATCTGAGTTTGCCAGTCGGTTCATGGTGTCTCCAAAGTCCTTACAAAAAAACTTCTACATGGAAGTTAATTAGATCCATATTAACTTGCAAATGCAAATAATAAAACCTAGGTAATTTCCCTGATCTACCCCTCCGGTCGCCTGCTATCATGATGGCATGAAGAAGGAAAACGCAGGGATAAACGCAGAGATGTCGCAGTCGTCGCCGTCACGCGCTACAGGTCCCAAGCGCAAGCAAAACGATGCTGCAACGGCAATTAATTTCATTGATCACGACCTTGAGCGCGCCATCCCTTATTTACTTGCACGTGCAGGTATGCGCATGGGTCAGGCCTTCGGCAAAGAACTGAAGCCTTTCGGTTTGTCGCTCACCGAGTGGCGGGTCTGCGCCGCCCTTCATCACCAGCCGCACCAGCGACTGGCGGAGCTGGCGGCACATACGTCCGCCGAACCCTCGACGCTCTCTCGGACCGTGGATGGGCTGCTGCAGCGTGGGTTGCTTATCCGGGAGAGATCGGGGGACGATGCGCGGGCCTTGGCGCTCAGCTTGACCCCGGAGGGGGATGCGCTGGCGCAACGCATCATTCCTCTGGCCCAACTGTATGACCGGGTTGCACTCTCAGGTATCAGCGCGACACAAGTCGATCTGCTGCGTGACATGCTTCGCCGCATCTACAGCAATATGGAAACCCTGGATAAAGGCGGTTCACGCGGCGGTTGACTCCAGGCCCGGGCCTGCCGGGCGGTTTTGATCTGGAAAGGCCATTAGCGGAAGAAGCAGGCTTGCGCTCGCTGGATGGCTCCTGGCGAACTGCGCGGATGGCCCCATGGCGCAGCCCGCACGCCCGTAGCTACTGTGCCGGGGGCACCGTGCCACGCAGACCGGCACGCATGATGGCGCGATCGAGTTCGCCGTTGCGCCGGACTTCCTCGGTGAAGGTCCGCAGGTACGGCATGCCGCCGGCACGGCCCTTGGGTATGGCGGGGGCGAGATGTTCGCTGCCCCAGCCGCCCTCGAGCACGCGCGCGCCAGGCACCCGTTGGGCTAGCTCGAACAGGATGCCCTTGTTGGTGGCAAATGCGTCGATCTCCCGAGCCTGCAGCGCTGAGCGCGCGGCCTCCAGTGTCGGGAAGCTACGCAGCTTCGCCTCCTTCAGGCGACCTCCGAGCACCCGCTCCGAGGAACTGCCCTGGCTGACGCCAACGGTCACACCTGGCTGGTCCAGCCGCTCGATCGCCGTGACGCGCGGCGCGGAGGGCACCAGCACACCGAGTTCCAGGTCCACCAGCGTGGGAGCGAAATCCACCACGCGCGCACGCTCGGCCGTTGCGTTGGTGACCGTGAGATCGGCATCCCCCCGCTGCAGCGCCGCCAGTGCCTCCGCAAGACGTGGATACACAGCGATCTGCGCGGGCACACCGAGGCGGGCCGCAAGGGAGCGGCCGAGGTCGACGCTGACCCCCCGCATGCTCTCAGGCGGTGCCTGTTCCACCAGCGACGTGGGACTGCCGGGATAGACTGCGACGCGCAGCGTCCCCGTCGGCGCAAGCGCTTCACGCGCGGCAGCGGGCACCCCCGGCACCGGAGCGGTGGCGCAGCCGCCGAGAGATGCACCGACGGCCAGCACAGCCGCCAGCAGACGCCGGCGGGAACGAACGAAACCACCAGGGAGGAGCATGAGGCGCCTGCGGGTCAGAAGGAATGCGTGATGCCGACGCTCAGGCCGTTCGACGTGGACTTGTTGCCGGCGCCCAGGTAATTGCCTTTCCAGTTCGTCGTGTCGAGCTCCAGGAACACCCTGCTGCGCCGGGAGAACTTGTACTCCATGAAGGCAAGGAGGCGATTGAAACCGTCGTCCGCCTGCGCGGTTCTGCTGCGGTCCACCTTGTAGTAGCCTGCAAGCAGGTCCACGGCGGGCGTGATCGCGTAATTGGCGCCGGCGGAGAGCAGCCGATTCCGGGTCACCGCTGTCGCCGACGTTTCACCCCGGTTGTAGCCGGCGTTGGCCATCACGCGCAGCGAGGGCAGCGCAAGCCAGCTGGCGCCCAGGTTCGCGGCCCGCAGTTCACGGTTGTTCGCGTCCCTGAACTGGGTGTAAGCGCTGGTGGCAGAAAATGCGCTGCTAATGTAGTCCAGCCCCAGACCGGTCGAGTTCTGCTTCGAAGTGTCCCCTGCCGTCTCGCCAAAGCTGTACATGGCGCGCGCCACCACAGGCCCGAAAGGCATTGAATACTTGACGGAATTGTTGACGCGGTTGGATGAACCAGTGGAGTTCGTGGTGCCGAACTCGATGCCCAGCTGGTGCCCCGTGAGGCTGGTCACTTGAATGTTGGGGTTCAGACCGGCAAAGCGCAGGCCAATCGGATCGACCACGCCGACGGAATCTGCGACCAGTGTGTTCTGGCGGCCGGCCGTCACGGTGCCCCAGCTGCCACTTAACCCAATGATGGATGCGCGATCGAAGAACGTGGTGGCGTTGGCGGACGTGCCCGTGTCGACGTTGATGCCGGATTCCACGTTGAAGAGCGCCCGCAGGCCGCCGCCCAGGTCCTCGGACCCGCGCAGGCCCCAGCGGCTGGTCGGACCGACGCCGCTGGCCACCGTCGTCGTGTTCAGCGGGGAGCGCGCATACGTGCTCGTGAGCCCTGTCTGGTAGCGCACCGATGTATCAAGGATGCCGTACAGCGTGACGCTGCTGGTTTGCGCCATCGCAGAAAAGCCCGCGCAAAGGCCGGCGGCAACGGCCAGTTTTTTCATCTTCATCTTCATCTTCATTTCTGTCTCCTCGTTTATTGGACTTGTAAAAAGGTTGGGGGTTATTGACGTGGCACCTTGGCGCGCACGATCACGTCTGACCATCGGCGGATCTCGGACGCCAGCAGATCACGCAGCTGCTCGGGCGTGCCTCCTCGGGGCGTGACATTCAGCCCAGCGAGCTGTTTGCGCACACCGGGATCGGCAAGGACCTTGTTCACTTCCCGATTGAGCATGGCGATCACCTGCGGCGGCGTGCGCGCTGGCGCCGCCAGCGCATTCCAGGAGGCGACGTCGAAACCAGGCACGCCGCTCTGCGCCATCGTCGGCACATCGGGCAAGGCTGACGCTCGCTGCGCCCCCATCACGGCCAGCGGCCGCACCGCCTTCGCGGAGATCTGGGAAAGCATGGGACCCAGGATCTCCACCGCCGCATCGACCTGCCCGCCGCGCAACGCGGTGAGCACCGCAGGCGAACCATTGAAGGGTACGACCTGAAAATCCACACCCGCGCTCGTCTTCAGCAATTCCGCAGAGAGATGCTGCGTGCTGCCGACGTTGATGGTGGCCACGTTCAGCTTGCCTGGGTTCGCCTTGGCGTACGCGAGCAAGTCCTTCATGCTCTTGAAGCGGCTGTCGGTGGTCGTCAGCACGGCAAGGTCGAAAAAGCCCAGCGTCCCCACCGGTTCGAAGTCCTTCTGCGCATCGAAGGGCAGGGACTGGAATATGCCGGCGCTGACGGCTGTGCCGTTGCTCATGAGCAGCAGCACGTGACCGTCCGGCTCCACCTTGGCCACCATCTCACCGGCCACGACACCACCGGCACCGGGCTTGTTCTCCACGATCACACTCTGGCGCAGGTTTTCGCCGAGCTTTTGCGCGATGGTGCGGGCCGTGAGGTCAGCGATGCCGCCGGGCCCAAACGGCACGACGATGCGGATCGTTTTGGAGGGGAAGGACTGCGCCAGGCTCCAGGCGGGCAGGATCGCGCCCGCGGCGCCCGTGATGAGGGTTCGTCGTCTCAAGGTATTCATGGTGGTCATGGTTTTCATGGGGTTTATGGGGCTTATGGTGTTTATGGATCTGCATCCGGGCATCAGAAAGTCGCCTTCTCGCCAGGTTTGAGCGGCAGCACATGGGTCGTGGTTTTGCCGAGCGCGCGCGAGAACTCCTCCGGCGTGCCGCGTCCAAGGGGGTTCGCGCCGTAGTGCATCGGGATCACGAACCGCGGCTTCAGCCACTCGCGCGTGGCATACGCTGCATCCGAAGGCCCCATGGTGAAATGGCCGCCAATGGGCATGAGCACCAGGTCAGGCTTGTAGTAGTCGGCAATGAACTTCATGTCGCCGAACAGGCCGGTGTCGCCCATGTGGTAGATGCGGAAGCCGTCCTCCAGCTCGATGATGAAACCGACGGGTTCACCCCCGGGATGCGCCTCGTCCTTGCCCGTGGCAGCGTTCTTCCACACGATCACCGAGGAATGATCGGCGCGCACGGCCGTGACCTTGATGCCTGCGGCGGGCGTGATGGTTCCGCCCTTGTTGAAGCGAGGCACCAGGTTGGGCGGCAGGATGCCGAGCAGCCCGACGGTCTGGTTCATGTCTCCGGGTGCGTACATCGGCACCTGGTTCAGCAGCGCCAGCGCGGGCGCATCCGCGAAGTGGTCGAAGTGGCCGTGGGTGACGAGGATGACGTCCACCTTGCCCAGCGCCTCCAGATTCTTGTACTCGGGCGGCGTGAGCGGATTGAGCTTCAACCAGGGATCGGTCACGATGACCTTGCCACCGGGCGTGGTGATGCGAAACGCCGATTGGCCAAGCCAGAGCACTTCCGTCTTCCCGGCAGGTGCCTGGGCCCAGGATGCGGGCAATGCCGCGGCGAAGACGCCGGCGATCAGCAGGCGCAAAATGGATTTCATCTGCAATGTCCTCTCGGATGTTTTCAGTCCAGGGTGATGTGAGCGTTTTTGATCACCCGCTCCCAGCGGGGGATTTCCTTCGCGATGAGCTGCCCGAACACCTGGGACGAAACCGGTGTCGCCTCGGCGCCTTCGGCTGCCAGGCGTGAGCGGACGGCCTCGGAGGCCAGGGCGTTGTTCACGTGCTGGTTGAGGAGCGACACCACGTCGGCCGGGGTGCCCGCAGGCGTCACCAGTCCATACCACTGGTCCGCCTCGAAGCCCTTCGTACCGGCGACGCCGCTTTCGGTCACCGTGGGCACCTCCGGAAGGAGGGCGAGGCGCCTGGGACTCGAGACGGCGAGCGCGCGCATCTTTCCCGACTTGATGTGGGGAAGCAGCGCGGGGATGCCGGTGAAGAGCACCTGCACCTGTCCCGCGAGCAGGTCGGTCACCGAAGGGCCCGTTCCGCGATAGGGAATATGCAGGAAGGAAGTGCCCGTCTGCATTTTCAGGTATTCCATCGTGGTGTGCGCCGCGCTGCCGTTCCCGCCGGAGCCGTATGCCAGCTGGCCGGGCCGGGCCTTCGCCAGCGCGAGGAGTTCCTTGAGGTTTTGCGCCGGGACCGACGCGTTCACCACCAGCACATTGGGAACGCGCGCGATCCACGCCACCGGCGTGAAGCTGCGTTGCGGGTCGTACCCCAACTTCGGGTAGAGGGAAGGGTTGATGGCCAGCGTGCCGACATGCCCCATCAGCAGCGTGTAGCCGTCGGCAGGGGACCTTGCCGCCTTCTCCGCGCCGAGCGAGCCTCCCGCCCCGGGCACGTTCTCGATCACGACCGGCTGGTTGAGCGCCTTGCCGAGTTCGAGCCCGATCGCGCGCGCGAGAACGTCGCTCGACCCGCCCGGTGCGAACGGCACGATGATGCGCAATGGCTTGTGGGGGAACGCGCTCTGGGCTGCCACACCCGTGATGGCCAGAGGCCCAACTGCCAGGCTCGCGAGGACCTCTCGTCTGTTCAACATATGTTTGCCTTCCTTGGAAAAATAAAATCCGTCTCAATCGGCAGCGGCGCCAAACCCCAGAAAACCCCCTGACTGCGGCGGTCCGCCTGACGGGTCCCGCATCGATCAGTGACTGGAATTGCGCTGCATCAGGCACAGCATTGCGAAAGTCCCCGTGCCCATGTCGCGCCAGGGCTCCAGGTTGAAAGTAGCGCGCAAGCCTGTCCCCGGGTTTTCGGTGCCGCGGATGACCCAGCGGCTCCCGGGCGCTACGCCGCTCGCGAGGGCCACGGTGCTGCCCGGGGAGAGGCTTAAAGCATGGGAGACGCTGCTTTACGAGCGCGCTGCCTTATCGATGATCCCGTGTAGATTCACGGGACTGATCGCCTGCGCGGTCACAGCTACTGCGACAGAACGCGCAGTGGCCGCACTAATTTGTCTCTTCGTCATTTTTTTCTCCAGATGGGCTGGTTTTTATTCTCGAGCAGCGTGGCGCCAGCGACTAGGCGTCATTGGCACTAGCAGATATGTCTTGCAGGCATGGGAACCGCGAATTTGCGGTATGCGCGAGTTCCCAAAGGAACCCGAATGCGGCTGTCCAGGTCTGCGTGTGCGTGGGATGCCGGTGACGGGGCTTGCAGCTGGCCAGCACGGCCCCATTGAGCTACAACCGCTGGATTGGCTCAAAGGCTTTCCCCGTAATCCGGCACCGTCCTACAGCGGCCCGGCCGTGAAACCCTCACCATCTACCTCAGCAGCATTGACTTCGCATTGTGTGAACAGGCCCTGGTCCAAGCAAGGACACTTCCTCAGTGCTACCGCGATCGCAGGGCGCATTTCAGTCGAACGCAAACCCTCCAACGGAGAGTCATCATGGACAGGTCATCGCTGCACAAACTCTTCGGCACTTTTATTCTGGGCCTCTGCGCCTTCGCGCTGAGTGGATGGGCGTATGCCGACCCGCCATCGCGTGTGGCACGGCTGGCCCATGTCAGTGGCGCCGTGAGCTTTTCGCCCGGTGGCGAAAACGACTGGGTCCGCGCGGCTGTCAATCGGCCCTTGATCACGGGCGACAGGTTGTGGGTCGATGCCGGTTCGCGCAGCGAACTGCAACTGGGCGGCGCCGCGATCCGCATGGGCTCCCACACCAGCGTGACCTTGCTGAACGTCGATGACCGCATTGCGCAAGTCCAGTTGACGCAGGGCACCCTGAACATCCGCATCTGGCGATTCGACCGCAATCACGCCTTCGAAATAAACACGCCGAATCTCGCCTATTCCCTCCGCAGCCCCGGCAGCTATCGCATTCACGTCGATCCCAACGGTGATTCGACTGTCGTGGTGGTCCGGGCCGGCGAGGCCGAGGTTTATGGCGAGGGGCGGGCCTTTGTCATCAGGGCAGGCCAGGGCTTTGAGTTCTTTGGCACCGGCCTGCGCGACTACGACAGCTTCGCGCTGGCTCCTGCCGATGACTTCGACCGCTGGTCCAGCGCGCGTGACCAGCGCTGGGAGAACTCTGCATCCGCGCGCTACGTTTCGCGCGACCTGATCGGCTACGAGGACCTGGACGAATACGGAACGTGGCGGGAGGTGACGGGCTACGGTCACGTGTGGACACCCACGCGTGTCGCCGTCGGTTGGGCACCGTATCGCGACGGGCACTGGGCCTGGGTCGAACCCTGGGGCTGGACCTGGGTGGATGACGCGCCCTGGGGATTCGCGCCGTCGCACTACGGCCGCTGGGCCAACATCGGCGGCGCATGGGGCTGGGTGCCTGGGCCGGTCGCGGCCCGGCCTGTCTACGCGCCGGCACTGGTCGCCTTTGTCAGCGGCAGCAACTTCAGCATCTCGCTCAACCTTGGCGGCGGTGGCGCGGTGGCGTGGTTTCCGCTCGGGCCGCGCGACGTCTACCGGCCATCCTATCCGGTCAGTCGCGAATATTTCACCAGCGTCAACACCAGCAACACCATCATCAACACGACGAACATCACGAACGTGTACAACAACACGAACGTGACCAATGTGGTTTACGTCAACCAGCAGGTGCCCGGAGCGGTGGTCGCCGTTCCCACCACGGCCTTCGTGCAATCCAGGCCGGTCGCGCGAGAGGCGGTGCGTGTGACGCAGGACATGGTGGCCACTTCGCCTGTGATGGCGGTTGCGCCTCTGGCGCCCGTGCGCACCAGTGTCCTGGGCGCGGCTGCGCCCAGTGCGAAGCCGCCGGAGCCAGCGGCAGTTCGACCCGTGGTGGCCAAGACCGCCCCGCCGCCGGCACCAACGTCGTTTGCAAGCCGGCAGAGTGCCCTCGCGGCCAATCCCGGGAAACCGCTTGACGCGGCAGCCGTGAATGCCCTGAGACCCGCCGTGGCGCCCCCGGCTGCTACTGCGGTAACGATTGTGACGCCGCCCCAGTCAGCAGCGTTGCCGCCTCCGCCCAAGCCGCCGGGTGCCGCCGCGTCGGAGAGAACGCGGCCGGCTGCGGCTCAAGCCCCCGTGCCAGCGCCATCGACCGAGCCTCGCAGCGCGCGGCCAGGTATGCCGGGAACGCCTGTGCCGTCTGTGCCGCCTGGAGCAGGCAGTGCCGAGCGCAAGCCGCCGGCGGAAGAGGAGCGGTCGCGCCAGCCCGGATTCCCACAGCGACCCGAACTGTCCCGGCCTGGATCCCAGCCGGCGGCCACGCCTGCAGCACCGGTCCCTGCAGCACCAGTCCCTGACGCCACCAAGCCCGCGGAAGAAGCGCGCCCCGCGCGTCCGCCGGCGATCGCACCTCGCAATGTGCCCGCAGGCCCTTCGGCGCAAGAGGAGCGCGCGCGCCAGCCCGGACTCCCACAGCGATCCGAACTGCCCCGGCCTGGATCCCAGCCGGCGGCCACGCCTGCAGCACCGGTCCCTGCAGCACCAGTCCCTGACGCCACCAAGCCCGCGGAAGAAGCAAGGCCCGCGCGTCTGCCTGGGCTCGCACCTCGCAATGTGCCTGCGGGCCCCTCAGCGGAAGAGGAGCGCGCGCGCCGCGCACCCGCGACTGTACAAAGGCCCACGGAACCATTGAAGCCAGAGCCCGTGCCCGTCCCGCCGGCCCAAAGCCGCCCCCTGCCGCCCGATAACCGTCCGCCTGTCGGTGGCGCAGTTGCACCGCCCCGGGCGAGCGGCCCTGCCGCCGCGCCCGCGTCACCACCAGCCGCTGTTGGGGATATGCCTGGCCGGCGGCAACGCCCCGAGGCGGGCCGGGCAGCCGACAGGCGAGAGGCGGCGAGCGAGGCGAAAAGAGCTGAGGAGCAACGCCGGCGGGCTGAAGAAGAACAGCGCCGACCGTAGCGCCGTGGATGGGGTGATTCGACGAGTGCCGCCGTGCCGGCTATGCGAAGTCAGTCACCCACCAGCCGTCGCTCAGCGTTCTCGGAAAGGGCATGACGTCCTCGATTGCATCGTCACCTGCCAGAGCGAAAACAGCGGCGCGCCCTTGAACAGGAAGTTGGGGCGTGGGCGGAGATGGGCAGCCGGCACAGTAGCCGCCCCAGACAGCAACCCTATAGCCCCATTCCCGGGTTTTGTTGAAGATGTGTCGGCCGCGATCGGTCGGCAATTGCGTTGCATTGAGTTTGGCGGCTTAGGGCGGCTGTGGCTGTTCTGACCTTGTTGTTTTGAGGAAGCGCGGCAGCGAAATTGGACGGACTTCTATAATGCAACGCAGATCCCGGCCGGTGCAAAGAGGTAGATTCGCGTGACTGAGCCCATGGCGTCAGATTTTCCTGTGTTCGACAGATCCGACTTCAGCGGTGAAGCTACGGCATCTTATTTTGACTTGGTCCGGCTTCAGGACAACCCTGAAATCCCGCGTGCGTTTCCGCATCGGCACAACTATTACCACCTGCTCTGGATGACGGAAGCAGCCGGCACGCACATGCTGGACTTCGAGAGTTTCCAGGTACGCGCCAACACGGTTTTTTTTGTTTCTCCCGGGCAACTGCATTCCTGGAACTCGACCGTCAGGCCGAAAGGCTACGTCGTCAATTTCAGCACGGAGTTTTTTGTACAGATGTTCCCACGCTCGGACGACATCGCGCAGTTTCCTTTTTTCCATATCGCGCGTGATACCCCGGTGCTGTACCTGGACCAGGCGCAACACGACCAGCTCCTGCCGTTGCTCATGGAGATGGAGAAAGAGGTGCTGGGCCGCGGCGATGGCAGCCTCGACATCGTGAGGTCTTATCTGCTGGTGCTGCTGACCCGGCTGCGGCGGCTTTATCCCGAGCACCATGCCGACGGCACGTCGCCGCAGAACTACTCGCTGACCAAGCGTTACAAGCTCCTGATCGAGCAGCATTACCTTGATTTTGGCCCGGTGCGCGATTACGCCGAAAAGCTGCATGTGACCGAACGGCAGTTGAACGACGCGCTCAAACGGACGCTGGGCAAAACAGCGGGGCAACTGGTGCAGGAGCGCCTGGTGCTGGAGGCCAAACGCCTGTTGAGCAACACCGACCTGAGTGTGGCCGAAATTGCTTTCCAGCTGAATTTTGAAGACTTTGCCTATTTCTGCCGCTTCTTCAAAAAACACACGCAAGCCACTCCGGGCGAGTTCAAGAAGCGCATTTCCGTCGCCGCCAAATAACCCACCAACGAATAACCCGCGGTGGCCTGCCGCACGCAAAAAAGTGCAGGTGAAGCTCGCTTAAGTCCTAACGCGAAGCCCGTCTGCCTGAGTAGAGTTCGTTCACGTTCAACCAACCCGCCTCGTCGGCGGACAGATTGCAAGTGATGAATGACACTCCCAAGCTCAGGACGGGCGGCCAGCAGGTGGTGGATGCCTTGCTCGCCCAAGGCACCGATACTGTTTTTTGCGTCCCGGGCGAGAGCTATCTGGATGTGCTGAATGCACTGTACGCGCAGCAGGACGCGTTGCGCGTCATCGCCTGCCGCCATGAAAGCGCAGCCGCTTTCATGGCCGAAGCACACGGGAAACTGACAGGGCGACCGGGCATCTGCATGGTCACGCGTGGACCTGGTGCCACCAATGCCAGCATTGGCGTGCACACCGCTTTTCAGGACGCCACGCCCATGATCCTGCTGGTCGGGCAGGTGGGGCGCGACATGATGGAGCGCGAAGCGTTCCAGGAAATCGACTACCGGCGGATGTTTGGGCCGTTCACCAAGTGGGTAGCGCAGATTGAGGATGCCTCACGCGTGGCCGAGTACATGATGCGCGCGTTTTCGGTGGCCATGTCAGGCCGTCCCGGCCCTGTGGTGCTGGCATTGCCCGAGGACATGCTGACCGACTCTGTCTTCCCCGGCAGCGCAAGGCGGGTGGAGATCCCGTGCGCGTACCCCGCGCCGGAGGCCATGCTGCGGCTGCGCGAATCACTGGCGCGGGCCCGCAAGCCGCTGATGATTCTGGGCGGCTCAAGCTGGACAGACGCAGGCCTGCATGACATCAGAAGTTTTGCTACGCAACACGCGCTGCCGGTGGCCTGCGCGTTCAGGCGGCAGGACCTCTTTGACAACCGCCATGCCAACTACGTGGGCGAGGTCGGTATTGGCCTGAACCCGGAGCTGGCGCAGGCGATTCGGGAGTCAGACCTGCTGCTGGCTGTGGGCACGCGGCTCGGTGAAATTGTGACCAGTGGCTACACCTTGCTGGACGTACCGGTTCCCCAGCAGGCGCTGGTTCATGTCTTGCCTTGCGCAGAGGAGCTTGGCCGGGTATACCAGCCGGAGCTGAAAGTGCTGGCGAGCATGGATGCCTTTGCGCAAGCCGCGGCCCAGCTGCCGCCGCCGGACGCCACGCCCTGGAGCGGCTGGCTGCAGGCGCTGCGGGAAAACTACACCCGTTACATCGGGCCAAGCACACGCGAGGCGCGGCTGGATCCTGCGGGCGTCATCATCGCTTTGCGCGAGAAGCTCGAAACGGACGCCATCATCACCAACGGGGCGGGCAATTACAGCGCCTGGGCTCATCGTTATCACCAGTTTTCGGCGCCGCGCAGCCAGTTGGCGCCTACCAGCGGCGCCATGGGTTATGGCGTACCGGCCGCTGTTGCCGCCAAGCTGCACAGCCCGGCGCGGCAGGTCGTCTGCCTGGCAGGCGATGGCTGTTTCCTCATGAGCTCGCAGGAGCTGGCAACGGTGCAGCGGCACGGCCTGGCGATCATCTTCATCGTGTTCAACAACGGCATGTACGGCACGATACGGATGCACCAGGAGATCAACTATCCGGGGCGTCCGATTGGGACCGACCTCTGCAACCCCGATTTTGTGCTGTATGCCCGGTCGTTTGGCATCCCGGCCGAGAGGGTCGAAACCACAGAGGCGTTTGCGCCCTCACTGGCGCGGGCCCTGAACGCGGGCGGCGCCTACCTCATTGAACTGGCCATCGAGTCGGAAATCCTGACTCCGCGTGCAACGCTTTCGGGCTTGCGGCGCGCGGCATTGCAAGCTTCCACCTGATCCGCTGATCCGGTCATCACCACAAGGAGATATGACATGAAAAGACCATTGCTTGTATTGGCCGCGATGATGGCTTTCGGTACAACCCCGGCCACGCAGGCGCAGCCGGCCGACTTTCCGAGCCGGCCGGTTCGCATTGTTGTGCCTTTTGCGCCGGGCGGTGCGACCGATGTGATCGCACGGGTGGTCGGGCAAAAGGTATCGGACCTTCTGGGCCAGCCGGTGGTGGTCGAAAACAAGGCGGGCGCCAACGGCAACATCGGCGCGCTGTCTGTCGCCCGTGCTGCGCCCGATGGCCACACCATTCTCATGGCCACCTCGAGCCATGCGATCAATGCCACGCTGTACCGCAAGCTGGACTACCGCCTGACGACCGATTTTGTGGCGCTGTCCAGCCTCGCATCGGTTCCGCTGGTGCTGGTGGTCAATACCGCCGTGCCGGCCAAAACACCGGCCGAGCTGGCCACCTACGCCCAGGCCAATGACGGCAAGGTCAACTTCGCCTCCGGCGGCGCAGGAACCGCGGCGCATCTGGCGGGTGAACAGTTCAATGCCCTGGCAGGCGTGCGCATGATGCATGTGCCGTACAAGGGGGGCGCGCTGGCGCAGACGGACCTGATTGGCGGGCAAGTCCAGGCGATGTTTGCCAACCTGCCGGAGGCGCTGACGCAGGTGCAGGCCGGGCGTCTGCGGCCGTTGGCGGTGACGGGAAGCACCCGCCGGACCAATCTTCCATCCGTGCCGACTTTTGCTGAAGCAGGCTTTGCGCAAATGGACGCCAAGTCATGGTTTGGCCTGTTCGCACCTGCGGCCACACCGGCACCGGTGGTTGCCAAGCTTTCTTCTGCCATTGCCAAAGCCGTGGCAGACCCCGCTGTTCAAGCTCGCCTGAAAGAGCTGGGTGCGGACCCCGTCGGCAACCAGAGCGAGGCATTCCAGAAATTTGTTGCCCAGGAAGTCGAGCGCTGGGGGTTGCTGGTTCAGCGTTCCGGCGCCACGCTGGACTGATCCGGTTTTTCATTCGATATCAAGCCAAGGAAAGCTGCATGCTCTACGACGTTCGCACCTATACCTGCCTCCCGGGTACTCTGAAAAAACACATGACGCTGTATGGCGAGCACGGCTATCACGTGCAGCGCCGCCATCTGGGGGAGCCGCTGGCGTACCTACAGACCGAAACGGGAAACGTCAACAGCTACACCCACATCTGGGTTTTTGAAAACGCAGCTGACCGGGCGGACAGGCGTGCTGCCTTGCAGCGCGATCCCGAGTGGATCGGCTACCTGGAAAAGAGCGCGCAGGCGGCCTACCTCGTGTCGCAGGAAACGCGATTGATGGTGCCTGCGCCCTTTTTCAAACCCTGAAATGCTTCCCGCGAAAAAAAAAGAAGCGACCCACCCAAGGCGCCGACATGATCCGCGACGATCAGGCTGCAGGCTGACCGTTTGAACCCCAAGAACCACCAGGAGACAACATGAAATTCAACACTCTGCTCATTCGATGCCTGGCACTTGCCGCCGGCCTTGCTTTTGCAGCGGGCGCGGCAGCACAGGTGACCCTGAAACTTGCCCACTACGCCGAAGCGGGCCACCCGGCCAACCAGGCCGCACTGCAGTTTTCGCAACGTGTCGAGGCTCGCACCAAGGGCCAGGTCAAGGTGTCGGTCTACCCGGCCAACGCTCTGGGTTCGCCGCCCGAACAGCTCCAGCAGGTCAAGCTGGGTGTGATCGACATGGGGCTTCCCACGCAGGGGGCCATGGACAAGTACAACAAGGCCTTTGCGGTGGTGATGCTGCCGTTTGTCTTTGAAGACCTGGCGCATGCCCACAGGGTACTGGATGGCCCGGCCATGGACTGGCTGGCTCCCATGGCGGAAAAAGATGGCTTCGTGCTGCTGTCAAACTGGGAGTATGGTTTCCGGAAGCTGACCAACAGCAAGCTGCCCATCAACACGCCTGCCGACGTCAAGGGCCTGAAGATCCGCGTTCCACCCGAAGTGCAGCTTGAAGCGGCCATGGAGGCGTTGGGCGCCAATGCCACCAAAATTGCTTTCCCCGAGCTGTACATGGCTCTGTCGCAAGGCGTTGTTGACGGCGAGGAAAATCCGATTTCCGTCATTGCGTACAACAAGTTTTATGAGGTGCAGAAGCACCTTGCGCTGACCCGCCACGCTTATAACAGCATGATGCACGTCATCAGCACCAAAACCTGGGCCAGGCTCGCGCCCGAACAGCGCACCATCGTCAGGGAAGAGAGCCGCTCGGCCGGCGAACTGATGCGCAAGACCATCGCCGCGGAGGAAGACGCGCAAATTGCCAAGCTGCAGGCCCAGGGCATGCAGGTCACGCGGCCCGACCCCAAGCTGTTTCGCGCTGCGATGGAGCCGGCCTACAGGCGCATTGGTGCGTATGCCGGCGAAGCAAACGTGCAGCAATTCATGAAGATGGTTGATGCCCAGCGAAGCAGGTAAGACAGGGGCAGGAAAGTTTTTATGCAAACCTTAGGCATTTTTGCATTGCTTGTTTCCCTGATGGTGCTTGGCCTGCCGGTAGCGGTGGCCATGTGCCTGACATCGGTCGTCACGCTGGTGTTGCTCGGCCAGACCGAGATCCTCAGCGTGATGGGCCAGCGCATGTACTCAAGTACGACGGCATTTCCGTTGCTGGCGATTCCGTTCTTTATTCTCGCAGGCAACCTGATGAACACCGGTGGCATGACGGAGCGGATCTTCCGTTTTGCGCACAGCCTCGTCGGGCATTTCAAGGGCGGCCTGGGCCAGGTCAACGTGCTGGGGTCCATGGTGTTTGCCGGCATGTCCGGCTCGGCGCTGGCCGATGCCATGGGCCTTGGCGCGATCGAGGTCAAGGCGATGGTCAAGTCCGGTTACCAGCCGCGCTTTGCCGCGGCCGTGTCGGCGGCTTCGGCCACCATCGGACCGGTGATTCCGCCGTCCATACCGCTGGTGATTTATGGCTCGATGAGCGGCGTATCCGTGGGCGCGTTGTTTCTCGGCGGGTTGGTTCCGGGCATCCTGATGGGCGTGGCCATGATGGTGACGGTGTACATCATTGCGGTCAAACGCAATTACCCGCGCGAGCCGCGTGCCACCGCCCATGAAGTGGTACGCGCGCTTCTTGGGGGCCTGGCCGCCATCGCCACGCCGGCACTCATCATGGGCGGCATTCTCAGCGGTATCTTTACGCCGACTGAAGCCTCGGTGGCTGCGAGCATTTACGCGCTGTTTCTGGGGCTGACCGTTTACCGTGAGCTGCATTGGGCTGACCTGCCGGAGATCCTGTGGGACACGGTGCGGCAGACGGCGCAGGTGATGTTCATTGTCGCGGCCGCAGGGCTGTTCGGCTGGCTGCTGATTTACCTGCGGGTGCCTGATGCGCTGATTGCCTGGCTGAGCGCGCTGTCAGGCAACCCGCTGGTGGTGCTGATCATCATCAATGTGATTCTGCTCATGCTGGGTTGTTTCATGGAAGGCATCGCGATCATGTTGCTGACGATTCCGATTTTCATGCCGATCATTGGCCAGCTCGGTATCAATCCCATTCACTTTGGTGTGCTGATGACCCTCAACCTCATGCTGGGGCTGTTGACGCCACCCGTGGGCATGGTTCTGTATGCGATGTCATCGGTGGCGCGCGTGCCGATGATGGTGCTGGCCAAAGAGCTGGTGCCTTTTCTGGTCAGCCTGTTTGTCGTGCTGGCGCTGATCACTGCGGTGCCTGTGCTGGTGACGTGGCTGCCGGACCTCATCATGGGAGCCGGAAAATGAAAAAGCTTGACCTTGGACTCGCTGTCGTGCTGCGCTGGCTGTGCATTGCATGCCTGGTGCTGCTGTTTCTGATCATTCTGATGTCCGTGTTCAACCGCTTTGCGGCGCTCATGTCCATGGGCTGGGCCGATGAAATCATCGAGCTCCTGTTTGCCTGGCTGGTGTTTGTGGGCGCCGCCTGCCTGTGGCGCGAAAACTCCCACTTCTGCGTGGACATGCTGACGGTCCGCCTGGCCGGCAAGCCCCCGGGGCGTGTGCTGGATGTGGTCCTGAGCGTGCTGGGCATGGCCTTCCTGTCCGTGCTGGTTTACCACGCATGGGAGTTGGTCGTCAGCGCGAGCGATGATTCGCCGGTATTCGCGATTTCCAAAAAATACTGGTATGGCGTGATGCCGGTGGCCGGCGTGATCATGATGGGCTATTCGCTGCGCGACATCTGGCTGGCCCTCACAGGCCAGGCCCCTGTGCGCCCACCCCAGTCCCTTCCTGAAAATGCAGGCAACCAACCGGAGCCCGCTCCCGGAACTCCCCGGGGCCGTACCTCCGACAGCAAGAATGATCGCCATGAAAAACTACCGTCAACTGTTTGATCTGAGTGGAAAAGTGGCCGTTGTGCTCGGAGCGGCCTCCGGCATTGGCCAGGCCTCTGCGCACGCGCTGGGCGAACTGGGAGCGCACGTTGTGTGCGCCGACCGCGACGGCGACGGCGCTCGCGGCACTGCGAGGCAGATTGCGCAGGACGGGTCGGCCGAGTGGGTGGCCGTGGATGCAGCGAGCGGCGCAGAAATTGCCGCGCTGGCAGGCCATGCCGTTTCCCTGCACGGAAGGGTTGACATTGCCGTGGCAACGCCCGCGCTGAACATCCGAAAACTCATCATGGACTACACCGAAGATGAGTTTGACCAGGTGATGAATCTCAACCTCAAAGGGGCGTTTCACTTTCTGCGCAGTTTCGGCAAGCCCATGATGAAGCAGCGTGCGGGCAGCATCATCCTGTGTTCATCCATGCGTGCCGTGACGCTGGAGCCCGGCCTCGGGATTTATGCGGCAAGCAAGGCCGGCATTGCCCAGATGGTCAAAGGCTTTGCCTGCGAAGTGGGTGAGTACGGTGTTCGCGTGAATGCCGTGATGCCCAGCGTCATCGAAACCCGCTTGACAGCGCCCCTGAAGGAAAAGCCGGAAATCTACAACACCTATGCCGCGCACACGGTTTTCAACCGCTGGGGCCAGCCCTCGGAAGTGGGCGCCGCCGTTGCCTTCCTGGCCTCGGATGCCGCCAGTTATATCACCGGGAGTTCGCTGTCCGTCGATGGCGGCTGGACGGCGATTGATGGCCCGCCTACAGGCCTGACACAAACCCGCCGTGCGGAGTAATTCCCTGACGACAGAATCTGCTGTCTTGCGCGCTGGCCTCAGCCCTCGAAGCCGGCATCGCGGCAATTGCCAACCGGCCTACTTGACCAGCAGCACCGGGACGTCGCATTCGGTGACCACGCGCTGGGCCACGCTGCCCATGATGGCGCGGCCGACCAGGCCGTGGCCGTGGGTGCCCATGACGATCATGTGCGCCTTTTCGCGCTGCGCGGCGCGCACCACTTCGGCCGCCGGCGAGCCGATGGCCCAGGTCACGCGGTAGTGCAGTTTGTGGCGCTTGAGGAAGCGCTCGATCGGCTCGAGCACCTTCAGGGCTTCGTCCTTGTGGTAGGCACTGACCGTGGCGGCGCCCACCATGGTCTTGACGCGCCCGGGCATGGGCGCCTGTACATTGAGCACGACCACCTCGTCCTCCGGGCCGGTCAGGCTTTCGTGGGTGACGAGGAAGGCCAGGGCCTTCTTGGTGTACTTGCTGCCATCGGCGGCGAACAGGACTTTCATTTTTTCTCCTCCAGGTGGACCAATTCAACGCAACACTAGCACAGGAGTGCTGCTGTGCGCCAGCACATGCTGGGTTTCGCTGCCCAGCAGCACGCGCTTGAGACCCTTGCGGCCATGTGAGGCCATGACGATCAGGTCGCACTTGTGTTTTTTGGCTGCGGCCATGATGGCCTCGGCCACCAGGTTGGAGCGCGCGACCACGGCCTTGGCCCGGATCCCTTCGGCCTGCGCGGCCTGCTGCACCGCATCGACCATGGCCTGGCCCTCGGTGGCCCATTGTTTTTCGATGCGGCCGACCTCCTGGAGTGTGATCGACACGTTGCCCTCGAAATAGCTCATGGGGTAGCGTGGAACCACATGGAGCGCCACGAGTTCGGCGCCGAGTGCGCTTGCCAGCCCGAGCGCGCTGCGAACGGCCTTTTTCGAGAGGGTGGAGCCATCGGTAGCAACAAGAATGCGTTGGTACATGTTCTTCTCCTTTCTTGATTGACGTCCACAGCTTAGGCGCGCGCGTCCTGTACCGGATTGATCCAGATCAACCGGGCGTGTCGGTGTACTGGGTAACCTTGCGCCATGCAAACTGCCACCCTTGCCCTGGGCGCGGAGCCTGTTGCCGCGTCCCATGCGGACTGGGCTGCGCTGGACGAGCCCGCCGAATGGGAGGGCTTCAGCCGGCCCGTGGCCGGGCGCGATGGCTGGTGGGAGACCTACCTCGCCATCGATGGCATGCACTGCGCCGCCTGCTCGCTCACGGTGGAGCAGGCGCTGGGCCAGTTGCCGGATGTGGAGGGCGTTCAGGTCAATGGCGCGACCGCGATGGCGCGCCTCGTGTGGCAGCCCGGGCGAACCTGCCCCTCGGCCTGGATGGCCGCACTCCAGCGCGCCGGCTACACGGCCCTGCCGGCTGGCGACATGCTGCTGGCCGCGCCGCGGCTGCAGGCCCAACGCCTGATGCTCTGGCGCTGGCTGGTCGCGGGCTTTTGCATGATGCAGGTGATGATGTACGCGCTACCCGCCTATGTCGCCGGCCCCGGCGAGATCACGCCGGATGTGCAGGCGCTGCTGCGCTGGGCCTCCTGGGTGTTGACGCTTCCGGTCGTGCTGTTTTCCTGCTGGCCGTTCTTTGCCACCGCGCTGCGTGACCTGGGCAGACGGCGCATCGGCATGGACGTGCCGGTGGCGCTGGGCATCCTCATCACGTTTGGTGCCAGCACGGCCGCCACCTTCGATACCGCCGGGCCGTGGGGTGCCGAGGTCTGGTACGACTCGGTGACCATGTTCGTGTTTTTCCTGCTGTCCGGGCGCCTGCTGGAGCAGCGCCTGCGCGACCGCACGGCCGGCTCGCTGGAGGCGCTGATTCGCAGGCTGCCCGACAGTGTGGAGCGGCAGGGCGCTGAGGGCCAGTTCGAGCGCGTGGCCCTGCGGCGCCTCATCGTGGGCGACCTGATCCGTGTGCTGCCGGGCGAGGTCATTCCTGCGGATGGCACCGTGACGGCGGGCGACAGCCGGGTGGATGAAGCCCTGCTGACCGGTGAGTCCGCGCCGCTGCAGCGGGGCGTCGGCGGCGCGGTGATCGCCGGCAGCCACAACCTCTCCGGCCTGCTGCTGGTGCGGGTGGACCGCGTGGGTGCCGGGACCCGGTATGCCAGCATCGTGGCGCTGATGGAGCAGGCCTCGGTCCAGAAGCCGCGGCTGGCCCGGGTTGCCGACCGCATCGCCAGCCCCTTCCTGCTGGGGGTGCTGCTGGCCAGCGCCGCGGCGGCGCTGTGGTGGTGGCCGGTGGACCCGGCGCATGCGATCAGCGTGGCGGCCGCCGTCCTCATCGTCACCTGCCCCTGCGCCTTGTCGCTGGCCACGCCGGCCGCCACGCTGGCCGCGGCGGGCGCCCTGGCGCGCCGGGGCGTGCTGGTGCGTCGCCTGCAGGCGCTGGAGTCCGGCGCCACGGTGGACACGGTGGTGTTCGACAAGACCGGCACGCTTACCGAGGACCGCATGGCGGTGGTCATGCGTCGGGCCCGCCCGGGCGCCGACACTGCGCAGGCACTCCAGCTCGCGGCGGCGCTGGCGCAGCATTCACACCACCCGGTGTCGCGCGCGATTGTGCAGGCCGTTGCGGGCGCGGCGTGGCCCGCCGTGGAGATCACAGAGATACCTGGCCACGGGCTGCAAGGGCAGGTCGTGGGCCGTGGCGAGACGGGAGGCCATCCGCTTGCGATGCGGCTAGGTTCGGCCGCATTTTGCGGTGCCCCGCCGCAGGACTCGCCGGCCCGTGGCCCGCAGGTGCATCTGGCCGATGGGCAGGGCTGGCTGGCCAGCTTTGAATTTGAAGAGGCGCTGCGGCCCGATGCCAGGCCTGCGGTCGGCGGGCTGCAGGCGATGGGCCTGCGGGTGCAGCTGCTCTCCGGCGACCAGACCGGAGCCGTCTTGCGGCTGGCCGGCCGCGCCGGCATCGATGAGGCCTACGGCCAGCGCACGCCCGAAGACAAGCTGGCGCACGTGCGCGCCCTGCAGCGGCGCGGCCGGCGCATCGCCATGGTGGGCGACGGCATGAACGACGGGCCGGTGCTGGCCTGCGCCGACCTGTCGGTGGCCATGGGGCACGCCGTGCCACTGGCACAGGCGAAGTCCGATTTCGTGGTGCTGGGCAGCCGGCTGGCGGATGTGCCTGCGCTGCTGCTGCAGGCGCGCCGCACGCGCACCGTCGTGCGGCAAAACCTGCTGTGGGCGGCCCTCTACAACGCCGTCTGCGTACCGCTGGCCATCCTCGGCTTCATGCCGCCCTGGCTGGCGGGCTTGGGCATGGCGGCCAGCTCGCTGCTGGTGGTGTTGAATTCGGCGCGGCTGGCGCGCATTCCCGGGGCCGCTTGAATGGACATCCTGTTTCTGCTGATTCCACTGTCGGTCGTGTTGGCGTTGCTCATCATCGGCGCGTTGGGCTGGGCTGTCTGGCGCGGCCAGTTCGAGGCGCTCGACCAGGAGGCCGAGCGCATTCTGCAGTCGGATTGATTTTCATCAACTCGCACCCCACCCTTGATGGAGACACTTGGGCGTCAAGAAAAAGGTGCTCCATGAATGATCAACCAACTTCCGCCGCTTTGTACAACGACACGGTCGTGCGGCAGTTTTCGCTGATGGCGGTGGTCTGGGGCGTGGTGGGCATGCTGGTCGGCGTGTTCATTGCCGCCCAGCTGGCCTGGCCTGAACTCAATTTCGGCATTCCCTGGCTCAGCTACGGCCGGCTCCGGCCGCTGCACACCAATGCCGTGATTTTTGCCTTCGGCGGCTGCGCGCTGATCGGCAGCAGTTACTACGTGGTGCAGCGCACCTGCCATGTCCCGCTGTTCGCAGGCAAGCTGGCCTCGTTCACCTTCTGGGGCTGGCAGGCCGTTATCGTCGCCGCCGCCGTCAGCCTGCCCCTGGGCTACACCTCGGGCAAGGAATACGCCGAGCTGGAATGGCCCATCGACATCCTGATCACACTGGTCTGGGTGTCCTATGCCATCGTCTTCTTCGGCACCATCGGGATGCGCAAGGTTCGCCACATCTATGTGGCCAACTGGTTTTACGGCTCCTTCATTCTGGCGGTGGCCGTTCTGCACCTCGTCAACAGCGCCGCCGTGCCCGCCGGCTGGATGAAGTCCTACTCGGCCTATGCCGGTGTGCAGGACGCCATGATCCAGTGGTGGTACGGCCACAACGCGGTGGGCTTCTTCCTCACCGCCGGCTTCCTGGGGATGATGTACTACTTCGTCCCCAAGCAGGCCGAGCGGCCGGTGTACAGCTACCGCCTGTCCATCGTCCACTTCTGGGCGCTGATCTTCACTTACATGTGGGCGGGCCCGCATCACCTGCACTACACGGCGCTGCCGGACTGGACGCAATCGGTCGGCATGGTGTTCTCGCTGATCCTGCTGGCGCCCAGCTGGGGCGGCATGATCAACGGCATCATGACCCTGTCCGGCGCATGGCACAAGCTGCGCGACGACCCGGTGCTGCGCTTCCTGATCGTCGCCCTGTCGTTCTATGGCATGGCCACTTTCGAGGGGCCGCTGATGTCCATCAAGACCGTCAACGCCCTGTCGCACTACACCGACTGGACAGTGGGCCATGTGCATGCCGGCGCGCTCGGCTGGGTGGGCCTGATCACGATGGGCACGCTCTACTACATGATTCCGCGCCTGTTCGGCCAGAAGAAGATGTACTCCGTCCCGGCGATCGAGGTGCATTTCTGGGTCTCCACCATCGGCATCGTGCTGTACATCGCCGCCATGTGGATCGCCGGCGTGATGCAGGGCCTGATGTGGCGCGCGCTCAATGCCGACGGCAGCCTGACCTACACCTTTGTTGAGTCGGTGAAGGCCACGTATCCCTTCTACGTCATCCGCTTCATGGGCGGACTGCTTTACCTGGGCGGCATGCTGGTGATGGCATGGAATACCTGGATGACCGTGGCGCAGGGACGGCCGCACCGCACCGCCGTCCCCCTGCCTCAAGCCGCCTGATGGAGCCCACAACATGAGCGACCACAACTCTTCTTCCGCTTCCGCCCCCGCCGGCTTCTCGCACGAAAAGGTCGAGACCAACAATTTCCTGATGATCGTCCTGATCCTGCTGGTCATCGCCATCGGCGGGCTGGTGGAGATCGTCCCGCTGTTCTTCCAGACGTCCACCACCGCGCCGGTGACGGGTGTCAAACCCTATACGGCGCTGCAGCTGGCAGGGCGCGACGTCTACCTGCGCGAGGGCTGCTACAACTGCCACTCGCAGATGATCCGGCCCTTCCGCGCCGAGACCCTGCGCTATGGCCACTATTCGGTGGCCGGCGAGTTTGTCTATGACCATCCCTTCCAGTGGGGCAGCAAGCGCACCGGGCCGGACCTGCACCGCGTGGGCGGCAAGTACAGCGACGAATGGCATCGCATTCACCTGAACAATCCGCGCGACCTGGTGCCGGAGTCCAACATGCCTGCCTACCCCTGGCTCGATCGGAACCTGGTGGACGCCGCGGACATGGCGCCGCGGATGCGGGCCCTGCGCAGCGTCGGTGTTCCCTATGCCGACATGCAGATCGCCCAGGCGGCGCAGGACGTCAAGGACAAGACCGAAATGGATGCCCTGGTCGCCTATCTGCAGGTGCTGGGCCTGGCCCTGAAATAAGGAGAAATACAGATGGATGTCAACAGCCTGCGCATCGTGGCCACCCTGGCCTCATTCGTCACCTTCCTGGGCATTGTCTGGTGGGCGTATTCCCGAGGCAACCGCGCGCGTTTCGATGAAGCGGCGCGCCTGCCGTTTGAACAAGACTGACTCCGGGAGTTTTTTGATGAGTGATTTCACCGGCAATTTCTGGTCGCTGTATGTGGCCGCGCTGACCCTGCTGGGCATCGTGGCCTGCCTGGTCCTGCTGTGGGTGACCGCGCGCAAGCGGATTGTCTCCAGTGCCGACAACACCACCGGCCATGTGTGGGACGGGGATTTGCGGGAAATGAACAACCCCATGCCGCGCTGGTGGATGTGGCTGTTCGTGCTGACCATTGTGTTTTCCCTGGGTTACCTGGTGGCCTATCCCGGCCTGGGCGCCTATCAGGGTCGACTCGGCTGGAGCACCCAGGCCGAGTACACGGTCGAGGTAGCGCGCGCCAACCAGGAGCTCGCGCCGCTGTATTCGCAGTTCACCGCGAAGCCCGCTGAGGAGCTGGCCGGCGACGCCAATGCCATGGCGATTGGCGAGCGCCTGTTCATGAACAACTGTGCCCAGTGCCACGGCTCCGACGCGCGTGGCAGCAAGGGCTTTCCCAACCTGACCGACGGCGACTGGCTGCATGGGGGCACGCCCGACAAAATCACGGAAACGCTGACGCGGGGCCGGCAGGGGCAGATGCCGCCGATGGCGGCGGCGGTGGGCACGCCCGACGACGTGAAGAATCTCGCCAACTATGTGTTGAGCCTGTCCGGCAGTCCACACGACTCCGTGCGCGGGGCCCTGGGCAAAAGCAAATTCGGCGCCTGCGCGGCCTGCCATGGCGTGGATGGCAAGGGCAACCCGGCGCTGGGCGCGCCCAACCTCACCGATGACATCTGGCTGCACGGCTGGGGTGAGCAGGCCATCATCAACATGATCAACAAGGGCAAGACCAGCGAGATGCCGGCGCAGATCGGCAAGCTGACCGAAGCACAACTTCATGTGCTGACGGCCTACATCTGGGGCATGTCCAACAAGCCCCTTCCGGCCAAACCCTGAAGAGATCCTGAAGAGATTCTGAAGAGAAAGTTTCGCTTGCAATCTTCCACACGTCGCAAAGTCATACCCATCGTGCCGGAACCGGCGCATGGGTTGACGGAGTCGCTGTACGAGGCGCAGAAGAAGGTCTATCCGCGCTCGGTCACGGGCCTGTTTGCGCGCTGGCGCCTGGCTTGCGTCATCCTGACCCAGCTGGTGTTCTACGGCCTGCCCTGGCTGGAGTGGGGTCAGCGGCAGGCGGTGCTGTTTGACCTGGGCGCGCGGCGCTTCTACATCTTTGGTTACGTGCTGTACCCGCAGGATTTCATTTATCTCACCGGGCTGCTGGTGGTCAGCGCGCTCACGTTGTTCCTCTTCACGGCCGTCGCCGGGCGCCTGTGGTGCGGTTTTGCCTGCCCACAGACCGTGTACACCGAAATCTTCCTGTGGATAGAACGCAAGGTCGAGGGCGACCGCACCCTGCGGATGCGGCTGGACGGCTCGCCGATGTCGCTGGAAAAACTGGTCAAGAAGTGGTTTAAGCACATCCTGTGGCTGGGGCTGGCGATGTGGACCGGCTTCACCTTCGTCGGTTATTTTGCGCCGATCCGCGAGCTCGGGATGCAGTTCCTGCAAACGCGCATGAGCGCCTGGGAAGTGTTCTGGGTGTGCTTCTACGGCCTGGCCACCTATGGCAATGCCGGTTTCCTGCGCGAGCAGGTGTGCAAATACATGTGCCCGTATGCGCGCTTCCAGGGCGCCATGTTTGACCGCGACACCCTGATCGTGAGCTATGACGGCAGCCGTGGTGAGCCGCGCGGGGCGCGTTCGCGCATGGCCGACCCGGCCGCGCTGTCGCTGGGCGCCTGCGTGGACTGCACCCTGTGCGTGCAGGTCTGCCCGACCGGCATCGACATCCGCAAGGGCCTGCAATACGAGTGCATCGGCTGCGCCGCCTGCATCGACGCATGCGACGGCGTGATGGACAAGATGAACTATGCGCGCGGCCTGATTCGCTTCACCACCCAGAACGCGCTGGCCCAACACTGGAGCCGGCTGCAGATATGGCGGCAGGTCCTGCGTCCGCGGGTGCTGGTCTACGGCGCCATCCTGTTGGCCTTGTGCCTGGGCCTGCTGTGGAGCCTTGTCGTCCGCATGCCGCTCAAGGTCGACGTGGTGCGCGACCGCGCCGCGCTGTCACGCATCGTGGCCGGCGGCAAGCTGGAGAATGTCTACCGGCTGCAGATCATGAACGCCACCGAGCAGCCGCAGCACTACCGCATCGCCGCCGGCGGGCTGGATGGGCTGACTTTGGCCTCCGACGCCGAGGTGGTGGTCGGCCCGGCAGAATCCCGTTGGGTTGCCGTCAGGCTGCAGATTCCCTACGGCTCCGCCAGCGCCGGCTCGCATCCTATCCAGTTCAGCATCGGCGACCTCGCGGGTGATGCCCATGTGAGCGAGAAGTCCGTGTTCCTCGTGCCCCGTTAGGAAAGTTAGGAGATATCCATGAACGACCTGCCTCAAGCCACTCCTCCTCCTCCTCCTCCTTCTTCCCCCTGGTGGAAGCACGGCCATGTCTGGCTGGTGATCACCGGCCCCGTGGCGGTGGTGGTTGCCGGCCTGACCACGGTGTGGATCGCGGTGCGCAGCCCTGATCCGGTCGTGGCGGAGGACTACTACCGGCGCGGCATGGAGATCAACCAGACGCTCGCCAGGGACAAGGCCTTGATGCCCGCCCTGCAGGGCCGCAATCATGCCGCCACGCCGCCGGCCGCGGCACCGCGATAGTCCGGAACTACAAGGAGACATGCCATGTGGAGTCAGAAACTCATGCGGGTCGCCTGGCCCGCTTTCCTGTCGGCCTGCATTCTGGAACTGGTGGTATTCGCGGTGGTGGATCCGTTCGAGTTGCGGTGGGCCGGGCAGGCGCTCGGTTGGCCACGGACCGGCGTCTACACAGCGGGCTTCTTCGTCTTCTGGGCCGTCGGAACGGCGTCGTGTGCCCTGACGACGCTGCTGGGCATGCCGCCTGCCGAGGTCAACTGCTGCCCGCTGGCATCCGGCGAGCGCCCGGACGGCTGTCCTCAGCAATAGCCATGCGGCAGACGCCGCCAGATTGCCCTGCGGCGGACGAGGGCCAGCTGACACGGGCCTGGCTCAGGCCTGTGCGTGGCTGTCGCTGTCAGGCAGCCGGACCACCAGCACGGGGACGGGTGCCAGGCGGACAATCTGTTCAGCGCCGCTGCCCATGAGTACGCGGCCGAGACCGCGTCTGCCGTGGGTGCCTGCAACGATCAGGTCCGCGTTCCAGCGCTTCGCCGCATCGGCCACGGTTTCCGCCAGCCTCTCGCCGGATTTGTCGAACAGCATGGAGTCGGCTTCCACGCCGGCGGACTGGGCCATGGCCATGCCCTGATCCAGAATCTTTTCACCGGTCTCCCGCATGACGGTGACAAGGTCGCCGGAGTAGCCGTAAGGGTCGTAGGCCGTGAGGTAGGTCAGCTCTTCCATCACGTGGACCAGCCGCACCCGACCGCCGAAATCCCTGGCGAACTGCAATGCGGTGACCAGGGCCTTGTTGGATGTTTCGCTGCCGTCGACGGGCACGAGAATGCGTTTGTACATGGTGGGGCTCCTTTGCGGGTGATGGCCTGATGCCTGCAGTGTGGAGCGCTTGCCGTCGGGCCGGGTTGATGTCGATCAAACAGGGAAATACTTTGTTGACCGGATCGCCGCCGGGAGGCTGCGGGGGACTGTACATGCGTTCAGCATCCTCTTCTCCCCCTGGCGACAGCCCGGCGGCGGGAGGCTCGGCGGACATGAGTTGTAAGATCACCGTGTGTTCAACCAAACAACGCCGGGAAAAACAAGCTCAACCAGCCGTGAGCGGGTCGGTGACGCCACCGTGTCCCCGCCGTCGGTGGCTGCCGTACCCGAGTTGGCCCGTGCCGGCGGCGAAGCTGTCCAGCGCCCCGCAGGTGCCAGTGCAATGGACGCTACCGCTGCCCGGCTTGCGGGTCTGCTCGACTCGGCCATGGACGCCATCATCACCGTGGACGAAGAACAGCGCATCGTGCTGTACAACCGCGCGGCGGAGAAAATCTTCGGTTGGCCGAGCGCACAGGCGATGGGAGCACGCCTGGAAAAGCTGATGCCGGAGCGCTTCCGTGGCAGCCATGCCGGGCATGTCCGCCAATTCAATACCACGGGTATCACCTCGAGGCGCATGGGCGACGGCACCGTGCTTTACGGGCAGCGCGCCAGCGGTGAAGAGTTTCCGATGGAAGCCTCCATCTCCCAGCTGGATACCGTGGACGGCAAGCTGTTCACCGTGATCCTGCGCGATGTCAGCGAGCGCATGCGCACCCAGGAAGAACTGAGCGCCTTCGCCGCCGCGGCCCACACCATTCGCGAAGGCGAGAAGACCCGTATCGCACGGGAACTGCATGACGAACTGGCCCAGTCGCTGACGGCCCTCAAGATGGACGCGATCTGGGTGCGCGACCAGTTGCCGGAGGGAGCGCAGGCGGCCGCCGCCAAGCTCGGCGAGATGCTGGCCATGCTCGACACCACGGTCGCAGCCACCCGCCGCATCGCCTCGGACCTGCGCCCGCTGCTGCTGGATGACCTGGGCCTGGCGCCGGCCATCGAGTGGCTGGTTCAAAATTTCAGCCAGCGCTCCGGCGTGGCCTGCACGCTCTCGGTGGATGACGAGGTGGAACTGCACGAGCCCTACGCCACCGCTGTTTTCCGTATCGTGCAGGAGTCGCTGGCCAATGTGGCCAAGCATGCCGAAGCCTCGCGCGTCGAGGTGAAAATCGAGCGGACGCCGGAGGCGGTCACCCTGCATGTTGCCGACAACGGCCGGGGCTTCTCGCTGGCCGCACCGCGCAGCCCCAATTCCCTGGGCCTCCTGGGCCTGCGCGAGCGTGCGCAGTTGCTCAAGGGGGCTGTCACCATCGATAGCCAGCCGGGGCAGGGGACCTGTATCGATGTGCGGATTCCGGTTCAGGTTCAGGAAGCGGGGGCAGCGGATTGATCAGGATCGTCATTGTGGATGACCACGCCATCGTGCGGGAAGGTCTCAAGCGCATCATTTCCTCGGCCGACGACATGGAAGTGGCCGGCGAGGCCGCCAACGGCGCCGAGGCCATGCAGCGGGTGCGTGAACTGTCGTTCGATGTACTGATGCTGGACCTGTCCATGCCGGGACGCAGCGGCATGGAGCTGATCAAGCTGGTTCGCGCCGAGAAGCCCAAGCTGCGCATCCTCGTGCTGAGCATGCACCAGGAGCTGCAGTACGCCGTGCGCGCCATCAAGTCCGGCGCCAGTGGCTACCTGACCAAGGAGAGCGCGCCGGCGCAGCTGGAGCAGGCCATCCGCAAGATCGCCGCCGGCGGTGCATTCATCAGTGCCGAGGTGGCCGAGCAGCTGGCGTTGGGTGCGATGCCGGGCAGCGAGGTCGCCGCGCACGGGACCCTGTCGGACCGCGAATTCGAAGTGTTCCGCCTGCTGGTCGCCGGTGTATCGGTCACCGACATCGCGGGCCGGCTCAACCTGTCGGTCAAGACGGTCAGCACGCACAAGGCCAACCTGATGCAGAAGATGGGCCTGCACAATCAAAGCGAGCTGATCCGCTACGCCATGCGGCACGGCCTGACCGACCAGTTCGAACCCTAAGAACCTGTTTACGATCTAAACGGGGCCGCGCAAGCACCTTGTCGGGATGGGATGCAAGGCGCGGTGCGCCGCCCATAGCTTGGGCTATGGGCAAGCGCCGCAACGCCGTAGACCGCCCGAGAAGGCGCTTGCCCTTCGGGTTGGGGTGACGCAAACGCGGTCGCGTTTGCATCCCCATGGGGGCAGCCGCACGACGCACAGCCGGCCGGCTGTGCGGTCGGGCGATTGAGCCACCCGAGCCCTTGCATGGGCATTAGCCCATGCGGCGGACCCGGGCGCCCCACTCATCCCGATTGCACCCCAACGCGGCCTCGTTTAGATCGTAAACAGGTTCTAGCCCGCTCGGAAAATTCCTAGGCCCCCTGCGGCGCCGGCCGAGGTAAATTTAGGGGCACGCCGAGGCCCACTTTCGACCTGCGCCGATGGCCCTGCGATCGCGCCGCGGTCACAGTAGAGGCATGCTTCAGCGCCACGCTCCCGCCATCAAGGTCTTCCTCGCCGAGGACTCCGCCATGATCCGCCAGCGCGTTGCCGTCTTGCTGGGCGCACGCGCCATCACCGTGGTGGGCGAGGCCGGAACACCTCAGGCGTCGATCGACGGGATTCTTTCCGCGTGGCCCGATGTGGTGGTGCTGGATGTGCAGCTCGATGGCGGCTCGGGCATGCAGGTCATGCGGGCCGTTCGCCTGGCTGCCCCCGGCATTGCCTTCGTCGTGTTCAGCAACAACTCGGCCCCGGCCTACCGCAAGCGTTATCTCGACGAGGGCGCCTACCGTTTCCTCGACAAGAGCACCGAATTCGACCAGCTCGCGCAGACGGTGGCGTCTGCGTGCGAGCAGGTCGTGCCATGAAACCAACCGCCCAGCAGGAGAAATGCATGTCTGGCCTCATCCTTGACATCCCCGCATCCCCGATCCGCTTTGTGCCCCGGCCGCCCCCGACGCGGGCCGGGACCGTCGCGCCCCTGAAAATCCTGTGCTCCAGCTGCCATCTGCGGGACTTGTGCCTGCCCTGCGGAATGACGGGCGCCGATATGGCCCGCCTGGACAGTTTGAGGTTCGGGCGGCGCAAGGTCAGGCTCGGAGAAGCCCTCTACCGCGCGGGTGATCGTTTCCAGTTCATTTATGCGGTGCGCAGCGGCACGTTCAAGTCCAGCCTCACGCTGGCGGATGGCCGCGAGCAGGTCAGCGCCTTCCACATGGCGGGCGAACTGATGGGCCTGGACGGTGTGGCCCACGCCACGCATGCGAGCAGCGCCACGGCGCTGGAGGACACCGAGGTCTGTGCCATACCCTATGCCCACCTCACGGAACTGGCGGCCGGCAATGCGGGCACGCAGAACCTGGTCAGCCGCCTGATGAGCCGCGAGATCGTGCGCGAGCACAGCCTGATGATGCTGCTGGGCAGCATGAATGCCGAGGAGCGTCTGGCGGCTTTCCTGCTGAACCTGTCGCAACGGCTGAGAGCCCGCGGCTACTCGGCCAACGAGTTCCACCTCAGGATGTCCCGGGCCGAAATCGGCAGCTACCTGGGCATGAAGCTGGAGACCGTGAGCCGGACCTTTTCGGCTTTCCAGCACAAACGCCTGCTGGAAGTGGACAAGCGCCATATCCGCATCACCGATCCGGAAGGCCTGACGCGGTCATTCGAGATGCATGTGCATTGAGTGCTTCGCAGTTCATCGAAGCACGGGCGGTTGATGTGAATCAAAGCGCCGCCGGGGCAGGCCCGCTAAGCTGACACGCTTTGACCCACGACCCTGCCGCGGCCTGATGGGCGGGTGCCTGCCTGACCGTCCACTCATCCCTTCTGCGTCAATGCAGCCGTCGCCGGCGCCGGGCGGACCGGGCGTCTGAACATGGCCAGCATCTCCTGTACGTCCTGCTGTCCTGCTTTCCTGCACTTGTTCCGCATCAACCACAACCTGCCGAAATTTCATGCCTGCTGATCTCACCGAAGCTATCCCGCACCGAAAAATCATCCGCTCCTGGCTCGCACCCATCGCCACCAAAAACACCGCGTACGCCCTGTTCCTGGTGGTGTCGGATCTTGCCCTGTTCGCGCTGGCCATCACTGCGACCGTCTTGTTGGCCCAGCCTGCGCTGCAGGTGCTGGCGGCCATCCTGACCGGCCTGGTCATCGGGCGTCTTTTCATCCTGGGTCACGATGCCTGCCACCAGAGCCTGACCCCGCACCGCCGGCTCAACCGGTGGCTGGGGCGCCTGGTGTTCATGCCGTCCCTCACGCCTTACAGCCTCTGGGACGTCGGCCACAACGTGGTCCATCACGGCTACACCAACCTCAAGGACTTCGACTTTGTCTGGCAACCGTATTCGATCGAGGCCTACCGAAGCATGCCTGCCTGGCGCAGGCTGTGCGAGCGCCTGTACCGAAGCGGCTGGGCGCCGTGGTTTTACTACGGCGTTGAAATCTGGTGGAAGCGAATGTACTTCCCGTCCCGGGCGTTGATGCCCACACGCCGCGGCATTTTCACGGCCGACTGCCTGCTGGTCACCGCGGTGGCAGCCGCCTGGATTGCCGCGCTCGCCTATGCGGCATCCGCGACCGGCCAGTCGGTGGCGTGGCTGCTCGGCGTCGCGTTTGTGCTGCCGCTCTTTGTCTGGAACGCCTTGATGGGCTTTGTCGTCTATGTCCATCACACGCATACCAGCGTTGCCTGGTACGAGCAAAAAAACGACTGGTCGGCGGCCAGCCCTTTTGTCTCGACCACGGTGCACCTGACATTCGGTGCAGGCATCGGCTGCGCGCTGCACCACATCATGGAGCACACGGCGCATCACGTCGACATGAGCCTGCCGCTGTATCGCCTCAAGAAAGCGCAGGCGCTGCTCGAGAAAAAACTGCCGGGCCGGATTGTGATTCAGCCGTTTTCATGGGCATGGTATTTCCAGACGGCCCGGCGCTGCAAGCTCTACGATTTCGAGCGGCAATGCTGGACAGACTTTGCCGGAAGGCGAACGAGTCAAGGCCTGTTCGCCCTGAAACGCACTTCCGTTTCAGGATGAACAGGCCCCGGCGCCCACCGCGGAATGCGGGCGCCTGAACGCGTGCACCCCGCTGCGCAAAAGCGCAGCGGGGTGCGTGGCTGTCGCACCGCCAATGGGCCTGGGGCCCGGGTGCTCAGGGTGCTTGTTTATTGAACAGCAGGATAGGCATGCTCAAGGGCGCTGACCGATACAGCGGTACCCGACGACGCTTCGGCCTTGACTTCAGCACGGGTCCTGGTGCTGGCCGGTGCCGCCTTGACCTGTTTGTAGCCGCTGTTCAAATTCGCGTCGTAGCCTGCGCGCTGTGCCTGCAGCAACTCGGCCTGCACGTCAGCACGTGTTTTGGTACTGGCGGCGCTCACTTGGTCCAGCTGGTCCAGCGGATAGGGGTCGCGGCCTTCGGCGAAGCTGTTGGCAGAGGCAAGTGCAGCGATGGCAAGAATGGAGGCAGAGACAAGAGTCGATTTCATGATGAATTTCCTTGAGAATGTTTTTTGAAATATCCGGTCGGACGGGCGTTCTGCCCGAGGGGCCTTCATCGCTGAGTCGCTGTTATGTGTGGCTCATCGATGTACTGAACCTTGTTCCGCATCGTCGATAGACAAGTGTGCTTTGGCAGAACATTCCATTATCAAAACTGGAACAATGAAAGCGCCATATGCTGGAACTTTTTGGCACGCTAAAAGTTCCGGGCCGCAGCCTCATCAAGCGCAGCTACATGGCTGCCACGTTGCTGCACATGGCGAAATCGGACGATGCCGGACTCTCATTGCAGAAAGGACGTGCCAGGTTCTGGCATGTCATATGGGGACTGATGGCCGGTTTTCCATGCCAGCCGCGGCCTGGGCTCCCATGGCCTTGCGAGTGCGCGGTAAAGGTTCAGCTCAGTCGTGCCGCGCGTCCATTTTCTTGATCACAGTCCGCGTGTACTCGGTCATGAATTCCAGGAACACGCTGGTTCTTGCCGGAATGAATTTGCGGCTGGGCAGTGCCGCGTACAGGGTGTTGGTGCCCGTGATCCAGGGCGACAGGATTCGTTTCAGCTCGCCACTGTGGAGGTGGTTGGCCACCATGTGACTCGACTGGCTGATGATGCCAGCGCCATCGACGCAGGCGCGTATCAGCGTGTCGGAGTGGTTGACCAGCATGGCGGGCTCGATCGGCACTTCCAGCTCGCGCCTGTTCTCGTCGGGATTGATGAGGCGCCAGACGCGGTGCCGGTTCGCCGGGACCTTGATCCGCAGGCAGCGGTGCCGCGCGAGGTCTTCGGGCTGCTGCGGAATGCCGTTGCGGCGCAAGTAGTCGGGTGAGGCGCACAGGATGCCGTCCGACGAGGCAATCGGCCGCGCAATGATGTTGGCATCGAAGGTATCGGTCGCACCCAGCAGCGTCAGGTCGTAGTCTTCCACCGGTGGCACCAGAGGCGAGTCCACGTGGATATCCAGCACGACCTTGGGATAGCGCCGCCCGAACTCGGCCACCAGCGGCCCCAGCACATGCACACCGAAGATGGGCGGCGTCAGGATGCGGATCACGCCGGACATTTCCTGGGCATGCGCCTGCGCCGCCGCGTGGGCCTCGTCGATGTCGCTCAGGATGTGGCGCACGCGAGCCAGGTAGGCAACACCTGCATCCGTCAGTGCCATGCGGCGGGTGGTGCGATGCAGCAGCCGCACGCCCAGATGGTCCTCCAGGTCGCTGACCAGCCGGGTCACCACGGCCGACGACATGTCGAATTTGCGCGCCGCCGCGACAAAGCTGCCGTCATCCACCACCTGTTGAAACACGCGCATTGATTGAAGTCGGTCCATGGAATACCCTTGTTTTGCGCTTCATTATTGCTGTTTTAGCAGTAATAAATTGTTAATTTTGCTGTTTTTTGATTTGCTTGAAAGGAATAAAGTTCGTCCATCGATGAGCCGGAGCCCCCTTGCAAGGCGACTCACCGAGGCTGGACAGACGGGATAGATGAGCCCGCCATGCCCGGAAATGTCACTTTAACTTTGAGAGGACTTTCATCATGAAATCAAAATTGATTGCCAGCGCTGTTGTGGCGATTGCTGCCCTGACTTCCGTAGCCGCTTCGGCCCAGACCTTCAATTCCTATCTGTGGGACCAGATGAAAGTGCCTTCGACCCGCACCCGCGCCGAAGTCCAGGCCGAAGTGCTGCAGGGGCAGCGTGAAGGGGCCACGGCCAGCTCCAACGGCGCAACGACCCAGCAAAACCCGGGCGTGTCCAACGGCGACACGTCTGGTACTGCCTCCCAAGGCGCTGCCGGCGTGTTGAAGGCCGTCCAGCAATAAGCGATATCCGCTGATGCAGCAGCAGGCGCCCGCTCCAGGCTGGCGTCCCCGTTGCAACATGCAAAGGCTCCGGCGCCGTGACAGGTTCCGGGGCCTTTGTACATGGTGGATGCGCAGAGATCGTCCAGGCCCTTGCAGAACTGCCCAGGCACTGCCGTGGATGGCGTTGGCAGTTGCTACAAGAAAGTTGCTGCAAGAACAATAGCGGTTTGATTCTGCTTGCTTCGACAGCTGTTGAGGAAGGCTGCGGCTGTCACTCGGGTGGCGCGCCGGACACCGGCCGATCGCCGTCCGGGCCTCGGCGCGATGTCTTGCGCGCTTCATAGCGCTTCATCAGCGGCGTGACCGAAATGCCGTGCGCAATGACCGAGGCGATGACCACGGCCAGCGTGAGGGAGAGCAGGCGCTGGGCCAGCGCTGTTTCAATGTCGTGGCTGATGGCGTAGAGCAGGTAATACAGCGAGCCGATGCCGCGAATGCCGAACCAGCCCATCAGGCGGCGCTGCGCGCCCTTCACGGGCGTGCCCAGCAGGCCAAGGTACACCGCCAGCGGGCGAATCACCAGGAACAGCACCGGGATGAACCACAGCACTTCGCCGTGAAAGCGTACCGTGGCAATCAGCACCCCCACGGTCAACACCATGGCCACTTCGACAAAGCTTTCCAGCTGGCTGTTGAAGCGCTGCACCTCGTTCATCATGTGGGCGGGAGCTTCGGCGCCGGAGGCCTGCTGCTCTGCGGCGCTCAGCTCGGGCGCAGGCGGGGCGACCGGCACTTGCGGCAGCTCGTCAATGCGCCGGAGCGCCACCCCGGCAGCGAACACGGCAAGAAAGCCGTAGGTCTGGCTGACCAGGGCCAGGCCGTAGGTCAGGGCGATCAGCCCCAGGGCAATGAACTCGTCAGAGCCCAACGCCTCGCGATGGCGCATGCGCAGGTAGAGGATGACGCGGCCGATCAGCGTGCCCATCAGGTAGCCCAGGCCAAGGCCGCCGGCCACCGCCCACAGCACATCAACCGCCCACCAGCGCCAGCCGCCGTCGCCCAGTTCGTGCAGGCCCAGCAGGCCCAGCCCCAGCATGACGAAGGGGAAGGCCGAGCCGTCGTTGAGGCCGCCTTCGCCGGTGAGGCCAAAGCGCAGGCGATCCCGGTCCCCCACATTGGCCACCTGTACGTCAGACGCCAGCACCGGGTCGGTGGGGGCCAGAATCGCGCCGAGCAGCACGGCCGCGCCCAACGGCAAGCCGAGGCCCCACACGCCGAGTGCCGTGATGGCGCCCACCGTGGCCACCATCGACACCGTGGCCAGCTGCACCGGGATGCGCCAGCGCCGGTCCGTCAGCGGTAGTTTCAGCTTCATGCCCGCGGTGAACAGCGATATCAGCACGGCCACTTCGGTGAGCCGTTCCAGCAGCGCCACGTTCTTCAGCGCGTCAAGCTTGAGAAGGCCCAGACCCATCGGCCCGATGGCCACGCCCACCCCGAGGTAGAGCATCGCCGCGCTCAGCGGCAGGCGCGCAATGAAGGAGCCGCTCAGGGTCATCACGATCAGCAAGGCGCCGACGATGATGCAGCCCAGGGTGAAATCGGACGGCTCAAGCATGGCGGGATGGTGGGGCTGGGTTCTGCCGTCGCCTGCCCGCGAAAAATGCTGTGCTGGTCATTGGCACAGCTTAAAGCAAACCCCTGTGTAGTTCAGCCGGGCCGGCACGCACAGCGGCGCTCGCCGCAGCGACCCTGCTCATTGCCGGCCCATTCCTTTTCCGCGAATGATGGCGTCGGACACATCGGCGGGCGCCTCCGTGTAGTGCTTGAATTCCATCGTGTAGGTGGCCCGGCCCTGCGTCAGTGAGCGCAGCGTCGTCGAGTAGCCGAACATTTCGCTCAGCGGTACTTCGGCGCGCACCAGCTTGCCGCCGCCCCCCGCGATGTCTTCCATGCCCTGGATCATGCCGCGGCGCGTGGACAGGTCGCCCATCACATGGCCCATGAAGTCTTCCGGCATTTCGACTTCGACCGCCATCATGGGCTCGAGCAAAATCGGCTTGGCGCGGCGCATGGCCTCCCTGAACGCGATGGCGCCGGCCATGCGGAAGGCGTTTTCATTCGAATCAACGTCATGCGACGAGCCGAACACCAGCGTGGCCTTCACGTCAACCACCGGATAGCTGGCCAGCACGCCGGCCGTCAGGGCATCCTGGATGCCCTTGTCCACCGCCGGAATGTATTCGCGCGGCACCACGCCACCCTTGACGGCATCGACGAACTCATAGCCCTTGCCGGGTGGCTGCGGCTCGACGTTCAGCACGGCATGGCCGTATTGCCCGCGCCCGCCCGACTGCTTGATAAACTTGCCTTCAACATCCTTGACGGCCTGCTTGATCGTCTCGCGGTAGGCGACCTGGGGTTTGCCGACGGTCGCGTCCACGCCGAACTCGCGCTTCATCCGATCGACCAGAATCTCCAGGTGCAGCTCGCCCATGCCGGAGATGATGGTCTGGCCGGATTCTTCGTCGGTCTGCACCCGGAACGAGGGATCTTCCTGGGCCAGCCGGTGCAGCGCCACCCCCATCTTTTCCTGGTCGGCCTGGGTCTTGGGCTCGACGGCCTGGGAGATCACCGGCTCCGGAAAGACCATGCGCTCCAGCATGATCACCTTGTCCGGGTCGCACAGGGTGTCGCCGGTGGTCACGTCCTTCAGGCCCACCGCCGCCGCGATGTCACCGGCATGCACTTCCTTGATTTCCTGGCGGACGTTGGCGTGCATCTGCAACAGCCGCCCGAGCCGCTCCTTGCGCGTCTTGCCCGGGATGTACACGGTGTCGCCGGTCTTGACCACGCCCGAATAGACGCGAAAGAAAATCAGCTGCCCGACAAACGGGTCCGTCATGACCTTGAACGCAAGCGCGGCGAAGGGCTCGTTGTCGGCCGGATGGCGCTCGGCGTCCTTGTCGTCTTCGGTGTGGCCCAGGATGGCCGGCACGTCGACCGGTGAGGGCAGGTAGTCGATGATGGCATCGAGCAGCGCCTGCACCCCCTTGTTCTTGAAGGCGCTGCCGCACAGCATGGGGACGATCTCGTTGGCGATGGTGCGCTGGCGAATCCCCTGCCTGATTTCGTCTTCGCTCAGCGCTTCGCCGGCGAGGTACTTTTCCAGCAAGGGCTCGCTGGCTTCGGCGGCGGCCTCGATCATCTTGTCACGCCAAGTCCTGGCGGTGGCGAGCAGCTCGTCCGGAATGTCGCGGTATTCGAAATGCAGGCCCTGGCTGATGTCATCCCAGACGATGGCTTTCATCTTCACCAGATCGACCACGCCCTGGAAGTGATCCTCGGCGCCGATCGGAATCTGCACCGGCACCGCCACGCCTTTCATGCGCTCGCCGATCTGGCGCTGCACGCGGAAAAAGTCGGCACCCACGCGGTCCATCTTGTTGACGAAGGCAATGCGCGGCACCTTGTACTTGTTTGCCTGGCGCCACACGGTTTCCGACTGCGGCTGCACGCCGCCGACGGAGTCGTAGACCATCACCGCGCCGTCGAGCACACGCATGGAGCGCTCGACCTCGATCGTGAAGTCGACGTGGCCCGGTGTGTCGATGATGTTGATGCGGTGTTCCGGGTAGTTGCCGGCCATGCCTTTCCAGAAGGCGGTCGTCGCGGCGGACGTGATGGTGATGCCGCGCTCCTGCTCCTGCTCCATCCAGTCCATGGTGGCCGTTCCCTCGTGGACCTCGCCGAGCTTGTAGTTCACCCCCGTGTAGAACAGGATGCGCTCGGTCGTGGTGGTCTTGCCGGCGTCAATGTGAGCGCTGATGCCGATATTGCGGTAGCGTTCAATAGGTGTTTTGCGGGTCATGACGTCTCCTTGCGCACCAGGTTGGGCGGGCACGACCGGCGCTTTGTGCAACAACAGCGTCCGGCGAAGCCCGCCTGATCAGGGTATGCGAAGGAGATGCTAAAAACAATAGCGAATTACCGCAGCGAACGCTGCACGTGCAGTACGTGTGCAATACGTGTGCAGTGTGAAGGGGCTGCTTATGCCGTTTCGGCCAGCGCATCGCCCAGCGCGTTGATCAGCCGGTCGATCTCGGCCTTTTCGCTGATGAAGGGCGGGGCCAGCTGGATGGTGTCGCCGCCGTAGCGCACGTAAAAGCCTTTCTTCCAGCAGTTCATCGCAATCTCGTAGGGCCGGCGTGCCGGCTCGCCCGGCAGCGCGGCAATCGTGAAGCCGGCGGCCAGGCCGTAGTTGCGGATGTCGGCCACATGCTTGCTGCCCTTGAGGCTGTGCACGGCGTTCTCGAAATGCGGCGCCAGCGCCTTGACGCGGCCGATCATGTCTTCCTTCTGCAGCACGTCGAGCGCGGCCACGCCGGCGGCGCAGGCCACCGGGTGGGCCGAGTAGGTGTAGCCGTGCGGGAACTCGATCATGTACTCCGGGCCGCCCGCGTCCATGAAGGTGTCGTAGATGTCTTTTGTCGCGACCACGGCGCCCAGCGGCTGCGCGCCATTGGTCACCTGCTTGGCGATATTCATGATGTCGGGCACCACGCCAAAGGCCTCGGCGCCGGTCCAGGCGCCGCAGCGGCCAAAGCCGGTGATGACCTCGTCAAAAATCAGCAGGATGTTGTGGGCCGTGCAGATCTCGCGCAGGCGCTGCAAATAGCCCTGCGGCGGAATCACCACGCCGGCCGAGCCGGAGAAGGGCTCAACGATCACGGCGGCGATGTTGGACGCGTCGTGCAGCGCGATCACGTCGAGCAGGCGGTCGGCCAGTTCAGCGCCGGTGGGCGGCATGCCGCGGTGAAAGGAGCCGGGCGGCGGCTGGGTGTGCGGCAAGTGATCAGCCTCGACACCCTGGCCAAACAGCTTGCGGTTGGCCGCGATGCCGCCGACCGAAATGCCGCCGAAGTTGACGCCGTGATAGCCCTTTTCGCGGCCGATCAGGCGCGTCTTGCCGGCTTGGCCCTTGGCGCGCCAGTAGGCCCGCGCCATCTTGAGCGAGGTGTCGGCCGCCTCGGAGCCCGAGCCGGTGAAGAACACGTAATCCAGCCCCTCGGGCGTCAGTTCCTTGATCCTGTTGGCCAGCTCGAAGGCCAGCGGGTGGCCGAACTGGAAGGCCGGTGCGTAGTCGAGCTTGCCGACCTGGCGGCTAACGGCCTCGGTGATTTCGCGCCGGCAGTGGCCCAGGCCCGAGCACCAGAGGCCCGACAGGCCGTCGAAAATCTTGCGCCCCCCGGCATCCGTCAGGTAGGCCCCGCTGGCCTCCACCACCATGCGCGGGTTGGCCTTGAAGCTGCGGTTGGCGGTGTAGGGCATCCAGTGGGCGTCGAGCCAGGCGGCATCCATGCGGGGGCCGGCGGCCGTTGTGGGTTGCTCAAGGTCAGTGAAGCGCATGTGCTTTCTCCGGAGTTTGGGGGGGGCAGGAAATGGTGGGGAGCGGCCTCTCGCGAGAACCCGAGAGCCGGAGAACCCCTTTGGCGAGGCGATGAGGACATTCTGGAGTGTTCTGTTAACCTCTAAAAGCATGCAATATCAATGTTTACTTGAGGTTTTATGCAAGTGAAGCGCGCCGTGCTGGGGCAGTTGAGCGACATGGACCTGCGGCTGCTGCAGGTGTTCAAGAGCGTGGTCGATTGCGGCGGCATGGCGGCGGCCGAGCTGGAGCTCAACATCGGCACGTCCACGGTCAGCCGCCATGTGAAGGACCTGGAAACCCGGCTGGGCCTGGTGCTGTGCCGCCGTGGCCGGGCCGGTTTTGCCCTCACGCCCGAGGGGCAGCGGGTTTATGAAGAGACTTTGCGCTTGCTGGCTTCGGTTGAGGGTTTTCGGAACAGCATTGACGATATCCACTCACGCATGGGGGGAGCGCTGGCGGTCGCGGTGTTCGACAAGACCGCCAGCAATCCGCGGGCTCACATTGGTGAGGCGATTGCCGAATTCACCGAACAGGCGCCCGACGTGCACCTGCAACTGCATGTGGCTTCCATCAACGCCATCGAGCGTGGCGTGATGGATGGCAGCTACCAGGTGGGCATCATTCCGGCCCACCGCACTTCTCACAGTCTGCTGTATGCCGAGCTGTTCAGCGAGACCATGCTCCTGTACTGCGGCGCGCAGCATCCGCTGTTTGGCGCCGACCCGGGGTCTGCGCTGACCTGGGACGGGCTGCAGGCCTACCATTTCGCGGGGCTGGGTTATCACTCGCCCAACATGGCCTTGAGCCACAGCGCAGGCCTGTCGCGCAAGGCCACCGGGTTTGACCAGGAGGCCATTGCCACCCTGATCCTCTCGGGGAAATTTCTCGGCTTCCTGCCAGACCACTACGCCGAAGCATTTGAGCGACGCGGCCAGATGCGGGCGGTGCAGCCCGCCGTGTTCCGCTACCCCTGCACTTTTGTCAGCCTGCTCAGGCGCTCTCCCCAGCCGTCGCGCGTGGTACAGGCCTTTCACGATTGCCTGGTGCGGGCGCACGGCAAGGGCAGGACGCCCTGAAGCGCAGCAGCGAAGGAGGACTACCAGTCCACCACGCTCAGGCCCAGGCTCAATACCGTGCGCTTTCTGTTGAAGTCCAGCAGGCTGTCGCCATAGCCGCTGAACAACTGCACGTGGTAGCGCAGGCCGGTGTAGCTGGATGAGGAAGCGGGCCCCACCATCCAGTCCAGGCGGGCCGAGCCACGGGCCTCCTTGCGCAGCGAATGCCGCAGCGTGAGGCCCAGGCTGTGGGCCTTGTTGATCTGCCAGGCGCCGGTCAGTTCTGCGCGGCCCACGTAGTTTTCGATGCCGGGGTTGTCGTCATTGCCGGACGACTCGCGCAGCCGGTCCCAGACCCGGCCCTGCAGTGTCAGGCTGGAGTCGCCGGCCAGTGTTTTCTCGGCCGCACCCATCAGGTAGACGCGGTTCCAGCTGCGTGACAGCGGCAGCGACTGCCCGTTGGACTGGTGCACCAGTCCCAGCCCGGAGAGCCGGTAGTTCCAGCCGCCGGCCAGCGGAATCTGGTGCGGGTAGATGTAGATCAGCTCGGGTTCATGGTCGGTGTTGCGAAACGGGCGTGACAGCCCGCCATTGAACAACTGCCAGTAACTTTGCTGGGTGTAGCCAAACCACAGCGAGTCGTGGTCGTCCTGGTCCGCGGGGCCGCTTTTGAGCAGGCCCTTGGCGATCTTGGTGCGGACCGACAGCTGGATTTTGTTCTCGGTGCGGCCGTAGGCCTGTGCCGTCAGGGCTGTATGGCCGGCGGCCGTCGAGGACGGCTGGGTGTTCACGCTGTCGGACGCCGAGACGGCTAGCGAGGTGGGCCGGTAGCCGCGCAGGGAAAAGGTGTCGCAGTCGGTGCCGCGCTGCAGTTCCCAGAACCTGGAGAGCACGCCGTACTGGTCGTTTTTGCAGCCGAGCGGTTTGCCGTCCGGCGCATCGCTGTTCATGGCGGGCAGCACCAGCACCGGCATGGCTGGCTGGCCCGTGTCCGGATTGGCCGGCGCGGTGGTCAGGGTGGGGGCCGGTTTGCCGGCCCCGTTGCTGGCTGGCGCCGCAGCGGGCGACTGCGAATCCGCCCATTGCTGAAAACACGCCAGCTGCGCCGCGGCATCGTTTTTCAAGGCCTGGCAAGCCTGCCAGCCCTCGCTGGACGGACGCTGGAGCGGCACGCCGGCCGCCGGCGCGGCCTGGGCTTGCGCCGCGCCGGTCAGCAGGCCGGCGAGCAGCAGGGCGCAGGGCAGCGCGGATCGTTGAAGAGGCAGGGGGAGGGACATGGCGTCAGTCATCACGGCGGGTGAAATCCTCAAGGTAATCGGGTCAGGGTGAAGGGCACATCGGGCGCGTTGGCCGGTGCGCTGCTGCTGGTGTCTTTCCAGGTGCCCCGGAACATCCGGCCACAGGAGCCTTCCACCGCTTCGCCATTCCAGGTGCCGGTGATGCTGATGTTGTCGGACGACTCATCCAGCAGCAGCAGGCCGTCCTCCAGGTCGCCGGCCAGCGCGGCTTTCGCGGCATGGCCGCCAGCCTTCGGGGCGTCTTTGGTTCCGCGCAGGTCACGGCTGACCGTGCCGGCCAGGCTTTCCGTGAACTCCGCATGCCGCTCCAGCCGCATGGTGGCGCGGGCCGGCAAGCCGGTGGGCGGATTGGTAAAGCGCGCGGCCCACAGGCCATGCAGCTGCTCGGCCTTCAGGGCGTGGGGAGGCGGGCATGCCGCCGCTTTCGTTGTGTTTTGGGCGCTGACCCCGGAAAAATGGGAGCAGGCAGCGATGAACAAGAGCGTGAGCCGGAGCATCTTTGACGTCATGACTGGGTAAATGTCCTGGTTAGACCGCTCTGGCGCTGGTAGGGCAACCAGGGCGTAGCGGAACACAATGAAAGTGATGGATTCGTGCCCAAGGCTGGCGCCAGGCCGCGGCGCAGGCTGCATGCCGGCGGCACCGGCCGCGCAAAGGGACGAAGGGGACGAAGGGGACGAAGGATCGCGGTTGGAATAAGGATTTAAGTTGTCAATGCGCGAAGTCGGTTTGAGTTTAAAAACAACGCGCAGTGGGTTGAGCTTGGATGAACTTGTGCACTATTTCACGGGCAAGGGCATCAAGAGCAAGCGCGGGCGTGGCGGCAATGCGGTATGCAGGTTAACCCGAGGAGAGTGCAAGAATTTGTAACCTGATAATCGCCGAATGTTCCTATTATCCGAAAGAATTTCATGACCATTCGTAAGTGTCTGTGTGCGCTGGCTCTCGGGCTGGGTGCGGTGGCCGGGTCGGCCTGGGCCCAAGGCGGTCCGCTGCTGTTCGCGGTGAACGAAGGCGTGACCTACCGCGTCAACCCCGTCGCCACCGTCGAGCGCTTTCGGGAAATTTCGGAAGACCTGAGCAAACTGCTCAAGCGGCCGGTCAAGGTTCAGCCGGTCACCGACTACAAGGAGCTGGCGGCGGGGCTGGCCGAGCAGCGCTACGACCTGGCCTATGTGCATCCGGCGCACCACTCCATCCGCGCCATGACCAGCGGCGGCTACCACCTCGTGGCGCTGACCAAGGGCTTCACCGAGTACAAGGCGTCGTTCATGGTGCGCGGCGACTCGACGCTGAAAACCCTGGCCGACCTGAAGTCGGGCAAGATCGGCGCGCCCGACGAAGACTCCATCACCTCGGTGATCATGCGCGCCACCCTGCGTGACGCACTGGGGTCGCAGCCGCTGCCCGCCACCTATGTCAAGCTGCAGGAGGCGGTCCCCTTCATGATTGAAAACAACTTTGTGGCGGCTGGCGTCAGCGCATCGCGCGCCGTGGTGAAAAACTGGCAGGACAAGGGCGGCAAGGTGCTGGCCAGCAGCAAGCCGGTCCCCATCAAGCACATGATTGCCAGCAGCAAGCTGTCTGAAGCGCAGCGCGCCCAGCTCACCAGCTACTTCGTGGAGCTGGACCAAAACTCCGAAGGCAAAAAGCGTCTGGACGCACTCAATGTCCCGGGCTTTCTGGTCTCCGACGAGGCCGCCCTGATCGGCTTGGGCAAGTGGCTGAGCATTTGACGGCAGGGGCCTGAGTCGCGCATCCAAAGGGGGCGCAGTCGCGGCCCTCTAGCGCAGTTCCGAGGCCGCCGCGGCGGCCAGTCCATCGGCTGATTTTTTGGCAAACTCGGCCCGCAGGGCCTTGAGCTTTTCGCGCGGGTCTTCTTTCACCGTGGCCTTGTCCAGCGCCATCTCGGCAATAAACCGGCTCGGGATGCCGGCGATGGTGTCACGGTTCTTCTTGCGCCGGCGCAGCCAGTTCACCGCCAGCGTGCGCTGGGCGCGGGTGATGCCCACATACATCAGGCGACGCTCTTCCTGCAGGCGCAGCGCAATGTTGTCGGTGTTGCTGCCGTCGTCTTCTTCGAGCTTGAAAGGCAGCAGGCCTTCGTTGCAGCCGGCCAGCATCACATGCGGCCACTCCAGGCCCTTGGAGGCGTGCAGGGTGGACAGTGTCACCACATTCTGGTCACCTTCGCGCTCGCTGATGGTGGACAGCAGCGCAATCGTCTGCACCACTTCAAGCATGGTTTTGGTTTCTTTGGCCGTGGTCACGCCCGCCGCATCGTCAATCTGCCCGCCGCAACGCTGCGCCATCCAGTCGCAAAAATCCATCACATTGCTCCAGCGCGCGGCCGCGACCTTTTCGCTGTCTTCGCCGTCGTAGAGGTGTTTTTCGTAGTCGATTTCCTTGAGCCAGTCGTTCAGAAACGTGCGCGCATCTACCGCACCCACGGTGCGCCTGGCACGGTATTCCAGCTCGTTCAGATAGCGGCCGAATTCCTGCAGCGAACCGACCGCCTTGGCCGGCAGCACCGAGCTCAATGAGTTGCTGAACAGCGCCTCAAACAGGCTGAGCTTGTACTGGTCGGCAAAGGTGCCCAGGGCGCCCAGTGTGGTGTGGCCGATGCCGCGCTTGGGCGTGGTCACCGAGCGCATGAAGGCCGGGTTGTTGTCGTTGTTGACCAGCAGGACCATCCAGCTGCACAGGTCCTTGATCTCGGCGCGGTCAAAAAAGCTTTGCCCGCCCGACACCTTGTACGGAATCTGCGCCTTGCGAAAGGCTTTTTCCAGCGGCTTGGCCTGGTGATTGGCGCGGTAGAGCACGCAAAAATCTTTCCATTCCTTGTACTGGCTGCCCACGGCCTGCAGCTCGCCGCCCGCGCGCAGGCTCTGGATGCGGGCCACCACGCGCTCGGCCTCGTGCTCTTCGCTGTCGCAGTCCACCACGCGCACCGGCTCGCCCTCGCCGAGTTCCGAGAACAGGGTCTTTGGAAACAGCTTGGGATTGGGGCCGATCACGTTGTTGGCGGCGCGCAGGATGGCGCTGGTCGAGCGGTAGTTCTGCTCCAGCTTCACCACCTTGAGGCTGGGGTAGTCCTGCGGCAGTTTCTTCAGGTTGTCCAGCGTGGCGCCGCGCCAGCCGTAGATCGACTGGTCGTCGTCGCCCACCGCCGTGAAGCGGCCGCGCGCGCCCACCAGCAGTTTGAGCACTTCATATTGCGTGGCGTTGGTGTCCTGGTATTCGTCGACCAGCACATGGCCAAGGGACTGCTGCCATTTGTTGCGAACTGCTTCGTGCTCCCGCAGCAGCTTGAGCGGCAGGCCGATCAGGTCGTCAAAGTCCACGCTCTGGTAGGCCGTCAGGCGCTCTTCGTAGTGCGCCATGACGCGCGCCACCAGGCGCTCTTCATCGTTGCTGGCCTGGGCTGCGGCCTGGGCGGCATTGAGCCCCTGGCCTTTCCAGGCGCTGATGGTCCACTGCCACTGGCGCGCCGTTGCCACGTCGGTGCTGCCGCCGGCGTCTTTCAAAATGCTGGTCACGTCATCGCTGTCCAGGATAGAGAACTGCTGCTTCAAGCCCAGCGCCTGGCCGTCCTGCCGCAGCATGCGCACGCCCAGCGCGTGAAAGGTGCAGATCAGCACGCCCTTGGCCTGCTTGCCGATCAGGCTTTTGGCGCGTTCGCGCATCTCGGCGGCCGCCTTGTTGGTGAAGGTGATGGCGGCAATCTGTTCGGCCTTCAGCCCGGACTGGATCAGCCGGCCGATCTTGTGCGTGATCACCCGCGTCTTGCCCGAGCCGGCACCGGCCAGCACCAGGCAGGGGCCGTGCAGGTAGTTGACGGCTTCCTGCTGGGCGAGGTTGAGCCCGTGACTGGCAGGAGAAGCGCCCGAAGGGGCGGCAGGGGAAACAGGGGAGGGAGACGACATGCAGGCGGGGCGCTTGGGGAAATGGTGGAGCAGCTTGGGTTAGCTTGGGTGAGAGGGTGTTGGCGTGAAGAAACCGGTAATCAGGGTCCGGGAAAATTAGCGCGGAACAGCGGGAATCATAGCCAGTCACCGGCGTGCCCGGCTGGCCGGTGACAATACGCCCTGTGTTAAGCATTCTTCTGGTCACCTTTCCCTTCTTTGCCCTGGTGCTGTGCGGCTATGTCGCCGCCCGCCGCGCACTGCTGCCGCAGCTCGCGATTCCCGGGCTCAACACCTTTGTGCTGTATTTCGCGCTGCCGTGCATGCTGTACCGCTTTGGCGCGAGCACGCCGGTTGCCCAACTGCTCGATGCCAGCCTGGTCGCCGTGTACCTGCTGTGCGCGCTGCTGCTGGTGGCATTCACGATTGCGGTCACACGAGACCGTCCCAAGGGCCGCATCGGCTGGAACGATGCCTCTTTCGGCGCGCTGGTGGCGACTTTTCCCAACACCGGATTCATGGGCGTGCCGCTGCTGGTGGCGCTGCTCGGCGTCAAGGCGGCCGGCCCGGCGATCGTGACCATCGTGGTGGACCTGCTGGTCACCAGCTCGCTGTGCATTGCGCTGTCGCGGCTGGACTCGGCCGACATCCACGGCGCCGAGGTGGCCGCCCAAAAAGCACTGCGCGGCGTGGCGCTCAATCCGATGCCGTGGGCCATTGTGCTGGGCGCTCTGTCGTCGGGCTTCGGGCTCAAGCTGCCTGGCCCTGTGATGCAGACGCTGGGGCTGCTGGCCGATGCCGCCTCGCCGGTGGCGCTGTTCACCATCGGTGCGGTGCTGGCGCGCTCCCAGATGAACACCGCGGAAACCGTGCCTTTGCGGGACTATGTGCCGGTGGCGCTCATCAAGCTGGTGATCCATCCGGTGCTGGTCGGGCTGATCGGCCTCGGGGCGATTGCCGCCGGCCTGCCGCTGGACCGCTTCGCCCTGACCGTGGTGATTCTGGTGGCCGCCCTGCCCAGCGCCAGCAATGTGGCCTTGCTGGCCGAGCGTTTCGGCGCCGACAACGGGCGCATTGCGCGGATCATTCTGCTGTCGACGGTGCTGGCGTTTTTCAGCTTCTCGGCGGCGGTGAGTTTGTTGACCTGAGAGCTCGGGTGTGCGGCGCGCATGAAGCGTCGGGGACGTGTCAAGGACGGGCCGCCGCCGCAACCCCATACAGTACCAGCGCCGCCATGACCACGGCGGTGAATCCGACATGGATCGCGAGCAGCGTGGCCAGCACCGCCCCGATGACCGACGCGCAGCCGTTGATGCCCCAAGCCCAGGGAATGAGCCGGGCATTGATGGCCTCCACCCTGGCCAAACCCTGGGGGAAGGGCATGCCCATGAAAAATGCCAGCGGGGCGATGAGGGCGGCCGAGATCAGGATTCTTGCCGCGTCCGGCAGCCCCATCGCGTGCCGGAACAGCCAGGGAAGCAGCGCCAGGCAAAGCACCGCCGACAGGCCAATCGCGCCCACCACCGCCGCCGGATGCCGCATGGCCCGGGGGCCAGCTGCCAGTCGCCCGGAAACGCGGCTGCCGATTCCGGCAAACAGCAAAAACGCGAACAGCACGACCGCGACTGCATGGAGCGGGTGGCTCAGGAACAGGACGAACTTCTGGATGAACGCAATCTCGATGAACATGAAGCCGAAACCGATCGCCAGAAAGTAGATGAGGACGCGGCCGCGCGATTCGGTGAGCGGCATGCTGCGGTCCTTGTTGTTCTGCCGGGCATCCACCCATGTGACCCATGCCAACGGCAGGCCGATCAACAGCAGGCTCGCAACCACCGCCTGGACCAGCGTTGCCACGAGCACCGGATAGCCCCACTCCAGAAGCGGCAAGCCGCCCCGCCCCTTCAGCGACAGGAGCTCGGGCAGCGAGCGCCACTTGAAGAAGTGAAAGAAGTGCGGCTTGTCGTCGGTGGCCGGGGCAATGTGAAACTTGTAGTCCCGCAGGAATGCTTCCCGGCCCGGACCGAGCAGCGCCACCGCGCCGTCGAACAGGTCGGGACCTTCGACCACGTTGTAGCGGTTCGCCTCCTCCGGCCGCATGCCGGGGTAGTAAGCCACATCGAACGAGCGGGCAGTGCAGAAGGCCTTGATCGCCGCGATGTCCGCGCCGTCGAAGGCGCCGTTCTTGACGAGCAGCGTGGTGGTCTTCCAGCTGCGCACCAGGGCGAGCCGTGATCCGGGATCGGCGACGCCCGATCGCTCCAGCGCCACCACGGCGGCGGCAAAGAGCTTGAGCGCATCGCGCGGCGGCAGCGTGACCCAGCGTGTGATCGCCAGCAGGCCGCCGGGCTGCAGATGCCGCAGGTCGTCCTGCACGGCTTCGACCGTGTAGAGATAGTTTTCGGCGAGCGCATAGAGGCCGGCCGAGGAAGCGCTGAAGGAGTCGAGCAGCGCCACGTGGATGAGGTCGTAGCGCTCCTTGCTGGCCGCGACGAAGCCGCGCGCCTCGGCCACATGCACGCGCGCGATTCCCGGATAGATGCCGCCCGCATAGTCCGCGAACCGGCGCCGCACCAGATCGACGACCTGCGGGTTCAGCTCCACCGCATCGATCTGGCTGGCACCGTGATGGTGGGCCTGCAGCACGTCGGCGCCGGCGCCGGCACCCAGCACCAGCACGCGCGGATGGCGCAGCAGGTGGTAGGGCAATGCCGAGCTGAGCTGGTCGAGATGGACCAGGCTGCCCTGCCGCCCGTCGAATCGGGTCAGCGCGTTGAGGCCTTCGCCGTCGATGAAGACCCCGAGTTGCGGCGGCGGCTCGGCCGTTGCATTGAGGCTCAGTCCCGGCGCGTGGCGCAGCGCAATGCGCGGACTCTCGACCACGCTGACGAGGCCCAGCGGGCTCGAGCGTTGCTCGATCAACCGGGCTTCGGGAATGCGCAAGGTCTGCGACAGCTCCTTGTACGGCGACATGACGGGCGCCACCCAGGCCGGCGGCAACAGCAAGGGCAGGTTGGCCATGACCATCAGCAGGGCCGCCGGCTGCCAGTGCCTGGGGCCCCGGCATTCGAGCCACGCCACCGCCGCGGCGGCCCATCCCAAGGCCCCGATCAGCTTCAAGGTGTCCGCCGGCGACAGCAGGAACAGCAGGGCCACGACGCCCAGGCTGCCCGCCCCGGCGCCCAGGATGTCGAAGCTGTAGATGCGCGGCACCTTGCCGCGAAAGCACGACAAGGCCATGCACACGCAGGCGCCGGCGCACAGAAAGGGCAGCAGAAGCAGCAGGTAGACCGCCAGCAGGTACACAGGCTGGCGCGGGTCCCAGAGGATTTCCAGTGGATTGAACGGCACGCGCTGCGCCAGCACAAAGCAGCCGATGGCGCTGACCCCGAACGCTGCGGCGGCCGCGCTGAACAGCGGTGCAAAGTGCCGCTGCACGGCGTGTTGCACCAAGGTCAGCACGGCGCCGCTGGCGCCATAGCCGAGCAGCGCCAGGCTGATGATCATGTAGGCGAAGTGGTGCCACAGGATGATGGAGAACAGCCGCATCAGCAGGATTTCGTAGGCCAGCGCGGCGGCCGAGATCAGGGCCACGCCGATCACCGGCGGGACGGGCCCGCCAACAGCAGACACGCGTGTCCCGGTCATGGATATCTCAACTGCTCCACCGCGCTTCGCACGAGCCGCGACGCATGAAACGCGAGGCCTGTACGGGGAACACCGCGGAACCGGCTCTGCCGGGCCGCTGGTGTTGCCCCCTCGAGGGGGGAGGCGGCTACACGCAGTGAGCCAGCAACGGGGGTGGGTGTCATATCAGCGCTGGCCGGTCAGCGGAACGAAGGCCACCGGCAGGATCTGCCGGGTCGACACCGTCCCATCGCGGTTCTTCTCGACCAGCATCAGTTGCTGGACCATGAACGCGGCGCCCACTGGAATCACCATCCTGCCGCCGGCCTTGAGCTGGCGGATGAGCGGCGGCGGAATGTGGCTGGCTGCCGCGGTGACGAGGATGGCGTCGTACGGCGCGTGTTCCTCCCAGCCGTGGTAGCCGTCGCCCAGCCGCACCTGGACGTTGTCGTAGCCCAGTTTCTGCAGGCGTTGCCGGGCTTGCAGCCCCAGCGGCTCGATGATCTCGATGGTGTAGACGGCACGCGCCAAGTGCGCCATCACCGCCGCCTGATAGCCCGAGCCGGTGCCGACCTCGAGCACCTTGTGGCCGGGTTCCACCCTGGCCAGATCGGTCATCAGTGCGACGATGTAAGGCTGCGAGATGGTCTGCCCGTGGCCGATCGGCAGGGGGCGGTTCTGGTAGGCACGGGGAAGCTGGTCAGCGGGAACGAACTCGTGCCGCGGCACCTTCCCCATGACAGCCATCACCCGCTCATCAAGGGCTGGCTTGCCGGTTTCGGTGCGGGTCTCGCGAACGAGCGCCGTGATTTCCTCCATCATCCGCCGGTGCCCGGACGCGAAGTCTTCGGCTGAGGCGGTCTGTGCCCCCGTCATGCTCAAGAGGAGCGCTGCGGCAACAACACGGACGGTGGGTGTGGCCATCGCTTCGGTTCGACGACGGGCTGGAGTCCGTCATGGGGGAGCGGAGATGTCCTGATCATGGCAGAGCGGGAGATCGCGGTCCAGCCCGTGGTGTAAGCCCACGGCATGGAAGTGGTCCGGGGTGCGCGGCACCCGGCGAGCCAAGGTCGGGCTGGCGGGCCTGGGTGCGATGCAGCATTCATGCGCTGCTCAAAACGATCTCCCCAGCCGGCGTACGCTGGCTGCGCTGGGCATTCCGTCAGGCAAAAGTATGCGTTCCGTCAAGACCTGCAACATTTCAACAACAATCATGAACTCCGTCGAAGTGGCCGGACGTGGCACGTGATAATCCACAATACGTCAAAGCCGCGAGTGAAGCGGGACTGCGAAAAGATTTCAATCGTGTTCGCTGATCCAGGATTCAGTCAGAACGACACACACACGGGGAGAGTGCGTGAACAGGACAGGCAGCTGCTCGATAACTTTGTCAGGCACCGCACAGGGCATCACTGACCGCAAGCTCCCCGCTGAGGCCTTGTGCGCGGGCGGCATGGGTGACACACCATTGCGCCTGCTGGCAGACGCAATACCCCAGATCGTCTGGATGATGCGGGCCGATGGCCGCTACACCTACTTCAATCAACGGTGGTTTGACTATTGCGGCTTGTCCCTGGAGGAGAGCCTGGACCGCGGCTGGTCCGGCCTTGTTCATCCCGATGACGGTCCGCGGGCCGCCGAACTTTGGGCGCAGGCATTCAAGAATGGCGAGACCTGCGAGGTCGAATACCGTCTGCGCCGGGCCGATGGCGTCTATCGCTGGATGCTGGGCCGGGCGGTTGTGCACTATGACGCGGCGGGCCTGACGGCTCACTGGCTGGGTACCTTGACCGATGTTGACGACCTGAAACAGGCCGCTGCGCTCCTGGAGAAAAACCTCGCCATCAACCGCATCGCTGGCAGGGTGGCGCGCCTGGGGGGATGGACGATTGAACTGCCTGACCGCACGCTGACCTGGTCGGATGAAAACTGCCTGATTCACGACGTAGCGCCTGGTTATCAACCGACGCTGGACGAGGGGGTCGGCTACTTTCTCCCGGAGCATCGGCCGATAGTCATCCGTCATGTGCAGGATTGCGTGGAACACGGCACGCCTTACGAATTTGTGCTGCCCAAGCTCACCGCCAAGGGCCGGCGCATCTGGGTGCGTTCTATCGGCGAGGCCGTGCGTGATGCCACGGGAAAGATCATCCGCATTCAAGGTGCCTTTCAGGATATCTCGGAGCAAAAGGAGGCGGAGGCGCGCACGCTCGCGCTGGAGGCGCAGCTCCTCACCACGCTGGAAAGCATCACCGACGGTTTTTTCCTGATCGACAGGAACTGGGAGTTCACCTTCGTCAATGGCCAGGCAGAGCGAATGCTCAAGCGCCGCCGGGAAGACCTGATGGGCCATACGCTGTGGCAGGAGCTTCCCGAGGCCGTGGGCGCGCGCATCGAGCGCGAATATCGCATGGCGGCTCAAGCGCAGCACACGACCCGCTTTGAGGCTTTTCATCAGCCGCTGCAGACCTGGTTTGCCTTCCACGTCTATCCCACAGAGGCGGGGCTCGCGGTTTACTTTCAGGACATCACCCAGCGGCGCGCGGAGCAGGCACAGCTGCGCCTGCTGGAGACGGCGGTGTCCCGCCTGAACGACATGGTAGTCATCACCGAAGCCCAGACCTTCAACGATACGGGGCCGCGAATCGTTTTTGTGAATGATGCCTTTGAGCGTCACACCGGATACGGCCGGAAGGAGGTCCTCGGACATGCCTCGACGCTGCTGTGGGGAGCCAAAACCGGGCAGGCGGAGCTGGACCGCATTCGCACCGCCATGAAAAACTGGCAAGCGGTACGCGCGGAAATTGTCACTTACACCAAGGCCGGCCAGGAGCTCTGGCTGGAAACAGACATCGCCCCCATCGCCGACGAGTCGGGCAGATTCACCCATTGGGTGGCGGTCGAGCGCGACATCACGGAGCGCCGGCAACAGCAGGAAGAAATTCTCAGCCTCAACAGTGAACTCGAGGAGCGGGTATTGCTGCGCACGGCCCAACTCGCAGCGGCGAACAAGGAGATGGAGTCTTTCGCCTACTCCGTGTCCCATGACCTGCGCTCGCCCCTCAATACCATCCACGGGTTCAGCCAGCTGCTCGCGAAGGCCGAAGCAGAAAATATCAGCGACAAGGGCAAGCACTACCTGAACCGGATTGGTGTCGGGGTCAAGGAGATGGGCGAGTTGATCGAGGGCCTGCTGACCTTGGCCAAGCTGTCCCGCGAGCAGATCAAGTCAGAGCCGGTCGATCTTTCAGCCGTCGCCCGGCGGATCGAGCAGGACCACCGGGAGCGGGAGCCGCAGCGCCAGGCGCAGGTGCTCATCCAGGAGGGCTTGCGCGCGCAGGGCGACCCTCGCCTGCTGTCGGCCGTGTTGCAAAACCTGCTGGCCAACGCGTGGAAGTTCACTTCCAGGCAGGTGCTGACGCGGATTGAGGTGGGCTGCGAACTGGACGCCGATGGCGACACCGTCTTTTTTGTTCGGGACAACGGTGTCGGGTTTGACATGGCCTTCTCGCACAAGCTATTTGGCACCTTCGAGCGCCTTCATTCACCGGGAGATTTCGCCGGAACCGGCATCGGGCTGGCCACCGTGAAACGTGTCATCGACCGTCACGGCGGCCGCGTCTGGGCCGAAGGCAAATTGAACGAAGGCGCGATGTTCTGCTTTACCCTGGGTCAAGGCAGCGAATCGGCCGCCTGATGGGGTGGCTGCCGCCATAAGGTGTCAGTCAAGGTGTCAGTCGAAGCGGTCGTCCCGCACCTGCACCATGCCGTTCTCGACCTGCACCGGGAAGGTTGGCACGGCCTCGTAGGCCGGCGGCGACAGCGCCTCGCCGGTGACCAGCGAGAACTGCGCGCCGTGGCGGGGACAGACGATGATGTCATCCAGCACTTCGCCGTCGGACAGGGTCTCGGCCTCGTGGGTGCACAGGTCCTCGATGGCGTAGTAGCGGCCGTTGACGTTGAACACGGCGATGGGCACGCCGTCCACGTCCACGGTGCGGCAGCTGCCGGGCAGGAAGCCGTCCGCCGGGGCGACATCGGTCCAGTCGGCCATCACAGCAGCCCCAGTTGCAGGCGCGCCGCCTCGCTCATCAGGTCCCTGGACCAGGGCGGCTCCCACACCAGCTCGACCTCGACCTCGTTCACGCCAGGCACCGCGTCGACGGTGCTGCCGACCACTTCGGGAAAGGTCTGTGCCACCGGGCAACCGGGGGCGGTCAGTGTCATGCGGAGATGCACCTTGCCGCGGGCTTCGTCCACGTCCAGGCCGTAGATGAGGCCCAGGTCGTAGATGTTGACCGGGATTTCCGGGTCAAACACGCCTCGCAGGGCCTCGACCACGCGCGCCTGCAAGCCCGTGGCGGGGGTCGTGGCCGCGGGCGCAGCAGGGCGCGGGGCAACGGCCTCCTTGGCCTGGTGTATCAAATCGAAAATGTTCATCGCATTCACTCCGTCGAAACCGGCTGGCTGGCCTCGTGCAGCGCCGCGCGCAGCGTATGCCAGGCCAGGGTGGCGCATTTCACCCGCACCGGGAATTCGCGCACGCCGGCCAGCACTTCCAGCTTGCCCAGCGCAACCGCCGGCAAGGTGTCGCCGCCCGTCACCAGCGCGTGAAAACCGGCGAACAGCGCCTCTACCTGCGCCTCGGTCTTGCCCTTGAGGGCGTCGGTCATCAGCGACGCCGAGGCGGTGGAAATGGCGCAGCCCGAGCCTTCGAAGCGGGCGTCCTGGATCACGCCGTCCACCACCTGGAGGTAAAGCGTCAGCCGGTCGCCGCACAGCGGATTGAAACCCTCGGCGCGGCGGTTGGCCCCCGCCAGCGGCCCGAAATTGTGCGGGTGGCGGTAGTGGTCAACGATGAGTTCCTGGTACAGATCGCGCAAGTCAGACATCAGCCAAATACCTCCTGCGCCCTGCGGATCGCGCGCAGCAGCACATCCACTTCCTCTACCGTGTTGTAGAGGGCGAACGAGGCGCGCACCGTGGCGGGCACGCCGAAATGCGCCATCACCGGCATGGCGCAATGGTGGCCGGCGCGCACTGCGACGCCTTCGTCGTCAAGGATGGTGCCGACATCGTGCGGGTGCACGCCCGCCACGGTGAACGACAGGATGCTCGCCTTGTCCCGGGCCGTGCCGATGAGGCGCAGGCCGGCCATCCCGGCCGCCTGTTCGGTGGCGTAGGCCAGCAGCGCGTGTTCGTGGGCGGCGATGGCGGGCAAACCCACCATGTTCACATAATCGATCGCCGCCCCCAGGGCGATGCCGCCCGCGATATTCGGGGTGCCGGCCTCGAACTTGTACGGCAGGTCGTTGTACGTCGTCCGGGCGAAGGTGACCTCGCGGATCATGTCGCCGCCGCCCTGCCAGGGCGGCATGGCGTCCAGCAGCGCCGCCTTGCCGTAGAGCACGCCGATGCCGGTCGGGCCGTAGAGCTTGTGGCCGGAGAAGGCGTAGAAATCGCAGTCAAGCGCCTGCACGTCAACCGGCAGGTGGGCCACCGCCTGGGCGCCATCGACCAGCACCACCGCCCCCGCCGCATGGGCGAGCGCAACGAGGTGCTGCACCGGGTTGAGGGTGCCGAGCGCATTCGACAGCTGCGTGAGCGCGACGATGCGCGTCGCCGGGCCCAGCAGGCGCTCGAACGCGTCCAGGCGCAGTTCGCCGGCGTCGTCGATGGGCGCGACGCGCAGTACCGCGCCCGTGCGCTCGCACAGCAGCTGCCACGGCACGATGTTGGAGTGGTGCTCCATCTCGGTGATCAGGATTTCGTCGCCGGGCCGCAGGCCTTGACCGTAGCTCGCCGCCACCAGGTTGATCGCCTCGGTGGTGCCGCGCACGAACACGATTTCTTCGCGGCGCTCCGCATGGATGAAGCGCCGCACGGTGTCGCGTGCCGCTTCATAGGCCTCGGTCGCCTGCTGGCTCAGGCTGTGCACGCCGCGGTGGATGTTGGCGTTCAGCTCGGTGTAGTAGCGCGCCTCGCAGTCGATCACGCACTGTGGCTTCTGGCTGGTGGCGGCATTGTCCAGGTAGACCAGGGGCTTGCCGTGCACAGTCCGGTGCAGGATGGGGAAATCCTGCCGCAACCGCGCCAGCTCCAGCGCGGTCTCGGGCGCGTCGGCGCGTGCAGTCCATTCGTTGATTCGGGCGTTCATATCAGTTGCTCCAGCGCGCTTCGCGCTTCCCACGACACGTGAAACAAGTCGCGCCCATCGCGGGCCAGCGCGGAACCGGCTTTGCCGGGCCGTTGCTGGCGCCCCTTTGAGGGGCTGAGGGCCGCGGCTCCAAGCCTGCCTGCGCAGGCTTGGACGGTTCCGAAGAGCCGCCGCCTCTGGCGGTGGTGCCGGGCGCCGAAGGCGCTTCGGGGGTGGTTCATATCAGCTCCTTCACCCGCTCGGGCAGGCGACCCAGCAGCAGCTTCTCCAGCCGCGCCCGCAGCGGCGCAATGCCTACCCGGTCGACCACTTCCTCGGCGAAGGCAAAGGTGAGCAGCGCGCGTGCCGACGCATCGTCCACGCCGCGCGAGCGCAGGTAGAAGATCTGCTCGGGGTCGAGCTGGCCGACGGTGGCGCCGTGACTGCATTTCACGTCGTCGGCGTAGATCTCCAGTTGCGGTTTGGTATCGACTTCGGCGTTGTCCGACAGCAGCAGGTTGCGGTTGGTCTGATCGGCATCGCTGTGCTGCGCATCGGCATGCACGATCACCTTGCCGTTGAACACCGCGCGGGACGCGCCGGCCAGCACGCCCTTGTAGAACTCGCGGCTGGTGCCGTACGGCTGGGCATGGTCGATGCGGGTGTGGTGGTCGATATGCTGGCGGCCGTCGGTCATGTACAGCCCGTCGAGCGTGCACGTGATGTGCTCGGCATTGAGCCCGACGCCGATGTCGATCCGCGCCAGGACCGCGCCCAGTGCGAACGAGCGCGAGGTGAAGCGGCTGCCGCGCTGCTGGTCCGCATTCACCGCGGCGACGTGGAAGGCCTTGAGGCTTTCCTGCTGCACTTTGTGGTGCTCGATCCCGGCGTCGCGCCCGACCACGAGGTCGGTGATCACGTTGGTGAAGTAGGCGCCATCGCCCACGGCCACATGGTGCTCGATCAGGCTGGCCCGGCTGCCGGCGTCGGCCACCACGAGGTTGCGCGTCTGCATTGCGAGGCCCGCTTCGGTGGCGACGAACAGCAGATGGATCGGCGTGTCGAGCGCCACGCCGGCAGCCAGATGGACATAGGCGCCGTCGGTCATGAAGGCTGCGTTCAGCGCCGCGAAGCCGGAAGGGTAGGCGTCCGGCGTCGACCCCAACAGGCTTTCCAGGCGCTCGGGGTCGCGTTCCAGCAGCTCGGCGAGGCTGGCCAGCGTGACGCCCGCGGGCAGCGGCCCGATGCGCGACCAGCGCGGCTGATAGTGGCCGTTCACGAACACCAGGCGCTGCGTGTCGGGCAGGCTCCAGTCTTCGATCTGCTGTGCCGTGACACCGTTCGGCGCCGACGGCGCCCGCGCGGCCAGCACAAAACGGCTTTTCTCGATGGCGGCGACGCTGGTGTACTTCCAGTCCTCCTGGCGCAGCGTCGGGAAGCCGGTGGCGGCGAAAGACGCCAGGCCCGCTTCGCGCGCATGCTGCAGCCACGGCAGGCGCCCGCCGGGCAGCGACGCTTTGAGGCGGGCGAATTCGTCACGGTAAAAGTCGGCCGCAGTGGCGCTCATGGGACCCCCATGCCCGGCGATGCCGGGCTGCCCTTCGAGGGGTGCGCAAGCTTGCCTGAAGTGACTGAAGTGGTTTTGCGCCGCGCTCATGAGATCGCTCCCTTCTGGCAGCTGGCTTCGGCCTCGATCCAGCCGTAACCCTGGTTTTCCAGCTCCAGCGCCAGCTCCCGTCCGCCGGACAGCGCGATGCGGCCCTGCACCAGCACGTGCACGTGGTCCGGCACGATGTAGTTGAGCAGGCGCTGGTAATGGGTCACCAGCACGATGGCCCGCTCCGGGCTGCGCATGGCGCTGACGCCGCCCGCGACGACCTGGAGCGCGTCGATATCCAGGCCCGAATCGGTTTCGTCGAGGATGGCGAGTTTCGGCTCCAGCACGGCCATCTGCAGGATCTCGTTGCGTTTCTTCTCGCCGCCGGAGAAGCCCTCGTTTACCGCGCGGTACAGCAGGCTGGTGTCCATGCCCATCAGCGCCAGCTTGCCCTTCACCAGCGCGAGGAAGTCCACCGCGTCCAGCTCCGGCTCGCCGCGGTGCAAACGCTGCGCATTGAGCGCCGCCTTCAGCAGGTAGATGTTGGCGACGCCGGGGATCTCCACCGGGTACTGGAAGGCCAGAAAAATCCCGTTCCGCGCCCGCTCTTCAGGCGGCAGGTCGAGCAGGTTGCGGCCCTCGTAGCGCACCTCGCCGGCGGTCACCACATGGTTGTCGCGCCCGGCCAGCACATGGGCCAGCGTGCTCTTGCCCGAGCCGTTCGGCCCCATGATGGCGTGCACTTCGCCCGCCCGGATCGTGAGATTGATACCGCGCAGGATGGGCTTGTCATCGACGGAGACGTGCAGGTTTCTGATCTCGAGCATGGTCTGTCCTTGTCATCCGATGCTGCCTTCCAGGCTCACGCCCAGCAGCTTTTGCGCCTCCACCGCGAATTCCATCGGCAGCTCCTTGAACACCTCCTTGCAGAAGCCGTTGACGATCATCGACACCGCGTCTTCCGGCGCGAGGCCGCGGCTCTGGCAGTAGAACAACTGGTCTTCGCCGATGCGTGAGGTCGAGGCCTCGTGCTCGACCCGGGCGGTCGGGTTCTTCACTTCGATATAGGGGAAGGTGTGGGCCGCGCACCGGTCGCCCAGCAGCAGCGAGTCGCACTGCGTGTAGTTGCGCGCGCCGGCAGCGCCTTTGGCCATCAGCACCCGCCCGCGGTAGGCGTTGCGGCCGTGGCCGGCCGAGATCCCCTTGGACAGGATGGTGCTGCGGGTGTTCTTCCCGAGGTGGATCATCTTGGTGCCGGTGTCGGCCTGCTGGTAGTGGTTGGTCAGCGCTACCGAGTAGAACTCGCCCACGGCGTTGTCCCCCTGCAGGATCACGCTGGGGTACTTCCAGGTGATGGCGGAACCGGTCTCCACCTGGGTCCAGGAAATTTTCGAGTTGGCGCCGCGGCAGTCGCCGCGCTTGGTGACGAAGTTGTAGATGCCGCCCTTGCCCTCCTTATCACCGGGGTACCAGTTCTGCACCGTCGCGTACTTGATCTGCGCGCCTTCCAGCGCGATCAGCTCGACCACCGCGGCGTGCAGCTGGTTCTCGTCGCGCATCGGCGCGGTGCAGCCTTCCAGATAACTCACGTAGGCGCCCTCGTCGGCGATGATCAGCGTGCGCTCGAACTGGCCGGTGTTGCTGGCATTGATGCGGAAGTAGGTGGACAGCTCCATCGGGCAACGCACCCCCGGCGGGATGTAGCAGAACGAGCCGTCGCTGAACACCGCCGAGTTGAGCGTGGCAAAAAAGTTGTCGGTGTAGGGCACGACCGAGCCGAGGTATTGCCGCACCAGGTCGGGGTGCTGCTGCACCGCCTCGGAAAACGAGCAGAACACAATGCCCAGCTCGCCCAGCTTCTCCTTGAAGGTGGTCGCCACCGACACGCTATCGAACACCGCGTCCACCGCCACGCCGGCCAGCAGTGCGCGCTCCTCGAGCGGCACGCCCAGCTTCTCATAGGTCCGCAGCAATTCCGGGTCCACATCGTCCAGGCTTTGCGGCCCGTCCTTGCGCGACTTCGGCGCGGAGTAGTAGGCGATGTCCTGGTAGGCGATGGGCGGGTGGCGCACCGTGGCCCAGCGCGGCTCGGTCATCGTCAGCCAGTGGCGATAGGCCCGCAGCCGCCATTCGAGCATGAACTCCGGTTCGCCCTTCTTGGCCGAGATCAGGCGGACCACGTCTTCGGAGAGCCCGCGCGGCACGGTGTCCGTCTCCACGGTGGTGTAGAAGCCGTGCTGGTAGCCCTGACTGATCAGTTCGTCGAGTTTGACTGTGGAGTTTGCCATGTGTCATCTCCCGTTGCCCGTTGCGACCGCGTCTGCTACTGCCTCACGCCCTCGCGTGGCTGCCGGGCCCGCAGTGCGCCGACGTTCACCGGCCGAAACACCGGTTGCGCCATGTCCGCCAGCGTGAGGTCGCTCAGCACGCGGCGAATGATCTGGTTGACGCGCTGCCAGTTCGCCTGCAACGAACACGAACCTTCCTGCGCGCAGAGGCCAAGGGCGGCGCTGCACTCGGTCACGCCGACCGGCCCTTCCATCGCGTCGATGACCTGGGCAATGGAAATCTCATCCGGTGGCCGCGACAACAGGTAACCGCCGTGGGCGCCGCGCAGCGACTGCAGCAGGTTTTCCCGTGCCAGCGTCTTCAGGATCTTGCTCGCCGTGGGGACTGTCACGCCTGTCGCGGTGGCCACTTCAGCGGCGCTGTAGACGTGGGCCGGCTGCCGCGCCATGTGGGTCATGATCACCGTGCCGTAGTCGGTCAGCTTGCTCAGTCTCAACATTGCCGTGGCCTTCCTCTTTATATGGAACCAATTTAGTCCTAAATGTCCGGAAATGCAAGCCTCCCCAGGCATGGACAAGGTTGAACCTCGGCTTCGGGTCGCGTCTGGAGCTTGAACCGAGGCAGGCACAGTCCGGTCAGGAGCGGCCATTCGTTGGCGCAGGGATATTCGCCTCTGCGTGCGGCTTTTCGTGCTGCTTTTTCCCCTGTCACAAACCCGGCCTCAGAGCCGAGGGGCTGACGCCAGGACGGAAGCCACACGATGCACGGTGATTACTCAGGCCGTGATTACGCCGTCACTAAATAGGACTAGGATGACCGCATGGCGCCCAAGTTTTCCAACCCCAGCCGCAGCTACGACGCATCCAGGCACTGTGTGTGCCTCTGGGGCTGCGACAACGCGCGCGAGATCGACTTCCTGGCAGACGGCGCGGTGCCATCGCATCCGCCCGTGATGGGTTCCGACGAATCCGCCGTGCTGGCGGTCTTCACGTCCTTCACGTATCCGTGCCGACGGCGGCCTCCCCTGCGCCGGAGTGCGAGACCAACCCCGGAGGAACACCATGCCCGACATTGACCCTAAAAGCACTTTCCGTGGGCTTCCATTGACCGCGGAGCAAGACGCAGAAATCAGACACTACATCAAAAAGAAAAAGCAGCATGGCGAGCCGTGGGACACACCGGAGTTGGCGGCCATGCTGAAAGACATGCTGGAGCCTCCAGGCGATGACGATGGTGAAGGGCTCGGCGCGACTGCTGACGAAACGAAAGCGGCCGCAGAACGCGCGGGGGCATCCATCGACGAGGACATGGAACCCATTGAGGCCAGTGAGGAGCGCAATGCCGCCATGGAATCCGAGCGTATGAAGGGGCCCTAAATGGCTTGTCGAAAGAGGGCGGCCCGCTCGAGTTCTGTGTTCTGTCTTTCTGCGATTTGGTTCACCGGGCTTTGAACGTTGAGGGTCGGCTTTCCGGAAGGGTGAGCGCAAACTTCAGGAAAGCCGCAAGCACATTGACTTTTCCCTCTTCGATCGCATTCACCTTCTGGGTGACAGCGCATCCAACTGCCGTTTCCAGGTTAAATCGCAATCGGGTCCACATCCACCGCCCAGCGGATCAGGCTTTTGAAATCGCTGTGCTGGCGGGTGTCAAACAGCACCGGCTGCCAGGCGGCCAGAAAGCGCTGCAGGGCCGCGCGTGACGGGCTTTCCACCAGCATCTGTGCGCGCTCGATGTTGGCCACGCGCTGGATCGTCATCGGCACCGCCGGGTAGGCTGTCACCTGGTCGTGGCCGGTGATTTTCTGCGCCGTGGCCGATGCTGCCGCGGCGTTGAGAAAGCCCTGCGCCACCTCCTGCGTGCGGGCCTCGGCGCGCACCAGCGCCGAGAAACCGAAGGGCGCCATGCCGGCCGCCTGGCGCTCTGTCAGCTGCTGTGCGGCAAAGGCCGGGTAGTCGTGTTTTTTCAGCGCCTCGAACAGCGGATGATCCGGGTGGAAAGTCTGCACCCACATCTCGCTGGCCTCGCTGTGCCGGGCATCGCGGCCGGCCCGGCCTCCGGCCTGCATCAGCAGGCTGAACAGGCGTTCGGGCGCGCGGAAGTCGCTGGAGAACAGCGCCCCGTCGGGGTTGACGGCCGCCACCAGCGTGATGTGCCGGAAGTCATGGCCCTTGGCAATCATTTGCGTGCCGACCAGCACGTCGACCTCGCCGGCATGCACGCTGGCCAGCTGCGATTCGAGCGCGCCCTTGAGCCGCGTGGTGTCGGCGTCGATGCGGGCGATGCGCACCGGCTCGCCGTCCGGCCGCTTCACGCCAGCCAGCAGTTCGGCCAGATGCTCTTCCAGCCGCTCGGTGCCGCGCCCCACCGGCGCGATGTCGATGTTGCCGCAGCTGGGGCAGGCGCGCGGCACGCGCTCGGTGAAACCGCAGTGGTGGCAGCGCAGCGTGCGGTCTATCTTGTGGAAGACGCGAAACGCGCTGCAATGCGGGCACTCGCTTTTCCAGCCGCAGTCATGGCAGGCCAGCACCGGCGCATAGCCGCGCCGGTTCAAAAAAATCAGGGACTGCTCGCCGCGCGCCACGCGCTGCGCGATCGCGTCCAGCAACGGCGGCGCGATGATGCAGTGCTTGGGCTGGTGGTTCATGTCCACGCGCCGCACAGTGGGCAGGCTGCCCGCCTCTCCCGAGGCGCCTGGCTCCCTGGCCTTCGGAGGCGAGGAGGGGCCAGGCCGCGGCCCGGCGCCATAGGGCGCGGCCTCCCCGCCGGTCGTCGGGGGCGCGGAATTTTCCGACGGGCCGCCCCCAGGAAAATTAGCCCCTTCCTCTGGTGAATGGGGCAGCGCACCGCCGGAGGCACGCGAAGCGACAAGCGTGGGGGCCGGCCGCAGCGCCGGGCCGCCCCAAGCAAGGCCAGTCCCCTCGGGGGGCAGCGCAGTACGCGAAGCGACAAGCGTGGGGGCCATGCCTCCTATACGCTCATCCATGATGAGGCGCTGGTAGCGGCCGGTGAGGGTGGCCTGCCAGCTTTCCAGCGAGGGCGTGGCCGAGCCCAGCAGCACGCGGCAGGGACCGTGGGGATGTGTGGCGTCCCCGGTTTCCAGCTTGGCGCGGTAGACCGCCAGGTCGCGCGCCGAGTAGCGTGCGCCTTCCTGCTGCTTGTAACTCGGGTCGTGTTCCTCGTCGACCACCAGCAGGCGCAGATTGGGCAAGGAGGCCAGCACCCCCATGCGCGTGCCGAGCACCAGCCGGGCCTGCCCCGTATGGGCCGCCAGCCAGCTCTTGAGCCGCTGGGCCGGCGTGAGCCCGCTGTGCAGGGGCACGACCCGCTCCTTGCCCAGGTGGGCAAAGCGCGCCTCAAAACGGGCCTGCAGCTGCGGGGTGAGGTTGATTTCGGGCACCATGACCAGCACCTGGGCGTCCGGGTCCTGCTCAAGTACCCGTGCCGCGGCCCGCAGATAGACCTCGGTTTTGCCGCTGCCGGTGGCGCCAAACAGCAGGGCGGGCCGGGTGTCGGCGTCAAATTCGGCCAGTGCCCGCATCTGCTGGGGGGTGAGTGCTATTAAATCAGCAGTGTCCGGGGCGTGGCTGCTGTCCACCGTGGGCCGCTTGAGCCGGCGGCCCAGCTGCACGGCGCTGAGCTCGCGCAGTTGCGGCGGCAGGGCGGCCAGCGCCACTTCGCCCAGCGAGCGCTGGTAGTAGCCGGCCGTGAAGGCAACCAGTTTTCGCCAGGTTGCGGACAGGGGCGGCAGTCCGTCGAATACGCCGGCAATGGCGCGGACCTGCTTTTCCGGCAGGCCACCGCTGTCCGGCAAGAGGCTCCACACCACGCCCAGCACTTCCCGCCGGCCCAAGGGCACACGCACCAGCGCACCCGGAAGCAGTGGGAGCTCACTTCGATAGGTCAGGGGCCCCGCGACGGCACTGTGGGCGGGCGTGGCCATGACCACCTCGATCCAGCAGGTCATGCGGGACAGGCAGATGCGCGAACATCTTCAAAAGCACTTCCAGTTAGCGCGCTAAGTCCTTGATTTATCACTGCTTTACAGATTTCCAGATTTTCTGTGGATAACTTTGTTGATAGCTTCCCGGGGATCAGCGCGAAGCCTTGTAAATCAAGGCTTTTCTTAAAATGCCCGGAAAAAAAGCAATTTGAAGTTTCTATATAAATCAATAACTTAGCTGCGCTATGGCTTTGATAGCGGGGTAGCGGCGGGGCTGTGTGCGTTGCGGCGGCGGAGCACAGATTTTGTGCATAAGTCCAACACCCCGGGCCTGGTTTTATGCTAGTCATGGCTGAAATGACGGCTCCATCGCTTGTCAGAGGGGGCTTGGCAGCCGCTTCAAGCCCCGGCTGTGCGCATGCGGCGAGAGTGAGTGTGTACTGCTCGGACCAGGACTTCCACGCTTTCCGGCGGTGTGTGCTGGCTGATGCCATGGCCGAGATTGAAAATGTGGGTGGGTCCGGGCTGGCTGGCGTCCAAGTGGGGCCGGCCAAAGCTGTCCAGTACGGCCGCCGCTTCGGCTTCGATCTGGGCCGGGCCGGCAAACAGCACGTTGGGGTCCAGGTTGCCCTGCAGGGCCTTGGCATGGGGTCCGTTCTCGCCGACCCGTGCGCGGGCCTGGGCGAGGTTGACGGTCCAGTCCAGGCCCAGCACCTCGCAGTCGAGGGCCGCCATGGCTTCCAGCCACTGCCCGCCGCCTTTGGTGAAGACCAGGCGTGGAATCTTCACGCCATCGTGCTCGCGCTTGAGCTGGCCCAGCACGCGCGCGGTGTAGGCCAGGCTGAAGGTCTGGAAGGCCGCGTCGGCCAGCACGCCGCCCCAGCTGTCAAAAATCATCACGGCCTGGGCGCCGGCCTCAATCTGCGCGTTCAGGTAGGCGGCCACCGCGTCGGCGTTGACGGCCAGCATTTTGTGCATCAGGTCGGGGCGCTGGTACAGCATGGTCTTGACGAGCCGGTAGTCGTCCGAGCCTGCTCCCTCGACCATGTAGCAGGCCAGCGTCCAGGGGCTGCCGGAAAAACCGATCAGCGGCACCCGGCCATGAAGGGCTTTGCGGATCGAAGTGACGGCGTCAAACACATAGCGCAGCTTGCCCATATCGGGCACCGCCAGCCGGGCCACCGCCGCTTCGTCGCGCACAGGGGTGGCAAAACGCGGGCCTTCGCCGAGCTCGAACGACAGGCCCAGCCCCATGGCGTCGGGTACGGTCAGGATGTCGGAAAACAGGATGGCCGCATCCAGCGGGTAACGCTCCAGCGGCTGCAGCGTGACCTCGGTGGCGTAATCGGTGTTGGTGGCCAGCCCCATGAAGCTGCCGGCCCGGGCGCGGGTGGCGCGGTATTCGGGCAAATAGCGGCCGGCCTGGCGCATCAGCCAGACGGGCGTGTGGTCGGTGGCCTGGCGCAGGCAGGCACGCAGAAAGGTGTCGTTTTGAAGTGGTGCAAACATGAGCAGATTGTCTCAGGTCGGCAGGGGCTGGTGTGGCAGGCAGGCCGCATCGGCGGGGGCCGGCGTCTATCCAGCGCCGCGATTCAGATTTACCATGGTGCCGTGAGCTTTCATCTGACTCGAAGAAGGACTTCGCCATGCGCATGAACGACCAAGAGTACTTTCGCAGCTGCATTGCCAAGGAACGGCACCTGGCACAGCTGCTGGGCCACCAGCATATTGAAGAGTGCTATGAAAGCGCGGGCACGCTCTGGGACAACGCCCAGGCGCTGCCGCAGTGGACGCGCGACTGGGGCGCCTGCGGGCCGCTGATGACCCGCTACGGCATCACGGTGGTGTATGGCAAGGAGTCGGGGCAGACGGAGACCAGCTTTGCAACCATGGGCTCCACCGTGGTTCACTTTGCCGACCATCCCGGTCGGGACCGCGCGGTGATGTTCGGCATTGTCCGGGAGGTGGTGTTTTTGCTGGAGCACGGCAAGGTTGCCAAAGCCGCTCCAGAAACAAGCTCCTGATTCTCTTGACTTTCTCGACTTTTCACGCCCGGCCTCTTTCTCTTTTAGAGGTCGCGTGAACGGGCGGGCTCGTCCGCCGGTTCAGCCGCCGGGCGCCGGGTTTTTCATGAATTCTTCCAGCGCATCGATGGGTAGCGGCTTGCAGAACAGGTAACCCTGGTAGCTCTCGCAGCCCTGGCGGTACAGAAACTCGCGCTGCGCTTCGGTCTCGACCCCCTCGGCCATCACGCCCAGCCCCAGGCTTTGCGCCAGGCCGATGATGGTGCGTGCGATCGCTGCGTCATTCGGGTCGCGCAGTATGTCCGCCACAAAGGATTTGTCGATCTTCAGCTGGTCCAGCGGCAGGCGCTTGAGGCAGGAGAGCGAGGAATACCCCATGCCGAAATCGTCGATCGACAGGGTCACGCCCATGGCCTTGAGTTTGGCCATTTTGCCGATGGTGATGTCCATGTCATCGGCCAGCAGGCTTTCGGTCAGCTCCAGCTTGAGTTTGTGCGGGCTGACTTTCGTGTCGTTCAGGGCGGCCATGACGAGGTCGACGAATTCCGGGTGGCGGAACTGCCGCACACTCACGTTGACTGAAATGCTCAGTGCCGCCGTTTCAGGCCGCTGGGCCCAGGTGGCCAGCTGGTGGCAGGCGGTTTCCAGTACCCATTGGCCCAGCGGCAGGATCAACCCCGAATCTTCCGCTACCGGAATGAATTCCGCAGGCGACACCATGCCGCGTACCGGGTGGTTCCAGCGTAGCAGGGCTTCCGCACCCATCATGCGGCCGTCGCGCCCAACCTGTGGCTGGTAATGCAGGAGGAACTGTTTTTCGCGCAGGCCCTGGCGCAGGTCCGACTGCAGTGCTGCGCTGGCCGACACCGCCGCCTGCGTCACCGGGTCAAAAAAGCAGAGGGTGTTGCGTCCGGCGGTCTTGGCCTGGTACATGGCCAGGTCCGCCTGCTTCAGCAGGTCCCCAATGCTGTTGTGGTTCTGGTTGAACGAGGTCACGCCGATGCTGCACGTGCTGTAGTGCTGGTGGCCTGCCAGGAGGTAGGGCTCGCTGAGTGCCGCAAGAATATGCTTGCCCACCACCTGGGCCTTCGCGGCAGCCTCGCGGGGGTCGTGGCCGAGGTTCTCCAGCATGACCACAAACTCGTCCCCGCCCAGGCGCGCCACCGTGTCGGCGGTGCGCACGCACGCCGTCAGGCGCTCGGCGACCTGCTGCAGCAGCAGATCGCCTTTGTGGTGGCCCAGGGTGTCGTTGAGGATCTTGAAGTTGTCCATGTCGATGAACATCAGCGCACCTTCGCGCGGGAGTTGCGGGGGGTGGGCCAGTGCCAGCTGCAGGCGGTCCATGAGCAGCTGCCGGTTCGGCAGCTGGGTCAGCGGATCGTAAAAGGCCAGGTGCATGATTTCGCTTTCGGCCACCTTGCGCCGCGTGATGTCCCGTCCCACGGCAACCCAGTGGGTGAAAAAGACGCCCGCATCATCGGCCACCGGCACGATGTCGACTTCCATCCAGAAGTGCTTGCCATCCTTGCGGTAGGTGATCAGCTCGGCCTGCACCGGCTCACCCCGCAGGAAAGCCTTGTTGATGCGGTCCAGTTCGCTGCGTTGCGTCAACGGCCCGCACAGCAGCCGGGGTGACTGGGTCAGGGCCTCGTCGCGGCCATACCCGGTGTGGCGCTCGAAGGCGTTGTTGACGAAGATGATGCGCAGGCCGGGTTTGCCGGTATGCACGGCCTCGGTGATGAGCACGATGTCGTTCAGATGCGAGATGCTGGTTTCCAGCAGCATGAGCTGCTCGCGGGCCTTGCGCCGTTCGCTGATGTCCCGAAAGTAGATCGCCACGCCGTCCGGATACGGATAGGCGCGTACTTCAAACCACCTGTCCATCGGCGCAAAGTGGGCCTCAAACTCCACCTGCTGGTTGCTTGCGACCGCGGCCTCTATCTGTTCCCCGAAGGTCGTATTGATGATGCCGGGAAACTCTTTCCAGATCCTTTTTCCCAGCAACTCCGTACCGGGCCTGCCCAGCAGCCGTTCGCCTTCGCGGCTGAGGTAGGTAAATCGCCATTCGGGATCGAGCGTGTAAAAGCCTTCCGAGATGTTTTCCAGCGTGATGCTCAGCCGCGTTGCCAGCCGGTGTGCGTCTTCCTGGGTCTGCCGCGTGGTGGTGCCGATGTGCTGGCGCTCGGCATCCAGCGCGTGCCGCTGGTGGCGCAACTCCAGTTGCCCCGCCAGCAGCCCGGCCAACGTCTGCAGGCCTTCTTCCTGCTCGCGGCTCAGGCTTCGGGGCAGTGTGTCCATTACCGCCAGCAGGCCCAGCAGCGCGCCGTCTTCCCCGATCATCTGGAAGCCCCGGTAAAAACGGATGCCCGGTGCGTAGGGGGCTGGCAACGTGGGAGCGCAGAGTGGTGTTTCCAGCGTGGCGGCACACAGCGTGACCAGGCCCTCGCGCGCTGGCGCCGCAAAGCCGGTGCCGGCGCTGAAAACCGCCTGGCCCTCTTCCTGCAACACCACCATGGCAATAGTCACGCCGCATGACCGGGCGGCCAGCCGGGTGAGCCGGTCGGTTTCCCGAAGGAATGGATGCGGGGGAGGGGCTGAAGCCTCATGGCGCAGCGCGGAGGCGGGCCGCCGGGATGCTAACTCAATGACGGAAAGTGACACAGACACGGGCAAACCCTGTTTTTTGACAACAAGCGGGAATCGTGGCGTATTGCGCCGCTTCTTTTGGGCCAGATTTGCAAGCGTTCACGGCAAAGCGTTGCAAAACGTTCTGTTTTTTACCGGACGGCGACCTTGTCCTACAGTGCAGTTCGCATTTGCCTCATCAAACGCCTGTCTGCCACCCGCGATGCTGAATGCACATACAGGAGGGGGTAAATGGCTGATGACGACTGAGGAACTCGACGAACTGGGACGATGCCCTGACATGGCAGCGCTGCGATCGGCCCTGGGCCGGCGGTGCGCCAGATTTGGTTCGGTCACCCAACTCAACATCCTGGTGGCCACGCAAGCCGGCAGGCAGCAGGCCTTGTGCTTTGTGCGAATGGCATCCCCCGAAGAAGAGCGGCGCCTGATGAGCGGCCTCGGCATCGGCCGTTTCGGTGGAGAACTGGTGGTGGTGGTCGATTTGCAGGTGACCGACCCGCCCCCGCCAGCGATGACTCCGGATCTCTTTACCCAGGTGGCATAAGCGGATGGTGTAAAGCCGATGGTGTAAGCGCTGCCGCGGGCAGACCTTGGTCCGCGCCCCGGGCGGCTGCAAGAGCGGTAAGGCTAGGGCGCAGCAGCCGTGCCGGCTTGCGGATGCCTCAGCAGCAGGCGGTCCAGCGCGTTCAGGGCTTCAAATGATTCTGAAAAATCGGCGAACAGCGCCGCGTTGTCCGGTGCGGCCGCCTGGCCGCGCCAGTCTGCGCGAAACTGATCAAAAATCTCGCCGAACGTTCTCTGGCCATCAATCAGGCGAAGGATTTGCGGCCCATATCGGCCGGGGTTGACCATCACCGACACGCCGGAGTGCTGGTGCCGGAGCAGGAAAGGCTGGCCGCGGTTGCTGCTGAAGACCTGTGCCGCGACGTCGCCGGTCAGCGGCTCATGGAAGAAAAAAGGCGCGTATTCGGCATTGCCGTAAGGCGCGGTACAGCCGGCATCGCGCGTGACGTACAGCGAATGGGTGATGATGTTGCCGATCATGAGTTCGGCCATCTCATACTGCCGCCGGCGCGCCATCTTGCGCAGTTCGCCGGCCATGGCCGGTGGCTGGCTGCCCAGCACCATGTGCGGCAGGTAGGGCGAACGGCCACGCTGCACGTCGGTGAATTCGAGGTGCAGGCCGTGCCCTCCCGTGCCTGCGGCGTTATGCCCCAGCCAGTCAAACAGCTCGCCCACCGAGTACGAACGGTCCTGCGAATGCAGCAGCAGGTCGTAAATGCCCGCGTCCCCGGCCTTGTGGTCGTGGTGCAGGTCTTCGCTGCGCTTGAACCAGTTGCTGGGCGGCAGGCTGGCCAGCAGGTCGCGGGTGTTGGCAATCTTGCGCTGGTCGTCAGCCTGCGTGCCGTTGACGAGCCGCATCAGGGCCTGCATCTGGTAGATGCCGGTGCGCCCCGCCGTGGCGTAGACCATCAGGCCGATGGCCCCCTCGGGCTTGAGCACCGCGCGCAGGGCCCCGAAGCCCAGGTCAGGGTCGGCCAGGTGATGCAGCACACCGCTGCAGTTGATGTAGTCGAAGGGCGCCAGGCCCAGGCGGGGCAGGTTGAGCAGCGAGTCGTGCACCCACGTGATGTTGTTCAGGCCACGAATGCGCGCCCTTTCCTTTGCCAGCGCGATGCTCGCCTCGCTCATGTCCAGGTGCACGATCTCGGCGTCGGTCGCGCGCAGCTGCTCGGCCAGGAAGATCGTGGCGTCACCCGTGCCGCCGCCCGCTACCAGGGCCCTGAAGCCGTTGCGAAACGACTGCTTTCCGGCAAAGCAGTAGTGGTTGATCATCGGCAGGTCTTCCAGCCAGGTCAGCACCAGGCGTTGGCGCTCGTCCTCCGGGTTGCACGGCGGGTAGGGCAGGGCTTCGTACTGGCTTCTGACCTGCGGCAGGTAGTTGTCGGGCATGGGCATTTTCCGGAAAAGGGAATGGCAAACAGAGGTATTGTCTCCGCCCGAAGAGCCATGACGCCAGCGCAGCCGCCCAGACCAAGTGACGGCGTGGAACCGGCTATGCCGGGCCACAGCAGTCGCCCCCTGCAAGGGGGGATCCGGCTACACGAAGTGAGCCGAGAAGGGGGTGTGCTTACCTCACCGGCAAAAACTGCAGAAAGGTGCCCCCCAGCAGGTTCTGTACATAGGTGATCACGGCGCGGCGGTATTTTTCGGTCAGCACGACCGCCAGCAGGTCGAGCCGGCCGATCACCTTGCCGAACTCGCGCTCGAAGCTCAGGTTGCGCTCGCGCTCGGAAATCTCGTCGGCCAGCAGCAGCGGCTGGCCTGCGCTGTTGCGCCGGCTGGAGAGCAGCCACACCGCGATCTCGATGTTGCGGGCCGCGTTGTAGATGTATTGGGCGTCCAGCGCATCGGTCAGGTAGAAACTGGTTTTACCGCCGTGGGCCGTGACCAGCATGTCGGCACTGGCGTAAATGAAAGCCGCCACACGGTCGCCCTTGAAGTCGCCGGCCAGTGCCAGCGACAGGGCTGCGATGTCGCGTTTGCCCTGCAGCTCGGGCCAGGGGCTGCGGTTCTCCACGGCGCTGCGCAGCTGGGCTAGCGCAGCCTCGCGGCTGGCCAGGCCGGTTTTTCGCCACTCGGCCGGGTTGCGCCGGTAGAGCTTGTCGCCCAGGCGCAGCAGGCTCTCCAGGTTGTCGCGCATGCCCAGTGTGGCCATGCGGTTCACGTCGGATTGCCCCAATTCCGAGGAGGCGATGGGGGCGGACTGTGCCTCGCCGCGCGGCGCGGGCGCGGTGGAGGCGCAGCCCGCCAGCAGCAGCGCCAGCAGACCCGGCAGCAGGAAGGGAAACGGCACATGAGGGCGCAGCGTGGGCATGCGGCATTCTCGGGGACAAGCCGGAATGCCGCAAGCACCAAACGTGGCTTGCTATGGATTAAATAGCTGGCCGCGCGCGCCCGGTCAGATTGAGGAAAGGAGGGATGGTGGCGATCAGCCCCGCCGGCAACAGCGTACAGCACGCATTGCGAGGAGACGGAGGCCGTGGTGGCTGCAGCAGCGTGCCCGCCTTGTCGGACTTTATCGGCCTATATCAGGCCGCGCGACAGCAGCACGGTGTGGTCGACCTTGATGCACTGATCCTGCACGACCAGTAGCCCGGCCGCCTGCGCCTTGGCGGCCGCCGCCCGGTTCTCGATGCCCAACTGCATCCACACGGCTTTGGCGCCTATCGCGATGGCCTCATCGACGATGGGCGGGATGTCTTCGCTGTTGCGAAAGCAGTTCACGAGATCGATCTTTTCATGCTTGGCGGCTTCGGTCAGCGAGGGATAGGACTTCTCGCCGAGCGCCTCGGTGGCGTTGGGGTTGACCGGGATGATGCGGTAGCCCTGGGCCTGCATGTAGCGCGACACGCCAAAACTGGCGCGATGCGGCTTGGGCGACAGCCCGACCACCGCAATGGTTTGCATGTGCTTGAGAATGTGCGGAATACGCTCTGCGTGGGAAACCTGGGTCATGACAAATACCTCGCGGGCTGTGAGGGATCACTATACTAGCTAACTTACCATTTTCTGACGGCCTTATCCGCGGCGTTACCAATTCGTACAAAGGTCACAGCTTGGCCAGTTCGGCCCGCAGGTCATCGACCGACAGCACTTCCGACAGGATGACCGGAGCGTGGCCCGGTTTGTAGATGGCATACACCGGCACGCCACTGCGGCCCAGCTGGGTCAGCGCCGCCGTTACTGCCGGGTCGCGGCGCGTCCAGTCGGCGCGCAGCAGTGCGACGTTTTTCGCATCGATGTCGGCCAGCACGGCGGTGTTGGCCAGCGTGGTTTTCTTGTTGTACTGGCAGGTGACGCACCACGCGGCGGTGAAATCCACCAGCACGCTCTGGCCCCGGGCTGTCAGCTGGTCGACCCGTCCCGGCTCCCAGGCCTGCCATCTTTCGGAGGTGGCGATGGCGGGAGCAGACGCCTGCAGCGGCTTGGTAATGTTTTGACCGATTGTCAGCAAGCCGGCCGCAGCAAGCGCTATGGAAAACGTCGCAAACAGCGTCCGTGTCCGGCCCTGGAGGGTCAGCGACCAGAGCACCAGCGCCATCAGCACCAGCAGGGCGAGCAGCGCGCCGGCGCCGTCGATGCCGCTTTGCTGGCCCAGCACCCAGACCAGCCAGGCCACGGTGGCAAACATCGGGAAGGCCATCAGCTGGCGGAAGGTCACCATCCAGTGGCCGGGGCGTGGCAGGGCGCGCGCCACAGCCGGCACGGCGCTGGCGGCCAGGTAAGGCAAGGCCATGCCCAGGCCGATGGCGGCAAACATGGCCAGCGCCTGCAGCGCCGGCAAGCCCACCGCGTACCCCAGCGAGGCGCCCATGAACGGCGCGGTACAGGGGGAGGCAATCGCGCTGGCGAGCACGCCCGACAGGAAAGCGTTGATGGTAGGTCGCGTGGACTGCAGGCGGGTGACCCGGTCGGGCAGGAAGTGGCCAAACTCGAAGAGGCCCGCCAGGTTCAGGCCCAGCAGCGTGAACAGGGCGGCCAGTGCGGCAACCACCGCCGGGTTTTGCAGCTGAAAACCCCAGCCCAGTTGCTCGCCCGCGGCCCGCAGGCCCAGCAGCAGGGCGCCCAGCGCCAAAAACGACAGCACCACGCCGGCGGTATAGGCCAGGCCGGTGCTCACGCGGGTGCCCGGATCCTTCACGTGCACAAAGCTCACCACCTTGATGGCCAGCACGGGAAACACGCAGGGCATCAGGTTAAGAATCATGCCGCCCACCAGGGCGCCGAGCAGCGCAGCCAGCAGGCTCAGGGGTGGCCCGCCGGCCTGCACCGGCGCGGCACCGGCCGAGGCATTGGCTCGGAGGGCGGCCTCGAGCGCCGGCGGCACCACGGCGGCAGCGGCCACGGCCGGCCACGGCCCCTTGACGGGTGCTTCGATGCGATAGGCGCTTTGCTGGAAAGCGACCACCAGCGGCAGCTGCGTGGGGCTCTCGGTACGCTGGCCGGACAGTGGCACTTGCGCCGTCCACACCGCGCCCTGCCAGGCTTGCTGCCACGGCGCCGCCGGCTCAATCACGCTGCCGGTTTCGGGGAAAAAATCGAGGGTCTTGCCCTGCAGGCCAGCCGGCAACCCGCTCAGGGCGACCTTGATGGCCTTGCCGCTGACTTCGACCTGGCTGGCGCCTGCCGGCAAGGCGGTGGGCGTGGCATCAAACGTGGCCTGGAAGGCCTTGCCGCTCAGCGCCGTGGAGCTTTTGACCGGCAGGCTCAGCGTGAACTCGCCTTCCTGCGGGATGCACTCCTTGCGGCAGACCAGCCAGGCGGCATTGAGCTTGACGTTGAGCTGGGCACCGTTGAACCCGGGCGCCACCGTGAGCGGCACGGGCAGCAGCACGGTGTTTTCGTAGCCATAGTTGGCCAGCGTGCCGACCGGGATTTTTTTTGGGGTTGGCCAGGCGATCTCACCGGCCGTGATGCCGGCCGGCAACTGCCACGCCAGCTGCGTCGGCAGGCCGGAATCGCCGGAATTTTTCCAGTAGGTGTGCCATTCGGGCTGGTGCGTCAATTGCAGACCCAGCCAGAGCGGCTTGCCCGCCTCCACGCCCTCGGGGGCCCAGGCCAGCAGTTCGGCGCGCACCTGCTCGGTGGTCACCAGGGCGCCCGATGCGGGGCGGCCACCCTGGTTCAGGAAATTTGCCTGGGAATTCTGGTTATTCTGTGCATAAGCCGGCGTACTTATTACGCCCACAGCTATCAAAACAGCAGCAAAAAACGCAGCAAACGGGGAACACTTGAAATTCATGGTGGAGGTGTGAGCAGAGGGCGGCGGCTTTAGTTCCGGGGCGGGCCTGGCCTTCATCATCGCCAGCATCGAGGCCGGTTTGTCAAAACCGGGCGCCGCGGGGCCGAAGGAGGGCCAGATCAGGGCAAATTCAGGGGTGGCGTGGCGTGGTTGATTGCCGGGTTTGTGTGGTGGTTAGTCAGACCGCCAGGGGGTTTATTACAGCCCTCTGCAGGTGCAACTCCGATAATAGGCCCATGCCGCGCATCGTTATTGCCACCCTGAACGCCAAATACATCCACGCCTCCCTGGGTTTGCGCTACCTGCTGGCCAATATGGATGCGCATGGCGGAGCGGGGCTGCGTGCCCAGACACAGCTGCGGGAGTTCGTCATCCAGCAGCGGCCCATGCAGATTGTCGAGGAGTTGCTGGCGCTCAACCCCGCGGTGATCGGTCTCGGCATCTATATATGGAACGTGGTCGAAACCACCCAGGTGGTGCGCCTTTTGAAAACCCTGAGGCCGGACATCAAGGTGGTGCTGGGCGGGCCCGAGGTCAGCTACGAAACGGGCGAGCAGGAGATTTGCCGCCTGGCCGACCATGTGGTCACCGGCTGGGGCGATGTGAGCTTTCCCAAACTCTGCCGCGCCCTGCTGGACGGCCCGAAGCCGCTGATGAAGGTGATTGCCGGCGAGCAGCCCGCACTCGCGGAACTGGCCTTGCCGTACGGCGAGTACACCGCTGAAGACCTCGCCAAGCGCCTGTTGTATGTGGAGGCCTCGCGCGGCTGCCCGTTCAAGTGCGAGTTCTGTCTGAGCTCGCTCGACAAGACCGCCTGGGCCTTTGACCTGGACCTGTTCATGGCCGAGATGGAGGCGCTCTACCGGCGCGGCGCGCGCAACTTCAAGTTTGTCGACCGCACCTTCAACCTGAAGGTGGAGCACTCGGTGCGCATCCTGCAGTTTTTCCTGGACCGCATGAAGGATGCGGACGGCCGGATTCAGGCCGCACCCGATCTGTTCGTGCATTTTGAGGTGGTGCCTGACAGCCTGCCCGACCGGCTGAAAGCGCTGATCGTGCAGTTCCCCGCCGGTTCGCTGCAGTTCGAAGTCGGCATCCAGAGCTTTAACCCCGATGTGCAGCAGCGCATTTCACGCAAGCAGGACAACGTCAAAACCGCTGACAACCTGCGCTGGCTGGTGGGGCAGAGCCAGGCGCATGTGCATGCCGACCTGATTTTTGGCCTGCCCGGTGAAACGCTGGAAAGCTTTGCCCAGGGGGTTGACCGCCTGTATGAACTGGCCCCCCACGAAATCCAGTTTGGCATTTTGAAGCGCCTGCGCGGCACGCCGATTACCCGGCACACGGCCGACTTTGCAATGGCCTACGACCCGCAGACGCCCTACACGATTCTGCAGAATTCGACGATTGACTTCGCCACCATGCAGCGCATCAACCGCTTTGCACGCTATTGGGAGATGGTGGCCAACTCGGGGCGGTTTGCGCTGGGGCTCAAACTGCTGCTGGAGCCCGGTTCGGCGTTTAACCATTTCCTGGCTTTCAGCGACTGGCTCTGGCAAACCACCGGCAAGACGCACGAATTTGCGCTGGAGAAGCTGGTGGATCTGCTGTTTGAGCACCTCACCCTGACGCGCGGATTGGCGGCGGGCGAAGTGCGCGCCGCGTTGATGGCGGACTACCGGGCCAGTGGGGCGCGGGGGCGGCCCCAGTGCCTGGCTGAACTGCTGAGTGCCGAGCGGCTTGCCTTGCCGGCCGTGTCCGGGAAGCTCAGGGCTGAGCGGCAAAGCCGGCATGTCAGTCAGCAGGTGCATCGTGAGGAGATACAGAAGGCTGCGGCTGCCGCTTGACGGACACTGGGCACTGCGCAAGCGCGCAGTTCCAGTTTTCACCGTTCGGACTGAACCGGTCGAAGCCTTCGCTTCACCTCATGTCACCCCATGTTGCAAACAAGAACGGATGGGGCTTCCGTTCGACTGATTTGCGGAGTACGCTTCCCAAGCCCCAGGTCGGCCAATGGGATAGGGATGCCGCGAGGCCGAGGTGCAAGCAGCGGCAAGCCTTGTCAATGATTTCTGGAGATTGTCATGAAGTACATCCTCAGTTGGACCTTGCCGCCGGGTACGTATAGCGCCGCCGTGGCGCGTTTTCTGGAGACCGGGGGCGCGCCGCCCAAGGGTGTGGAGATGTTGGGACGCTGGCACGGCATGAACGGCCAGGGCTTCGCGGTCATCGAGTCTGGCGACGCCAAGGCTCTGTACCTCTTTCAGGCGCAATGGGCCGACCTGCTCCCGATCGTGGTCACGCCCTGCGTGGAGGACGCCGACGCCGCCGCGGTGCTGGCGTCGCTGGGCAAGCGCTGAGCGCCAGCCTTTACATCGCCACCGCCGCCAAAAGCCGGTAGCGGTGGCCGTTTGGCCATCAATCCCGGCAAGGCGTCGCGTGGGACGCGGGTGCACAAGTGTGGGTGCGCCAAACGCATCCACGCCATGCGCGGCAAAGATGCTCTTGGCGAGAGCAATCCCCATGGTGATAATGGCCATGATTTCCCCTTCCGGGTGAGTTGATGAAAGTTCGCACTTCCCCCGGCTAGCTTCGGCCGGGGAAGTCCCTTTCATTCGTTAGGCGTGACGTGGCCTTTCCGTGTGGGCAATCACTGCGCACCGCAGACCTGTGCAATGCAGTGGTCAGCCTAATTAATCAGGAGACATACCATGGCACTTCGCTCTGTCGCCGCGATCGCGGCAATTTCGGTCTCGTTGTGGGGCGCGTTAAGCGCCAGCGCTCAAGCGGCGGAGATCGTTGTTTTCAGTACGATGGCGGCAAAGTCCGTATTGGAGGAGATTGCCCCAGCGTTTGAACGCGACTCCAAGCACAAGCTAACCTTGCGATTTGCGACAACAGCGGAGCTCAAGGCTGAAATCGAAAGGGGCGCGCCTTGTGACGTTGCGCTGTTGACGGTTGCCGCAGTAGACGACTTGATCAAACAGGGCCGGCTGACACAGGACGGCCGAATCAATGTGGCCAGGTCAGGCGTCGGTATTGCCGTCACGAAAGGGGCCGCCACACGGCCCATCACTACAGGCGAGGAACTGAAGCAGGCGCTGCTATCCGCGAAGTCGATTGCGTACTCCGCGCAGGGCGCAACGGGGCCAATCATGAAGAGAATATTCGAGCGCTTTGCAATCACCGACGTGATGAGCGCGAAGACTGTTGTGGTTACCACAACAACCGCACCGGAGGCCGTGGCAGCGGGTCAGGTCGAAATGGGCTTTACCCAGATCAGTGAGATTCTTGATGTGCAGGGTGCTCGACTGGTCGGCCCGCTGCCGTCGGAAGTTCAGGTCTACTCCGCGTTTACGGCGGCTGCGGCGGCCGGAGCCAAGGACCCCGGTGCCGCTCAGGCGTTCATTGATGTGCTGACTACCCCAGCCACGAAGGTGGTCCTGAAGGCCAAGGGTTTGGAGCCCAACTGAACAAGGCATCTTCAACCGGAACGCGCAGCGTAAACATGACGCCGAACCGAGGGGATACACATGGTCATTCGTGTTGTCAGGCTGGGTAGCGCGCGACTCGAGGATGAAGGCACCCGCATTGGCACGGTCCGCCGTCCGCCACGCGGCGTTCCCAAAGAGGCGTTTGCTGCGCAGAACTGGTACGACGTCTGGTTCCCCAACCTGGCGCCCAGCGTCGACACCATGAAGTTTTCCCAGCAGGCCACAACGCCGAAAGAATGGCTTTCCTTCATCAAGAAGTACCGCACCGAAATGGCCACACCCGACAACAGCCGGACACTCGATCTGCTTGCCACGCTGTCGCAGCACGCCAACTTCTCCGTCGGGTGTTATTGCGAAGACGAATCGCATTGCCATCGTTCCGTATTGCGTGCGCTGCTCGCCGAACGCGAGGCCAGGTTGGAATAGCCCGCGCGTCGAGCCACATGACGCCCAGCCCTTCCATCGACTGGCCTGCGTGCATCGTGACGGCATTCGACTTCGTGGGAACGAAGGGCGACGCGGCAAGCGGTCGCGCATCCTTGGCGATGATCGAGATGCATCGGTTCGCGGTCGAGAAGATCAATTCAGGCTTGCCACACCACAGCCACGGATACGTCTGGAATGACTCGGTACTGCTGCTCTCGTACAACACGACGCCGGCGCACACCAGGCTGGCGGTTCTGCATGAGCTGAGCGAATTCAAGCGCGCGCTGGAGCTTCAGTCCGGCATCCGTACCTATGCCATGGCGGTCAGGGGGCGCACCTTCCCGGACGACACGCTGACCACCCCTGTCTTCCAGGGCTCACCCGCCGGGCAGCCGCGTGCCATAGTGCTCAAGACGTCGAGCTGGGCCATGGCCAACTGCTTTCTCATTGAAAAAGCACTCAAGCGGCACAGGGCCGACTGGTATATCGACAGCCGGATCACCCGGGGAACGGGGCTTCCTGAGCCTTTCGCCACGGAGTTGGTCTCTTTGCTCCCAAAGAACGAAGAGAGAAGCATCAATATGTACAAGGGGTTCTTTGATGTCGAGGGCTGACCCCTCGCCGTCCTTTGCCATGTGCGGGTTTGAATTTATCAGCGCCTTGTGCTTCTATCCCGTGCGTGGCGCGGGAAAAAGAGGCTGTTGAATGATTAGCAAAATAACTGGCGCCGTTAAATTTTCAGTGTTCGGGCTGAGCCTGTCGAAGTTCTTGCATGCGTGCGATGCACGGCAAGTACATTCACGGCAACGTTTCATTGTCTTGGGGATAATGGGTTTCCCCTTCCGAAGAGGTCTCTTCATGCTCTCAACTCTCCTTGGCATCTGGTTTCTTCACGTTGCTGCGCTGCTCAGTCCCGGTGCCAACGTGCTGCTGGTGTCTCAGCTGGCGGCGAGTGATCGTGCGCGAAGCGCGGCATTCGCGGCGATGGGCGTCACTGTCGGCGCTTGCATATGGGCCAGTTGTGCGGTGCTCGGCGTGCACGCCTTCTTTCAGGCATTTCCCCAGTTGCGTCTGGCACTTCAAATCGCTGGCGGGTTGTACTTGCTGCATGTCGCCAGTCGCCTGTGGCGCTCCAACAGCATGGCCTTGAACGGGCGTGCCACGTCAGCCTCTGCGTTGGCAGCCTTTCGTCTCGGTTTTCTCACCAACATCACCAATCCCAAGGCGGCACTGTTCTTCGGCAGCGTCTTTGCTGCGTCGTTTCCAGCTGAACCGGGCCTGCTTCTTCAGGTGTCGGCGGTCGCAATGGTTGTGGTGAATGCGCTGTGTTGGCACCTGCTGCTCGCCTACATGTTCTCTCGCGAGCGAGTCCGAAGCGCCTATTCCCGCACACGACATGTCGCCAACCGCATCGCGTCGGTCATTGTCGGCGCTCTGGGGCTTGGCCTGCTGGCTGCGTCGTTGCGCGAAGCGAGGTCGCAGGCTGTTTCATAGGTGGTTGAAGCCGGCCCCTTCAGCCGCCGTCGAAATGCCCCCAAAATACGCCCATGAACCCTGCAACGCCCACCCTGGCCGTCCCCATCGCTGCCTCCCGTTTCTGGGCTGACCTCAAAAGTCCCGACTTTGCGCGGCTCGACATGGCCCGTGCCATTGCCGTGCTGCCGGTCGCGGCGATTGAGCAGCACGGCCCGCACCTGCCGCTCAATGTGGATGCGACGCTGGTGGAGGGCGTGATTGCCGCCGCGCTGCCGCAGCTGCCGGTGGATTTGCCTGTGCTGTTTTTGCCGACGCAATCGGTCGGCTTCAGTCCCGAGCACACGCGCTTTGCGGGCACGCTCACCTTGAATGCCGAAACAATCATCCAGCTCTGGACCGGGATCGCCGAGTCGGTAGCGGCGGCAGGCGTTCAAAAACTCGTGCTGCTCAACTCGCACGGTGGTCAGGTGGGGCTGCTGGATGTGGTGGCGCGTGACTTGCGTGCACGCCTTGGCATGCTGGTGTACAGCGTGAACTGGTTCAACCTGCCTCTGGTCAACGAACAAGGGGATTCCGTGGCAGACCTGTTCAGTGCGCAGGAGCACCGCTTCGGTATCCATGCCGGCGAGATGGAGACCTCGATGATGCTGGCCCTCAAGCCCGAGCAGGTGGATATGACGAAGGCGCAGGACTTTCATTCCACCTCGCAGGACCGGGCCGGGAAATTCAGCATCCTGGGCGATGGCCGCAGCGCCAAGCTGGCCTGGCAGATGCAGGACTACAACCCGCAGGGTGCCGTGGGCAATGCGGCCGCTGCCACGGCCGCCAAGGGCCACGCCCTGCTGGATGCGGCTGGCCGCAGCCTGGCGAAACTGCTTGATGAGATGGACCAGTTGCCGGCCGACACGCTGAGCGACCGGATCGCGTTCTGAGGGGCGGCTGAATTCCGCGGTAATCGCCGCCTCCTCGGCTCCGTTCCTGTTGCATCCAAAAGTGTTCCGGAGGCATTCCAGAGGCGTTCCTAATGCGATCCTGATATGCCCGGTGTTACGCTGATCGCATGATGAATGCTCCAACGGTCCGGGAAGGCGGTGTCGCATCAGCCCGAGGCTGGGTCACGGTTGCGCTGCTGCTGCTGGCGGCCACGCTTGTCGGCATGTTGCTCGACCAGCATGTGGCGCTCATGAGCCAGGCCATGGTCTACGTGCTGGCCGTCGTCATCGCCTCGTACCGGCTGCGCTGGATCGAATCGGTTGCTTGCGCAGTCGGTGCCGTCACCGCATTGAACTTCTTTTTTGTGCCCCCACGCTGGACGCTGGTCGTCGAAAATCGCGAGCTCTTCATCGGACTGGCGACCATGCTGGTGCTGGCGCTGGTCATCAGCCATCTGGCGACGCGTCTTCGGCGCGAGTCGGAGATGGCCCGCCTGAGTGAGCGGCGGGCGCGCCAGCTGCAGGGCTTGTCCACCGACCTGGCCAGTGCGGCCTCACCGGCGGAAGTCCTGTCGCTGGGGCGGCAGGCGCTGGCCGCTGCCTTCGCCGGGCCGTGCACCCTGATATTGGCCAATGAGCCGCAGGAGGCACCCGAGGCACCCGATGGCGCCGCGCCGCCGACCCCCGTGCTGGATGGCCTGCGCTGCTGCATGACCGAGGCTGCCGTGCTCGGGCCGGGAACCGGACGCTGGCCGGGGCTCAATGCCTGGTACCTCCCGCTGGGTGACAAGGAGCGCACTGTTGTCGGTGCGGCCTGTGTTCGTCCCGCGCTGTCTGGCGATACGGATGGCCGGGAGCATGCGCAGGCGCTGTGTGCCTTGCTGGCGCAGTCCCTGTGGCGGCTGCGCCTCAGTGCCTCGGTCGTCGCGGCGCAGGGCGAGATGCAACGCCATCAACTGCAAAGCACCTTTCTCGCCGCGGTGTCGCACGATCTGCGCACCCCGCTGGCCGCGATCGTGGGCGCCGCATCGTCGCTGCAAACCCAGCGCGACCGGCTGCCCTTGCCGGATCAGGACCGGCTGCTGGGCAGCATTGTCAATGAGGCGTCCTACCTGACCGAGGTGACGGAGAACACCCTGCAATTCGTGCGGCTGTCGAGCTCGGAGCAGGCGCTTCGCCGCGATTGGGAGTCCATCGAGGAGATCGTCGGGGCCGTGCTGGCGCGCGTGCGCCAGCGTGACCCGCAGCGCCGCATCAAATCCAGAGTGGCGAGTGGCTTGCCGCTGGTCAGGGCGGACCCGGTGCTGCTCGCCCAGATGCTGGGCAACCTGCTCGTAACGCGCTGAAGTACAGCGACGGCACCATCGACCTGACAGTGGGTGTGGTGAGCAAGGCGGGTGGGGCGGGTGCGAGCGCCAACGCCAACGGCCAGGAACTGGAGATCGCGGTGAAAGACCGCGGACCCGGCGTTGCCGAGGCAGATCAGGAAACGATTTTCGAGCCCTATGCGCGCGGTGAGCAATCCGGCCACCGGGGTGCCGGGCTGGGCCTGGCGGTGTGCCGCGCCATTGCCGCAGCCCATGGCGGGCAGCTGGCGCTCAGGCGCCGCAGTGGGGGTGGCAGCTGTTTCACCGTCAGCCTGCCGATCGAGGCCCAACCCGCCGGGAAGGACCTGCCATGACCCTGCGGGTGCTGGTCGTGGAAGACGACCGGGAAATACGGGCGCTGATGCAGTCCTCCCTCGCCGTCGAGGGTTTTGACGTCCAGACCGCGGCCTCGCTGAGCGAAGCTGGCGCGCTGCTGCGCCATGACCCGCCCGATGTCATCGTTCTCGATTTGGGGCTTCCCGATGGGGATGGCGTGGAACTGGTGCGCGAAGTGCGCCGACACAAGTCGGTGCCCATCATCGTCGTGTCGGCCCGCCATCAGGAGGCGCAGAAGATCGCGCTGCTCGATGCAGGGGCGGATGACTACCTCACCAAGCCCTTCAGCGTGGGCGAGCTGCTGGCACGCATCCGGGTTGCCTTGCGGCATCGCGGCACGGCGCTGGCCGCGGCCGTGACGGTGCATGAGCTGGACGATCTGCGCATTGACCTGGCGGCGCATGTGGTGCAGCGCGCCGGTGAAACCCTGCATCTCACGCCCACCGAATTCAAGCTGCTGGCGCGCCTGGTGCGCAGCGCCGGCCGGGTGGTGACGCACCGGCAACTGCTGGTCGATGTCTGGGGGCCTGAATTCACCGAGCACACGCACTACCTGCGGCTGTACATGGCCCAGCTGCGCGCAAAAATCGAGCAGGACCCGGCCGAGCCGCGGCATCTGCTGACCGAGACCGGGGTGGGCTACCGGCTGGCCGACGCCTGATTCCATTTCCAAATCAAACGTGCACTTTGTCGGCCCGCCTTGCCGTGCCATAGCACTGTCTGCGGCGAGCCTTCGCGTTCACGCTTGATCTGGAAACGGAATGAGTCGGCGCAGGCTCTGGGGACGGCGCTTGTCCGGCGTCATCCTTATGCGTTCCTGATGCAGGCACGGCGATAGTGCTGCCGTGTTCTTCAACGATCGCTTTCAATGAATAAAGTTTCGGACAAGCAGGGTGTGGCGGCGCTCACCCTGGGCGCCATTGGCGTGGTGTATGGCGACATCGGCACCAGCCCGCTGTACACCATGAAGGAAATCTTCAGCCCGGCCACCGGTGTTCCCCTGGATGCCACCCACCTGATCGGCGCTGTGTCCGTGATATTTTGGGGCCTGATGATGGTCGTCACGCTGAAGTACGTGCTGCTGATCCTGCGTGCCAGCAACCGTGGCGAAGGCGGCATCATGGCATTGACGGCCCTGGCGGCCCAGGCCGCCGGCAAGACGCCGGGGCGTCGCACCGCACTGCTGCTGACCGGGGTGCTGGGCGCGGCCCTGTTTTACGGCGACAGTGTGATCACCCCCGCCATTTCGGTGTTGAGCGCGGTCGAAGGGCTGGAGGTGGTGGCGCCGGGGCTGAAACCTTATGTGCTCCCCATTTCCCTGGCGGTGCTGATGGGGCTGTTCATGGTGCAGCGCCACGGTACCGGCGTGGTGGGCAAGCTGTTCGGCCCGGTCATCGTGCTCTGGTTCGCCGTGCTGGCGTTCACGGGTGTCGTGCAGATCATGCAGCAGCCGGCCATCCTGGCGGCGCTCAACCCCTTGCGCGCCGTGGCGTTTTTGCATGCACAGGGGTGGCACCTGTTTGTCGCGGTCGGCGCCATCGTGCTGGCGTTCACGGGCGTTGAGGCGCTGTATGCCGACATGGGGCACTTTGGCAAACGGCCCATCCAGCTCGCATGGATGGGCCTGGTGCTGCCCGCCCTGGCGCTCAATTACATGGGCCAGGGTGCGCTGCTGATGCGCGACCCTTCGGCGCTGGAGAATCCGTTTTTCCGTCTGTACCCCCAGGCCTGGCTGATTCCTGCCGTGCTGCTGGCGACCTGTGCCACGGTGATTGCTTCCCAGGCGGTGATTTCCGGCGCCTACTCCATGACCAGGCAGGCGATTCAACTCGGCCTGCTGCCGCGCATGCAGGTGAACTACACGTCGGCCAGGGAAGCCGGGCAGATCTACATGCCCGAGGTCAACTGGATCCTGCTGGTGGCGGTGTTGCTGGCCGTGGTGGGCTTCGGCAGTTCGTCTGCGCTGGCGGCAGCCTACGGCATCGCGGTGACCATGACGATGCTGATCACGACGGTGCTGACCTTTTTCGTCGTCCGCCATGGTTGGGGCTACCCGCTGCCTGTAGCGATTGCCGCCACCGGGGTGTTCCTGGTGCTGGATACCGTGCTGGTCATCGCCTGCTCGCTCAAGTTCTGGCAGGGCGGCTGGTTCCCGCTGGTGCTGGGCGTAGCCATTTTCACGGTCATGGCGACCTGGAAACGCGGACGTGAATTGCTGATCGAGAACATCCGTCAGGACGACCCGGAACTGCTGCCCTTCATCACCAGCCTGGCGAACGACGACATGCACCGCACCCCGCGCACGGCGGTGTATGCCGTCGCCAACCCGGACACCGTGCCGCAGGCGCTGCTGCACAACCTCAAGCACAACCAGGTGATACACGAGCGCAACCTGATTCTCACCGTGGTGTTCCACGAGGTGCCCTGGATTCCGTTCGAGGAGCGCGTGCAGGTCACACCGCTGGTTCCCGGTTTCTGGAAAGTCCAGGTGAATTACGGCTTCAAGAACACGCCCGACATTCCACAGGCCCTGGAACTCTGCCGCACCCAGGGGCTGGCCCTCAATCTGTTTGAAACGTCGTACTTCCTGAGCCGTGAAACGGTCGTGCCGACCAGGGGGGCCGGCATGGCCCATTGGCGCGAAGCCCTGTTTGCCGCCATGTCCCGCAATGCGGGCAGCGTGGTGGGTTTCATGCGCCTGCCCAATAACTGCGTCATCGAATTGGGAACGCGGGTGCAGATTTAGGGCCTCAAAAAACAAGGCCCCAGGCCGGGGGTAACCTGCCTGGAGCCTTGTGCTGCGGGCCTGACCGGTAAGCCCTGCCGCAGTGTGACTCAATTATCGGGTAGCCACTGCCGAATAATTTGCTGGATTTGCTGGGTTATTTCCAAAATACGGAATTTAAATTCTAAAAAACCGGCTAAATCAGATGAATTGTCTGCACTGGAAGATTGAGGCAAAAAGTCCTTCATGTTTTGCGGACGAATTCCCCCGCCAGCCAGCCGTCGGCTACGCGCAGGGCCTGGGTGGCAGACGGAGAAGGCAGGTCACGCGGGAAGCAAAACCCTGACATTGCGCCGCGCGGGCGGCTGACAGGCAAGGCCATCCAAAAGACGGATAGTCAAAACGCCCGCTTCAAGGCCTTGCGCGGGGCGTTTTTACATCGGCGCAAGCAGGCGTCCATCTGGGCGTCTACCTGCCGGGCAAACACCGGTTTTAAAGGAGGGCTGATTGATGCAGTCGCTGATTGTTCCTTTCCAGCGGCACGTCCACCTGAAAGCGGTGCTGCGCGGTGCATGGGCCTGCCTGCTGCTGGGCGGTCTGGCCGCCTGTGGTGACGTGACCCGGCTGCCGCCTTCCGCAGACATGGGCACCAACCCGACGCTGCCCAAGCCTGCGACCCGCCTGATTCCCACCGTGAACATAGCGCCGGCCAAAGGCTGGCCGGCCGGCGTGATGCCCACGCCCATGGCCGGCTTGGCCGTCACCGCCCTGGCTTCCGGCCTGGACCATCCGCGCTGGGTCTATGTGCTGCCCAATGGGGACGTGCTGGTGGCAGAAAGCAACGCACCACCCAAGCCCGAAGATGGCAAGGGCCTCAAGGGCATGATCATGAAATGGGCGATGAAGCGGGCCGGTGCCGCGGGCCCTTCGGCTAACCGCATCACTTTGCTGCGCGATGCCGACGGCGACGGCCAAGCCGAGACCCGCACGGTGTTTTTGCAAGACCTGAACTCGCCGTTTGGCATGGCGCTGGTGGGCGATACGCTTTACGTGGCCAATGCCGACGCGGTGGTACGCTTTCCCTACCAGAGCGGGCAAACCAGCATCGCTGCTACGCCGGTCAAGGTGGTGGACTTGCCGGGCGGCCCCATCAACCACCACTGGACCAAGAACATCATCGCCAGCGCCGACGGCAGCAAACTCTATGCGACGGTGGGCTCCAACAGCAATGTCGGCGAGCGCGGCATGGCGGCTGAAGAAGGCCGCGCCGCGATCTGGGAGATCGACCCCAAAACCGGCAGCTACCGCGTGTTTGCCTCGGGCCTGCGCAATCCCAACGGCATGGGATGGGCCCCTGAAAGCGGCGCACTCTGGACGGTGGTGAACGAGCGCGACGAGATCGGCAGCGACCTAGTGCCCGACTATCTGACCTCGGTGCGCGACGGCGGGTTTTACGGCTGGCCCTACAGCTACTACGGCCAGCACGTGGATGCGCGGGTGCAGCCGCCCCGGCCCGACCTGGTGGCCAAAGCCATCGCACCCGATTACGCGCTGGGTTCCCACGTTGCGCCCTTGGGCCTGGTTTTCTCCAGCGGCCAGGCCATGCCGCCGCTGTTGGCCAGCGGCGCATTTGTCGGCGAGCATGGTTCCTGGAACCGCCAGCCGCACAGTGGCTACAAGGTCGTGTTCGTGCCCTTTGTGAAGGGCAAGCCGGCGGGCCTTCCGGTCGATGTGTTGACCGGTTTTCTGAGCGCTGACGGCGAGGCCTACGGCCGGCCCGTGGGCGTGGCCATGGACCCGCGCGGCGCGCTGCTGGTGGCCGACGATGTCGGCAATGTGATCTGGCGCGTCGGCGGCATGCCGGCGAAGTAAGTGCCAGCAAGGAGACCTTGCTGGCAAAACAAGGCAACCAAGGCAACGTATGGCCCACGTCGCCTTCAATCGCGTTGACGGGCCGGACTGAAGCGACGCGGTTCAGGCGGGCGGCAGCACCAGGTCGGCCGTCTCCGGGCGGATCCAGCGCGGGTACTCGCGCGAGGTGTCTATGCAGCCACCCGACTGGTACACCCCCTTGGGCTCCCGCAGGCGCAGCATCAACTCCAGGATTTGCGCCGCCTGGGTCGCGTCGGCCAGCGAGTCTTGCACGCGGGCTTCGACAATGCTTTCGTCGATCTTCAACTCGCCGGCTGCATCCGTGTAGGTGGCATGGCGCCAATGAAACAGCTCCAGGCATTTGGATGTCAAGGTGTAGGGCTGCTCCCGTTTCCAGAAATTGGTGAAGAGCCCGCCGCCCAGATAAAACACCCAGGAGCCCTCATAGCCCGTCACATCGGATGAGTGCGGGTCCGGGTTGCGAAACCACAGGCGGTCGCCCGGCACGTAATACCGGGGCGGCAGCGGCGCCTCCATGGAGCCGTATTCGCGCAGGAACACGTCATGGAACTGACCCGACATGATGGCCCGGCGCTCCCACTGCTGCTGCAGTTGGTGCAGCAGTGCCGGATTGCTGCGCTCGAGCTCCTGCGCAATCGCCAGCAGGATCACGTATTCGGTGGCCCGGTAGCATGAAAAGGAGTACAGCTTGCCCGAGTCCTCCGGTTGGGTGGCTTTCTGCAGCGCCGCAATCAGGGCGTGGCCCGGCCGCACGGTAAAGCCGCGTCCCTCGGCGTAGGTCCAGCAGTCGTGCGGCCGCTCCGCCTCGCTGGTGTGAAAGGCCAGCGCCGTCTTGCGCGCGGCCAGCACGATGTTGCGGCGAATGCGCACCGCCGACGCGAGCTCTGCATGGCTGGGAAACGAAAATCCCACCGGGCTCAGCAGCATGGCCAGCAGGATTTCCCGGTCCAGGTCGTCGTTGCGCTGCCCGGTATCGAGTTGCAGGTGCTGGTTCAGGCCGGTGGTGTCCAGGCCGGGCGCCCAGCGGTCAGCCAGGTCGGCCCGCAGATGAACGCTCTGTTCAACGCCCTTGTTGTCCGGCGACGGGCGCACGGGCGTCATGTCGACGTAGCGCTGCAGGCCGAGGTGCACCAGCTGTTCCTGCAGGCTGCGGCTGGCCGCTGTGAGCGCCTCGTTGGTTTCGGTGTGGAGGCGGATGCCGCCGGGGCGGGGTCCGGGGTCGGGTATGAGGTGGGGTGCGGGAAGAGGGTCGGCGCTCATGTTGCCGCAGAGTATCCGGGCTGGCGGCAGATCCGGCAATACCGGGAAAACACCGCATGCCAGCCGGCCTCCGCGGGCTCAGGCGTAGGTTATCCAGCTGGCGTATTCGGGCCCCTCCAGGTGCGGCAGCGTGTTGTAGGTCACCAGCATGTGGCGCTTGGGCGTGAAAGCGAATTCGGTGACGGAGCAGTTGCGGATACGCAGGTTCAGCTCGATCGTCGTTTCCGGGCTGGTGCCCAGCACATGGCCCACCGCAGTCGCGATCGGCCCGCCGCTGGAGACCAGCAGCACATTGCCCTCGCAGTTTTTTCGGACGTGGTCCAGCGCGCTGGTCACGCCAACCACAAAGTCGTTGTAGCTGGGCATGCCCCGGGGGCTGACGACGCCGGCCATCCATTGGGCCAGGCCGTCGCGCAGCAGGCGAAAGTGGCTGCGGTACATCTCGGGCGAAGTCGGCTTTTCGAGCTTGTGCGGGTGAATGGTTTCAATGACCGCATGGCTGTCGTATTCGTTCAGGCCTGGCCAGAGGATATGGGCCCCCACGCTCGCCACTGCGTGTGCTTCGCTGCCCCCCGGGGGGGCTGAACTTGCTTGGGGCGGCCCGTCGCGGCGTTCGGCCCTGTCCGGTGCAACAAACTCCACGCCCATGCCTCGGCAGATGCCGGCAAGGGTCTGGATCTGGCGATTCAGGGTGCCGGTCAGTGCGGCGTCAAATGTCACGCCCCGCTGCTGGAAGTATTCCCCCAGGCGCAGGCTTTGCTGGTGCCCCATTGCACTGAGCACATCGTAGTCATCGGCGCCAAACGAGGCCTGGCCATGGCGCACGAGGTAAAGGGTTCCCATGGCTGAAATTTAGGCCAGACGGGCGCCGGAGCGTGTCCCAAGGGCGACGGGGAGGCGGCGGGGTGATACCGGGGTGACACGGACCCGCCGGCGGGTCCGTGCGGGTGGCGCTAACCGGCCGCGAGCACGCTGGCCAGCGTGGCGCTGTCCACATTGCCGCCGCACAGGGTGGTGCCGACCACCTGTCCCTTGAGCTGGCTGCGCTCCTGCATGGCGGCGGCGAAGCTGGCCGCGCCTGCTCCTTCGGCGACGTTGTGCGTGTCCGCATACAGATCGCGCATGGCCTGCGCGACCTCGTCATCGGTGACCTGCACCACGTGGTCGATGTGCGGCGCCATGAGTTCAAGCGCTTCCGGGTCCGCGATGCGGCAGGCCATGCCGTCGGCCAGCCGGGTTGTCACCGGCGCCTCCACCACGCGGCCTGCCGCCAGGGAGTCGGCGTAGGTGGTAGCGTGCGCGCTCACCACGCCGACGATGCGCAGCCGGCGCCCGAGCGCCAGCTTGGCGGCAATGGCCGAGCAGGCCCCGGAGCCCTGGCCAATCGGCACGTACACCACATCCAGCTGCGGCACGGCCCGCATGAATTCCCACCAATAGGTGCTCACGCCGCGCAGCAGGTCAGCATGAAAGCTCGGCACCATGTGGGCGCCGCGTTCGGCGGCCAGCCGGATGGCGAACTCGCGGCTCTCCTGGAAGTCCTGGCCCTGCTCGATCAGCGTCGCGCCCAGTGAACGCATGGCTGCGTTCTTTTCGAGCGAATTGCCGTGGGGAACAACGATGGTGCAGGCCACGCCATGGGCGCGGGCGGCCCAGCCTATGCTCTGGCCGTGGTTGCCCCGTGTGGCGCTGATGATCTCACGAGGGAGCATGCCGCTTTTTTTCAGCGCGTCAAAGTAGGTCAGCCCGCCGCGAAGCTTGAAGGCGCCGACGGGCGTGTGGTTCTCGTGCTTGATCCAGCAGTCGGTGCCCAGCCGCTCGCTGGACAGGCCCCAGCGGTATTGCGGCGTGGCCTGGAACTGCCGGTACACCACGCCGGCCGCCTCTTCGATGGCGCGCAGCGAAGGAAGGGCATCGGCCCGCGGGGTGACCGCGGGCGCGTCGTGCAGCGCGGTGCTCATGGCTTAAGCTCCGCACTACGCGCGGCGGTGCCATTCGCCTTGGGAGCGGCCCGGCGGCTCATGCCGCGGCCCGCTTCTCGGACAGCAGGCGCAGCGCCAGCATGCCCAGCACGCTGCCCATCACATAACGCTGCACGCGCATCCAGCGGCGGTTGCGATTCAGGAAGCCGGCCATCCCGGCCGCGAAGCAGATGAGCACCGTGTTGACGCCGGTGCTGATGCCGATCTGCACGGCGCCCAGGCTCAGGCTTTGCAGCAGCAGCTCGCCGCGTTCCGGATGCAGGAACTGCGGGAAAAAAGACAGGTAAAACATGGCCACCTTAGGGTTGAGCAGATTGGTCATGAAGCCCATGAGGAACAGCGTGCGCGGCGGATCGTGCGGCAATTCGCGCGTCTCGAACGGCGCCAAGGCGCCCGGCTTGACAGCCTGCCAGGCCAGCCACAGCAAATACATCGCGCCGGCCAGCTTGATGGTGTCGAAGGCCAGCGGAACGGCCAGCAGCAGGGCCGTCAGGCCGAATGAGGCGGCCAGCAGATGAACCACAAAGCCCAGCACGACGCCGCCCAGCGACATGAGCCCGGCACTGCGGCCCTGGCACAGGGTGCGCGAAATGCAATAAATCATGTTTGGCCCGGGCGTGAGCACCAGCACGAGCGCAGCAAGTGCAAACCAGGCGAGTTCCTGAACAGTCAACATGGCGTTTCTCTTTCTCTTTCTCTTCTCTTTACTCTTTACTTTTGCCACGCTTTAAATGCCCATGGACTCCAGCGTGACGACACCTCGCGGCGTTTGCAGCGTGGCGATGAGATTGGGGGAGCCCTGCACAACCTCCACGCCGGTGAGTCCGATGGCCTGGTAGCCTGCTCGCAGCGCATCGGGCCGCGGGTGGCTGGCGTGCAGTGACTGCAGCGTGACGCCTGAGGAGGCCATGCTGTGCGTCGGGTGGACCGCGCCCCACTGGATCAGCGTCGGCAGCGCGCCGTAAAAAAGCCGCTGGCCGTCGTTGCGCACGGTGATCTTCCAGTCCAGCAAGCCCTGCGGTGTCATGCGCGAGGCTTGCAGTACCTCGCCCCGGTCCAGGCCCAGGCGGGCCAGCGCCCGCACGCCGGCCTGTGCCTGCGTCGTGCTCGCGACAAAGTGCGCCAGTTGCGGCCCGTGCTTGGCTAGTTGCAGCTGCAGCTCCCGGTCATCCAGGTCAAACCAGCGCTTGGCACCGGACGTGCGGGCACAGGGGGCGCCTGCGTGGATGGCCATGATTTCGAGGTAGGTCTGCGGATAAGCCGGCGAGGCCACGGTGAAGAGACGGTTGTGCGTTCCCATCAGCGCATGCTCGCCGCCCGGCCCGGGCGTGATGCCCAGCAAGGCTTCGCACCATTGCACGCCTTCGGCCAGGCTGGCCGCCATCACCACCAGGTGGTCGACGTGCGACGCCAGGGGCGGGTGGGCATGGGCCGCGGTTTTCATGGTCTTTTCCCGGTCTACAGCATGACCTGGCCGGTGATGCAGGTCACCGATTCACCGCCGACCCACACCTGCCCTGAGGCATCGCGCTCGATATGAACTTGTCCGGCGCGGCCCAGGCACACCCCTTGCGCGGCCAGATAGCGCTCGGGCACATGACCTTCCGCGATCAGCCACTGCGCCAGGCCGGCGTTGAGGCTGCCGGTCACCGGGTCTTCGTTGATGCCGATGGAGGCGACAAAGGCGCGCACTTCCAGGTCCGGCGCAACGCTGGCCGTCATGGAGGCCATCGAACGCAGCGAAGGGCCGCCCCGAGCAAGTTCAGCCCCCTCGGGGGGCAGCGCAGCACGCGCAGTGGCAAGCGTGGGGGCCACAAAAGCCTGCGCTTCGCGGTTGGCTCGGGCGATCAGCGACGGCGTTTCCTCGGCTTGGTAGACGGCCGCCACGCCGACCTTGGCGTCCAGCTTTTCAAGCTCCAGGTGGTTGGGCGTCAGCTGCAGCACGGTTTCCGGGCTGTCCAGCAGCAGGCCGAGCCAGACCGGCCCGTTGTCGAGCAGCTGCGCGGCAAGAATCTGCGGCGCTTTCACGCCGAGGGCGGCGGCGACCTGGGCCAGCAGCGCCGGGCTGGGCGCGGAGCGTTTGAGCGGCGGCGCTGCGAAGGCCAGGCGCGCGCCCTCGCGCCGGATTTTCACCAGGCCAATCTTGCATTCCTGCACGATGAAGTCCGGGTTGCGCGGCTGTCCGCCCGCCTGCAGCCAGCTGTGGCAGCTGCCCAGCGTGGGATGGCCGGCAAAGGGCAGCTCGCCGCCGGGCGTGAAGATGCGCACCCGGTAGTCGGCCGACGGGTCGGCTGGCGGCTGCACGAAGGTGGTCTCCGACAAGTTCGTCCAGCGGGCAAAGCGCTGCATCGTCTCGTCATCGAGGCCGCCACCGTCGAGCACCACGGCCAGCGGGTTGCCAAAATAAGGTGCTGCGGTGAACACATCGACTTGTTGATAGGGTCTGGTTTTCATGGTGTGGGTTCGTTTGAAGGTGTCAGGACAACGCCAGGTCCAGCACGCCCTTGCTGGCCTGCCGGGCGCGGATGCCCGCATACCAGCGCTCGAGGTTCGGCCGGCTCTGGCGCGGCTGCGGCAGCCCGAACCAGCGGTGCACTTCGCAGGCCAGTGGAATGTCGGCCATGGAGAAATGCTCGCCGGCCATGAAGGCGCGCTGCGCGAGGTGCCGGTCCAGCGTCGCCATCAGGGACTCGACCGCGGCGTTCGACTCGGCAATCACCGCCGCATTGCGCTGCTCCACAGGCGTGCGGATCAGCTGCCAGAAGCCGGGGCGGCTGGCCGGGTTCAGCGTGGTTTGCTGCCAGTCCATCCAGCGCTCGGCGTCAAAACGCGCGCGCAGGTCGGTGGGGTACATCTGGCCTGCCGAGTGTTTGGCGCACAGATAACGCACAATCACATTGGACTCCCACAGCACGAAGTCGTCGTCCTCGATCACGGGCACCGTGGAGTTGGGATTCAGCCGCACATACTCGGGCGTCTTGACGATGCCGAACAGGCCGCCGGCATCGGTGCGCTGAAAGTTCAGCCCGAGCTCCTGCGCGGTCCAGACTACCTTCTTGACATTGATGGAGCTGATGCGTCCCCAGATATGCAGCATGCTGAATGTCTTTCCTGAAATATTGGCGAATTTTGGAGGGTTTAAAGGCTGGTTGCCAGTGCCTGATCCGTCGCGGCCTGTGAAGCCGCCAGCGCGGCAGGCGCCTGCAGCTCGCGAATCGCGGCGGCCAACGCGGCGATGCCGATATTGATCTGCTCGACGCTCGCGGTGACAAACGACAGGCGCAGGGTGCCCGCCTCCGCCCCATCAGCGTAAAACGCGGCGCCGGGCACGAAAGCCACCCCGCGCTCAACCGCATGGGGCAACAGGTCCACGGCATTCATGCCCCCGGGCAGGCGCGCCCACAGAAACATGCCGCCCGCCGGTGTGTTCCATGACACGCCATCCGGCATTTCGCGTTGCATCGCGGCCAGCATGGCATCGCGCTGCGACTTGTAGAGCGCCCGTATGGTCGGCACGTGGCGGTCCAGAAAACCGCCCTTCATGACTTCAGCCACCATGCGCTGGTTAAAACCCGGGCTGTGCAGGTCGGCTGCCTGCTTGGCCTGCAGCAGCTTGGGGTAGAGCGCCTTGGGCGCGACCATGAAGCCCAGCCGCAGCCCCGGCGCCAGCACCTTGGAAAACGAACCGAGGTAAACACAGCCTTCGGGGTTGCGCGCCGTCAGCGGCAGCGGCGGCGGGTTGTCAAACCAGAGATCGCCATAAGGGTTGTCTTCCACGATGGGCAGCCCCAGGCTCGCGGCTTCAGCGCTCAGCGCCGCACGGCGCTCTTCGGTCATGGTGCGGCCGGTCGGGTTCTGGAAGTTGGGCAGCACATAGAAGAAACGGGCGCCGGCCGCCTTGCGTTGAAGGTCGGCAAGGTCCACGCCCTGGTCGTCGCTGGTCACGCTGACGATGTCGGGTTCCATCGGCGTGAAGGCCTGCAGCGCGCCCAGGTAGGTGGGCGTTTCCACCAGCACGCGGCTGCCGGCATCGATCAGGATTTTGGCGATCAAGTCCAGGCCCTGCTGCGAACCGGTGGTGATCAGCACTTGCGCCGGATCGACCTTCCACGGCAGCATGGCCGCCACCATCTCGCGCAGCGGCGCATAGCCTTCGCTGGCCGCGTACTGCAGCGCAGCGTGGCCGTCTTCGCGCAGCACCTTTTCACAGGCCGCGCTGAAGGCGCTGACCGGAAATGTCTTGGGCGAGGGCAGCCCGCCGGCAAAGCTGATGATGCCGGGCTTTTCGGTGACCTTCAGGATCTCGCGGATCACGGAGGGGTTCATTTTTTCGGCACGTGCGGCCATGTTCCATTTCATGTGTTTTCCTTTTCTCTTTTCGGCATTCAGTCCACGATAAACAGTTTGGCGCCATTCAGTGCCCTTGAGCGGTGCGCCTCGGCCCCGTCGGCCACCTGGTAGCTCATGCCCGGCAGCAGCACATGCTGCCTGCCGTCTTCCAGCTCGGTGTGCAATTCACCCTCCAGGCACAACAGGATATGCCCTTTGCTGCACCAGTGGTCGGACACATAGCCGGCGGTGTACTCGACCATGCGCACGCGCACGCCGCCAAATTGTTGGGTACGCCAGAAGGCCTTGCCTGCCAGCGCCGAATGCTCGGTGCGGTCCACGGTGGACCAGTCGGTCGTGCCAAAGGGGATGTTGCTGATGTTCATGCTATCGGTTCTTCCTGCCGCGTTCGCTGGTTGGGCGTGATGTGCGCAATCGTGCCATCGCCATACGAGCGCAGCACCTGCGAGATGACAATGTGAAAGCCCTTGTACCACTGGGTGTACTGGCGTTTGGCTTCCAGGTGCTTGGGGTGCAAGGAGAAAGCGCGCAGTGACTCCTGGGTCTCCCAGAAGTAGGTGGCGTTGCTCTTCGTGCCGTCCGGCGACTTCCACAACTCCGCGCCCAGATAACCGGGGGTGGCGTGGGCGGCCTGCTCGATCAGCGCGTCCAGCGCGTGGAATCGCTCGTCGTAGGTGCCCGGTTCAAAGATGAAGGCGGCCGAATACATCACTGCTCCCCGGTGTTCAGTAGCGGGCCTGGGCCGGCCATCGGCGCGCGCGTGGCTTGGTGCACCGGCATTTTCTTGCCGACAAACACCGTGGCGATCACGGCCACGCCAAAGCCCACCGTCACCGCATCGAGCGACTCGCCGAGCAGCGGCACGGCAAACAGCATCGACAAAAAGGGCTGCACCAGCTGCACCTGGCTGACGCGCACCGTGCCGCCCAGCGCCAGGCCGCGGTACCAGGCAAAAAAGCCCAGCCACATCGAGAACACCGCCACATAGGCAAAGCCACACCAGGCGCTGGCCTTGAGCGGCGCTGCCGGCCAGCTGATGAGGGAGAGCGGCAGGGTCAGCGGCAGCGCCATCACCAGTGCCCAGCAAATCACATGCTCGGCTCGCATGTGCTGCGACAGCCGCGCACCGTAGCCGTAACCTATGGCCGCGCACAGGCAGGCGGCCAGCAGCAACAGGTCTGCGAAATTAATCGACAAGCCACCCGCAGCGCCGCCCGAGCGCAGCATGGCAAACGCCACCACCAGCGCGCTGCCCAGCGCGGCGCACAGCCAGAAGCCCGCGGAGGGGCGCTGGCGGTGCAGCAGTGCGCCCACGCCAGCGGTGGCCAGCGGCAGCACGCCCACAATCACGCTCGCATGCACCGCTTCCACATGGCGCATGGCGACCGAGGTGAACAGCGGAAAGCCAAACACCACACCGCTCGCCGTGACAGCCAGCGGCCACCAGTCCTGGCGCCGGGGAAAAGGCGCCCGTGTGGCAAGCAGGAACACGGCCGACAGGCCAGCCGCCACCACGGCCCGGCCCAGTGCGATGAAGACGCCCGACATTTGCGGCGCGTCGGGCGTGCCCGTGGCCAGGCGCGTCATCGGCAGCGTGACGGAGAAAATCACGATGCCCAGCAGGCCGAGCCAGAGCCCCTTGTTGAGTTGGGAGTCCCGGTTCATATCTCGGTTCATAGATAGAGCATCCAGATGGCGGTGATCATGAGCACCAGCGCCATGGCGTGGTTAAACCGGAGCAGCCGGCGGGCCGTGCCTTCAGGCCCCGACAGCCAGTCACGCAGCAGGGAACCCGCCAGCGCATAGGCCAGGTTGCTGACAAAGGCAAAGGCCAGCATCACCGGCAGCACCACGGCCATGCGCAATGCGGGGTCGCTGCGCCCGGCAATCCAACCGCTGACAATCGCCAGCGCCAGCATCCAGGCCTTGATGTTGACAAACTGCAGCGCCGCGCCCTGCCAGAAGGTGACATTCATGCGGGCCGCATCGGCTTCGCCGAACTGGCGAGAGCGGGCCATTTTTGAGGCCAGCCACAGCAAATAGGCCACGCCGACCACCTTGATGGCCCAGCCCAGCAGTGGCACCGCCAGCAGCAGCGCGCCCAGGCCCAGCGCACACAGGCTGAGCAGCACGCCCCAGCCGACTGGCACGGCGCAGACAAAAGGCAGCGCGCGCTTCAGGCCGTGGTTGGCCGCCAGCGCCGTGGACAGCGTGGTGTTGGGCCCCGGCGTGAAGCTCATCGCCGTGGCCAGTACCAGTAAAGCCATAAATTCTTGCCAATTCATGACTCAGACTTTATAGTTGAAACCAACACACTACCAATACAGTTAAGGGTACAAATTTCAAAACTGTATTGATAACCGTGTCGGCACACTTACCCATCAAGGCCACGCCATGTTGATGAAAACCGCTTCGCAGTCCCTGACAGAACAGCTCAGCGCACGCTTTGCCGAGCGCATTCGCAGCCGCCTGCTGGCACCCGGCGCGCGTCTGCCATCGGTGCGGCTGTGTGCCGAACAGCAGGGCGTGAGCGCGTCCACGGTGGTGGCGGCCTATGACCAGCTGCTGGCGCAGGGGCTGGTGGAGGCGCGCAAGAATCGCGGCTTTTTTGTCCGCGATGCATCGCTCAATGCGGCGTTGACTCCCGCCAACAAAGTGCTATCAGCTATGAAAAACATAGCGACTGCGCCGGGCGCCGCACCCGCATCCGAAACCCCGGCCCCGCTGAACAGCTGGAGCACCGCCACCTGGATGGCCACACGCCAGGCGCCGGTGGACGCCACCGCACTGATTCGCGGCATGTTCCACAAGATCAGCAACAAGCCGCAGCCCGGCATGGGCGTGTTTCCACCGGACTGGCTGGAGACCACTTTCATGCCGACGGCCGTCCGCAAGGTCACCAGCGTCAGTGCGCTGCGGGATTTTTCGCTGCAGTACGGCGAACCCATGGGCGACAGCGGCCTGCGCCGCGCACTCTCGCAAAAGTTGAGCGCACTCAATGTGCACGCCGTGCCCGAGCAGATCATCACCACCGTCGGCGCCACCCATGCGCTGGACATCGTGAGCCGCACCCTGTTGCGCGCTGGCGACTGCGTGATGGTGGAAGAACCCGGCTGGGCCGTGGAGTTTGCGCGGCTCGACGCCCTGGGCATGCGCATCCTGCCGGTGCCGCGCCGCGCCGACGGGCCCGACCTGGAGGTGATGGCGCAGTACTGCGAAATCCACCAGCCCAAACTGTTTGTCAGCGTTAGCGTGTTCCACAACCCCACCGGCTACTGCCTCACGCCCGGCAGCGCCCACCGTGTGCTGCAGCTGGCCAATCAGCACAACTTTCATATCGCCGAAGACGACACCTACAGCCACCTGGCGCCCGAGCACGCCACGCGGCTATGCGCCCTGGATGGCCTGCAGCGCACGATTTATGTCAGTGGTTTTGCCAAAATCCTCGCGCCCGGCTGGCGCGTCGGCTTCATGGCCGCGCCGCCCGACCTGGTCGAGCGCCTGCTCGACACCAAGCTGCTGGCGACGCTGACCACACCCGCCCTGCTCGAAAAAGCCTTGGCCTGGTGCATAGACCAGGGCCAGTTGCGCCGCCATGCCGAACGCATACGCACCCGGCTCGACCAGGCGCGCGCCCGCAGCGTCAAGCTGGCGCTGGCGCATGGCTGCACCTTCGCGGCCGAGCCGGCCGGCCTGTTTGGCTGGGTGGATACCGGGGTAGACACCGACGCGCTGGCGCAGCGCATGCTCGACGAGGGCTACCTGATTGCCCCCGGCGCGCTGTTCCATGCGGTGCGCAAGCCCAGCACCCTGATGCGCATCAACTTTGCGACCACGCAGGAGGCGGCGTTCTGGAAGGTGTTTGCGCGCTTGCGCGATGGGGTGCGCTGAGATTTGCCTTGAGTTTATGAGCGGCTTTGGTTTCCAGCCCAGTGACTGCAGGCGCAGGTAGCTATCTGATTCGTAGCAATCATTCGCCGTCACCCGTCACCCTTCATTCGCTGACTTTGCCTGGCAAGGTTACGCAAAACATCCCCTCCCACGAAAAAAAGCCGAGGCCAAGGTTGGGTGCCATCGTCTGCTTGCCCGCATCAGATACAGGGCGAAAACCTGGCTTGCCTTTTTCACAAGCAACCCGGACTCGGGGCGCCTGTCGTTGTTACGTAAATTTACACAATCACCCAGAAAAAAGTAAATCTAAATACTTAAATTTGCCGTGATGACGATTGAGGGGATAGGCGTTTTTATTGGGAAAAGTTTCGTGAAAAAGCACGCCATACAAGAAATGTTCAGGGAATATGTGTGGTTTTAGGCAATGAACCGATTTATTTGATTCATTCGTATCACTAAATTCGCCAGTTGTAGCTGGCTTTTGTTACGATACAAAAAGTTACATACACCGGTCAATTGGTGAGAAATATTTACACCTTGTTGGGGGTGGAGGCAAAGGTGCTCTGTCTTGGCCCGAGGTTGGCAACTGGAATCGAGTAATGGATGAGATTGCGTCGAGGATTCGGTAATTGGAGAAAAAGCCTGGCGGGCCTGACGGTTGCCGTGGCTGGCTTCGCCGCGCCTGTTGCCTTCGCCGCAGGCGCCCCTGCGGGCACGCCGATCCCGAACGCGGCCACGCTCACCTACTCCATCGCCGGTCGGCCGGCGACACCCGTCACGGCGGTCGCGCCGGTTGTGGTTGTGGCCGAGGTGATCAACGTGGTACTGACCTGGCAGGACGGCACTCCGGTGGCCGTGAACTCCCCGGACGCGGGCAAGGCACTGACTTTTGTGCTGACCAATACGGGCAATGGAGCCGAGACGTTTGGGCTGGCGCGTAACAACGCGATCGCGGGCGACCAGTTCGACCCGACAAACGCGGCTGCCGGCGCGATCTACCTCGAAAGCGGCGTGCAACCCGGCTTCCAGCCGAGCGGCCCCAATGCCGACATCTTGTACCTGCCCGGCATCAACGACCCGGTGCTGGCAGCCGATGCCAGCCGAGCCGTCTACGTTTTCAGCAGCATCCCCGCAGCGCTTGCCACTGGCGCAACCGGCAACGTCAGCCTGAGTGCCAGCTCGACGACGCCTGGCGCGGCCGGTGCCCGGCCCGGAGCTACGCTGGCCGGACTCGGCCAGGGCGGGGTGGACGCGGTCGTCGGCGGCAGCCGCGCGCAATCAACCGTCACCGGCGGCTACATCGTCTCGGGCATATCGCTGACGGTGGTCAAGACGGTCGTTGCCGTGCGCGACCCGCTGGGCGGCAGCCTGGTCATGCCGGGCGCAGTGCTGACCTACCGGGTGGTGCTGACCCTGACGGGTTCGGGCATCGCCGAAAACTTTTCCTTCGCCGACCCGCTGCCTGCCAGCACCACCTATGTGCCCGCCAGCATCACCGTCGATGGTGTCGCGCGCAGCGATGGCGCCGACGCCGACAACGCCAGCTTTGCCGGCGGCGCGGTCGGTGTCCTGTTCGGTAACACCCCCGTGCCAGCCGCCCGCGTCATCGAATTCAAAGTCACCGTCAATTAACCCTGAAATCTTGGAATCCCGGAAAACCACCATGCGCAAAACTTTAACCAGCATCCTCCTGTTCGGCCTGGCCGCTACCGCCGGCCCATTGGCCTACGCGCAAGCCCGCCCGGCTGGCGGCAACATCGAGTTCAAAAACATCGCCGAGGTTGAAGTCGAGGTCAAGGCCGCCGACGGCAAGATCGAGAAAAAACGCGGCCCGGTGCAAAAGGCCATTCCCGGCACGGTGGTGATCTACACCTCCACCTTCAAAAACATCAGCGCCAAGCCGGCCGGCAACATCAACATCAACAATCCCGTCCCCGCCAACACCACATTGGTGGCCGCCAGTGCTTATGGCGAGGGCATGGACATAACTTACTCGGCCGATGGCGGCAAAACCTGGGCTGCGGCCGACAAGGTCAAGGTCAAGGGCGCCGACGGCAAAGAGCGCCCGGCCGGTATTTCCGAGTTCACCCACATCCGGTGGAGCCTGCGCGGCGAACTTGCGCCGGGCAAGCAGGGCGAGACAGGCTTTCGCGTCGTCGTCAACTAAGCCCAACCCCCACGCCTGACTTTGTGTGCTGCGTTGCCCCGCGGGGCGCGCAGTCGGCTTGCGACGGCCTGGCGCCGCCTGAGCCGCGCGCGCCCACGGAAAACCCGCCATGAACACCCTGCATCAAGCCGCGCCTTGTGTGGTCGCCGCGCCGGCGATTCAAGCCGCCTTCAAGAAAGAACCGAATCGCAACACAAACCCAATTTCAGATTTTGGTTTTCCACTTTCCACTTTCCACTTTCCACTTTCAACGTTCAACTTTTTACAAGGAAGCACCATGAACTTATTCTTTCGTAACATCCTGGCCAGACCGGGGGTGCTCATCGCGCTCGCGGTGTCCGGCCTAATGAGCGGCGGCGCGGCCCATGCGGCAGGTACCGCGGCCGGCCAGGCCATCACCAACCTGGCCACGCTGAATTATTCGGTCGGTGGCACGGCCCAGAGCCCTATCGGTTCGTCTGCGACGGGCAACACATCTGGCGCGGGCACCAATACCAGCTTCGTGGTCGACAACAAAATCAACCTGCTGGTCACGACAACCGACGTCAGCCCCGGCGTGTCCGTCGTGCCGGGCTCGACGACGGCGACTGCCACTTTCAACGTGCTTAACTCAGGCAACAGCACGCAGGATTTCTCGCTGTCAACAGCCAACCTTGCCAATGGCACGGTACTGTTCGGCGGCACCGACAACTTCGATCCCACCGCCTGCTCGGTCAAGGTTGAAAGCGGCGCCACCGCAGGCTACCAGGTGCTCGAAGACACGGCGACCTTCATCGACGAGCTGGCGGCTGATGCCAGCAAGACGGTCTACGTGATCTGCTCGATCCCGTCCGGCCAGATCAACAATGACATCGGCGTGGTCTCGCTGACCGCCACAGCCCTTGTCGGCGGTGCGGCCGGCCAAGGCGTTGCCCTCGTCGAGACCACTACCGCCAACACAGCGGGCGTGGACATCGTGTTTGCCGACGCAGCCGGCACGGATGACGTTGCCCGTGATGCCAAGTCCTCCTCGCGCGACGTCTTCAAGGTCGTGACGGCCACCCTGACGGTCACCAAGGCGGTGGCACCGGTCTGCGATCCGTTTAACGGCGACGTTAATCCGAAAAACATACCGGGCAGCTTTGTTCGTTACACGATCACGATCGCCAACATCGGTGCCGCCTCGGCCACCCTGAGCACCATCACCGACACGTTGACCGCCTTGGTGACCTTCGACGCCAACCTGATCACGGGCGTGGGCACGGCCGCACCGGCGACGACCTGCAGTGCAGCCACGGGAACCGCTACATCGGCGGCTGGTTCAGGCTTCCTGGTTGACGTCGCGGGCGACACGCGCGCGGGCTTTCCGAAGTACTACACCACGACAAGCAGCGTCGACGGTGTCGACCTGACGGGCGGCAACGTCGTCAACGTCAATTTCGGACTGGTGCTGCCGGTGGAGGGAACCTATACGGCCGGTGAATTGAAGGCGACCGAATCCGTCTCGGTGATCTACCAGGTCAAGATCAACTAAGCAGAAGTTGCGCCAGATTCACGGCATCTTCCAGCCCTCCAGCGCGGTCCTCCGCGCGGGAGCGGCTGCCTTGCGCTCGCTGAAGTCCGCTTCAGCGGGCCTTTGCATGGGTACGCCTCGTGCCCATGCAAAGGCCTGGTTTACCGGTTGCCTTGGCGCGCCTGCGGCGCTGGCGCGCCGCCTGCTGGTCGGAGGCGTGATCGCCTTGACCGGCATGGGCGGCATGGGCGGCGCTTTGGCCGCCACGCCCGCCAATACGCCGATCACCAACATCGCCAGCGCCATCTACAGCATTTCAGGCACGCCGGTCACGGTGACCGGTTCGGTCACCGTGCTGACGGCCGCGCGCCCGCCCGCGACCATCGAGTTCATGCAGTATGTGTCCAGCACCAATGGCCTGCCTGCCGGCGTTGCGACCTCGCAGAACGTGCCGGTCACGCAGTGCAACGCGGGTGCCGGGTTCAACCCGCTGCCCACACCCGCTCTGCCGGGCGGCCGGTCGCTGGCGATTCCGGGAAGCCAGTTGCTGGCCCCCGCCAGTCTGTATGCCAACGGCGACACGGTGTTTGTGCGCGTTACCGACTACGACCAGGACATGGACCCACTGGTGGCCGAAACCGTCGTGGTCACGGTGTCCAGCAACGGTGTCGACACCGAATCGCTGCGGCTGACCGAAACCGGCCCTTCTACCGGTGTGTTCATCGGCTACATTCCCGCGAAGTCCGGTGCGGCCCAGTCGGGCAACTGCCAGCTCAACGTCGGCGGCAACCACCGCTTGTTGGCCACTTACAAGGGGCAGTCCGCGGGCAGCATTGCCGTCACTGCGGCGGCGCTGGTGGACCCTTTCGGGCTGGTGTTCGACTCGTCCACCGGCCTGCCGGTCAATGGCGCACAGATCACGCTGATCAACATGGCGACGGGCCAGCCCGCCACGGTGCTGGGCGACGACGGCACGAGCAGCTTTCCCTCGACCGTGACCAGCGGCGGCAGCGTCACCGACAGCGGCGGCGCGGTTTACTCCTTCGCGCCAGGGCGTTACCAGTTTCCGCGCATCGCGCCGGGCAGCTACCGCCTGGCGCTTGCGCCACCTGCCGGCTATGCCTTCCCCTCCCTGGCATCAACGCCTGCGCTGCAGGCCTTGCCCGGTGGGCCTTTCCTGATTGTCACAGGCTCGCGCGGCGAAACCTTTCCGGTGCTGCCCGGCCCAGCGCTCGAAATCGACATGCCGCTCGACCCGTTGGCCACGGCCGGCGTGCAGATTACCAAGAGCGCAGGCAAGGCGTCGGTCGCCATAGGCGAATTCGTGCCCTACACCGTCACCATTAGCAATGGCAGCAATAAATCGGTGGCCGGGGTGCGGATTGCCGATCGGCTGCCCGTGGGCTTTCGCTACCAGGCCGGCTCGGCCAGGCTGGAGAAAACGGTGCTGGCAGACCCCCGTATCAGCGCTGACGGGCGTGGCCTGGAGTTCAGCATCGGCACGCTGCCCGGCAACGGCACCTTAAGCCTGCGCTACGTCGCGGCGGTACAGGCCGGTGCCCAGGTGGGCCAGGCCGAAAACACCGCGCAGGCCATAGGTGGAGCGAGCTCCAACATCGCGCGGGCCAGCGTGCTGGTGCGCGAGGACCTGAATCGCAGCCGCGCCATCCTGATGGGGCGCGTGACGCTGGTCGAATCCTGCCAAAACGACGCCAGCAACGAGAAGGACGACGCGAAACCCGACCCGGCAAGCATGCCGCTGGGGCTCAAGGGCGTGCGTGTGATGCTGCAAGACGGCACTTACATCGTGACCGACCAGGAAGGCCGCTGGCATGCCGACAACATCCGGCCCGGTACGCATGTGGTGCAGCTCGACGAAACCAGCCTTCCCAAGGGCTTCGAACTGCAGGCTTGCGAGCAGAACACCCGGACCGGCGGCCGCAATTTCTCGCAGTTCGTCAACGTGCGCGGCGGCACCCTTTGGCGCGCCGACTTCCGGCTCAAGAAAGTGGCAAGCTGCCTGAGCCAGCAGATGCAGGTGCAGGTGCAAGGCAAGGCTGTGAGTCTGCGCCTCGCGGCACCGGTCGCCAACCAGGCCCTCAGCGCCACCGTGATGCTGCCCCATGGCGCCAAGGTGGTGGGCGGCAGCGTCAAGCTCGACGGAAAGCCATTCGCCCAGGCCGAGCCAGGCGACGGCTTCCTGGTGGCGCGGCTGGGCGCACAGTCCGGCAATTGGCAACGGTTGCTGAGTTTTGAGCTGGAATCGGCACCCAGCGCAGATTTCGCGGTGAGCGTGCAGGTCCAGCCGAACGATCAGCCGGCGCAAAGCCTGTTGCCGCTGCACCTCAAGGCGCCGGCCACCGAAGCCGCGCAGTGCGCGCCCATCGCCCTGCCGGCACCAGCTGCCGCGGGTGCCGAGCCCAAGCCTTCCGCTCCAGCGCCCACTGTCAGCCGGGCCGCTCCCCTGCAGCAACTGGTCGAACAGTTGCCCTACGATGACAAATGGATTGCCGCGGCCGCACCCGGCGCCGAATGGCTGCACCCGCAAGCCGGCTTTGTACCGGCGCTGCCCGTGGTGAAAGTGGCGGTCAAGCACGAGCCCCGGCACCAGGTGGAACTCAAGGTCAACGGCGCCCCGGTTGGCGTCTTGCGCTACGACGGCATGGTGATGAACCCGGCGGGCACGCTGGCGCTGTCCAGCTGGCGCGCCGTGGAGCTGCGCGATGGCGCCAATCTGATGGAAGTGACGGTGCGCGACCCGCAAGGGCAGATCGTGCTGCAGGAAAGCCGCAACATCCACTACGCCGTGGGGCCGGCCAGCGCCGTGTTCGACGCCAAGCGTTCACGGCTGGTCGCCGACGGCCGCTCGCAGCCGCTGATCGCCGTGCGCATGCTGGACAAGGAGGGGCAGCCGGTGCGGCGCGGCGCGGGCGGCGAGTTCCAGGTCGCGGCGCCCTATCTGTCGCAAGACCAGGCCGAGGCGATCCAGCGCGAGCCCCTGACGGGCAAACTCGGGGGCAAGGCGCGGTACCAAGTCGGCGACGACGGCGTGGCGCTGATTGCGCTGCAGCCCACCACGCAGGCCGGCGAGGTGGTGCTTAACTTCGACTTTGGAAGCAGCCGCACGCAAGAGATCCGGGCCTGGCTCAAGCCCGACCTGCGCGAATGGGTGCTGGTCGGTTTTGCCGAGGGAACCCGGGGCTTCAAGGGCCTGAGCGGCAACATGGAAAGCCTGAAGGCTGCGGGCGCCGACGAGCAGCTGTTCGACCAGGACCGCGTGGCGTTTTATGCCAAGGGTCAAATCAAGGGCGAGTACCTGCTGACCATGGCCTACGACAGTGCCAAGGAAAAAAATGCTGCCGGCAGCACGGTGCTCAAGCAGGCGGTCGACCCGAACCTGTTTTACACGCTGTATGCCGATGCCACCCAGCCGCAGTTCGACGCGGCCAGCGCGCGCAAGCTGTACCTGAAGATCGAGAAGGCGCAGTTCTATGCGATGTTCGGCGACTACGACACCGGCCTGTCCGTGACCGAGCTGGGCCGCTACAGCCGCACGCTCAACGGCTTCAAGTCCGAGTACAAGGGCGAGCGCTTTGGCTACAACACCTTCGCGAGCGTGACCGCGCAGAGCTTTCGCAAGGACGAAATCCAGGGTGACGGCACTTCGGGCCTGTACCGGCTGACCAGCCGTGACATCGTGGTGAATTCCGACAAGGTGCGCGTCGAGGTGCGCGACCGCTTGCGGCCGGAGATCATCATCAGCACCAGAACCTACACGCGCTATCTCGACTACCAGATCGACCACGCGCTGGGTACGCTATTCTTTCGCGAACCGATTGCCCCGCGCGACGCCGCTTTCAACCCGGTGTTCATCGTCGCCGAATACGAGTCCGGGAGCCAGGCCGATGCCAAGCTGACATACGGTGGCCGCGTCGCCATGAAGGTGGGTGAGCAAAGCGAGCTGGGCCTGACCCGTATCCACGAGGGCAACGTGGGCCGGGAAGCCTCGCTGACGGCCGCCGACACGACGCTGCGCTTTGGCGACAGCATCAAGTTGCGCGCCGAGCTCGCCCAGAGCCAACGCAACGCGGCAGCAGGCAAGGAAGGCGGCAACGCCTATCTGGCGGAGTTGAGCCATGTGGATGGCAACCTGGACGCGCGCGCCTACGCGCGCCAGCAAGACGCCGGCTTCGGCCTGGGTCAGCAGGCCGGTTCCGAGGCCGGAACGCGCAAGACCGGCGCCGACGCACGGTTCAAGCTGTCCGATTCGACGCAGATCCAGGCGGAGGCCTACCGCCAGGAAAACCAGGTCAACAACGCGCGACGTGACGTGGCCGAGGCGCGCGGGCAATGGAAACACCAGGCGCTCACCACCAGCGCCGGCGTGCGCGCGGCCAGCGAGAGCGACGGCAAGGGCAAAGACGCCAGCGCACGCCAGCTCGTCGGCAGCGTGGGCTACGAGATGCTGGACAAGCAGCTGAATTTGCGCGCCAGCACCGAGCTGGACATGGGTGGCCGTGGTGACAGCACCACCTTCCCGAGCCGGATGATCCTGGGTGTCGACTACAAACTGACGGCGCAAACCACGGTCTTCGCCGAGCATGAGCTGGCACGCAGCGCGGCGCTGCAGGCCGACACTACCCGCGCGGGCCTGCGCACGCGGCCCTGGAACGGCGCCGAGGCCCTCGCGTCACTGGGTAACCAGGTCAGTCCCGATGGCGGACGGCTGTACGGCAACCTCGGGCTGGTGCAGAAGTGGCAGATTGACGAGCAATGGGCCGCCGACTTCGGCATCGACCGCTCGCAGACGCTCAGCGGCGTTGCGGTCAACCCGTTCAACGCCGCGCAGCCGCTGGCCTCCGGCACCACGGCCAGCACTTCGTCCAGCCTGATGTCCGGCACGGCGACAAGCGCCGCGCCCGGCCTCGTGACCGGCGACTACACGGCGCTGTTTGCGGGTGCGGCCTACAGAACCAGGGACTGGAGCAGCAACGCCCGCATCGAATGGCGCGACAGCAACACCGACACCAAGATCAACCTGCTGCTGGGCGCGCAGCGCAACCTCGATAACGGCCGCACCATGGCCGCAGGCCTGACCTACAGCCGGGTCACAGGCACCGTTGACAACACCAAGGTCGATGCTCGCCTCAGTTACGCGCACCGGCCGTTGAACAGCGAGTGGATCTGGCTCGACCGGCTACAGTACGTGCAAGAGTCCACGCAGGATCCGGCGGGCCGTTTGTTCACACGCAAGCTCATCAACAACTCCAACGCCAACTGGATGCCGAACCGGCGCACCCAAATAGCGTTGCAATACGGCGCCAAGTATGTGCGCGACAGCATCGACAACACCGCCTACAAGGGCTTCACCGACCTGATCGGCATCGAGGCGCGGCAAGACCTGGGCGAGCGCTGGGACATCGGCCTGCATACCAGCATGCTGCGCTCGTGGAAGACGGACGCGCGCGACTACCATCTCGGCGTTTCGGTCGGTGTCAAGGTCACCGGCAACGCCTGGCTGAGCGTGGGCTACAACCAGCGCGGCTTTGTCGATGCCGACTTCACCGGCGCGCAGTACCGGGCCCGTGGCCTGTACCTGAACCTGCGCGTCAAGTTTGACCAGGACACCTTCAACCTCAACGACCGGAACAAGAGTCAGTTGTCATTCAAGCCCTAGACATCCCATGCGACTTAACGACCTCATCAAGATTTTTCTGGCCTTGTGGCTGGCGCTGCTCATGCCGGGTCTGGCCCATGCTTTCGGTGCGACCCAATGCGCGGCATCGCGTTTCGGGTCGGACCTCGGCTGCACGGCCAACGACGTCCAGATCACCGCCATCACCGTGGTGGGTGGACCGGCCTCCTGCACCGGCGGTCAGAACATCACGCTCGATCTGGATGTCACTGTCCAGTTCGCGTCGCCTGATCGATGGGACGTAGGCATCTTCATTTCAAACGACGGCAAGAGTCCGCAGTTGCTCCCGGCCAGTGGCGGTGCGGCTTCTTGCTCGGTGGCGATTCTGCCCACCCCCTCGATTCTGGCAACATCGCCCTTTCTCGACCTGGATCCCGGGCCATGGAGCGGCACGCGCGATACCTGCGGCGACGGCAACGGGAGCATCCGGGGCGGCACCGGTAACGCCGTGTTGCGCATGACCGGCGTCAGCCTGCCGTGCCAGGCGCAGGCGACCACGGGCAAGCTGTTCATCCCGTTCGTCGTGAGCTGGGACAACCAGTCCAGCCCGTCGGGCGGCACCTGCACCTCGATCAACGACCCGGTGCCCAACACCAAGTCGAAATGCAACGCACCCACGATCGCCCAGGGCTCGGTTGATGTGATCGTGCTGCCCACCATCAGCAAGACCGACGGCATCACCAGCATCACGCCGGGTGACGCGACGAGCTACACGATCACCATCACCAATTCCACCGGCATCGTATTGTCAACTGCCAACAGCAATGCCGCAGTCTTCAAGGACCCGGCGGTGAGCAACCTGAACGTCAGCAGCGTGACCTGTCTGGCTTCGGGCGGTGCAACCTGCCCGAGCGCCGGTACGGCCTTGACGGTGGCCAACATGCAAGGCGCCTCGGGCGTCACGATTCCCGCGATGCCAGTGAACAGCGCCGTGGTGTTCACGGTCAATGCGCAGCTCAGCGGCAACCCGACCGGAACCCTGACCAACGTCGCCACCGTCACCGCCAACAGCCAGACCAACAGCGCCAGCGACGTGGACACGATCGTCTACCCGGGTCTGCTCAACATGAAGACCGTCTCGGTGATCAGCGACCCGGTCAACGGCACGACCAACCCCAAGAACATTCCGGGTGCGCAGGTGCTCTACACCATCACCATCAGCAATACCGGCCTGGGGACGGTCAACACTGATGTGATGACCATCAGCGATCCGATTCCACCCAATCTGGAGCTGTACGTAGGCGCTGCGGGCGGTCCGGTGGCATTCACTGACGGCACGATTTCGAGCAACCTCTCGTACACCTTCACATCGCTGTCGAGCGCCACGGACGACGTCACGTTCTCCAACGACGGCGGCACCAGTTTCACCTACACACCGGCGCCCAACGGTGCCGGTTACGACGCCGCAGTGACCAACATCCGGATCAATCCCAAGGGCAAGATGGCGGCCTGGAGCGGTTCTGGTTCGTATCCCTCGTACAGCCTGGGTTTGACCGCGCGCATCAAATAATCGGTATCAACTTTGCGACCGCGGCGTTCTGGAAGGTGTTTGCGCGCTTGCGGGATGGGATGAAGTAATCCGTGCGGCGGATTGCGCCCTGGCGTGGGGCGGTTTATAACTGCAGGAAAATTCAGCCTGGTGAAGGCGGTGGAGCAACTGGAATGAAGCCCACATCGAACGCTATTTGGTGCAGTGAACGAAGTTCCAGGCGAAGTTTGAGGCTTTAAGCGGCAAAGGAGGTAAAACATGTCGACCATCCTCAATTTCCGGTGCCTGTACCCCGACGATGACGGTGTCTCGCACTTTGCGCCGCTTGACGTCGAGATGTCGCCGCGCGAGTTCGCGCCGCCGGCTCCGCCGTTCAGCGTTTCGCCCCTCGAAACTGCGTCGCGCTATGGATTCCTGCATTTGCCCGCGGGGTGGGTCGGAGATTTGCACCCCTCGCCCCTGCGCATGTGGATCATCGTGTTGTCGGGGGAAATGGAGTTCGAGGCGGGCGACGGCGAGCAGCAAAAAATTGCGCCCGGCAGTGCGTTGCTGCTGGAAGACACCACCGGCATGGGTCATTGCAGCCGCGTGCTCGGCAACCAGCCAGCCGTCCTGGCGGTCGTGCATGTCTAGGAGTCTGCCGGGCTTGGGACTTCGAAAGCGAAAACCGGCCCCAACCGAATTCATCAAAAAACCGGCGCGCTTCGGTTCTTCAACGGTTCGTCAACGGTTCTTCAAAGCATCTCCTCCGGGGCAAACGGCCCGATCAGCTTGAGCATCAGCTTCAAGCCCACGCTGGCATCCGGCTCGGAGGTCGAATCCTTCAGCTGGGAGCCTTGCGGCGCGCGCCAGGTCAGTTGGCCGTCCACCAGCTCCACCCGGTAGGCGCCGCGCGCCAGCGCCGGCTCGATCAGGCGCGCAGCTTCCTGCGACAGGGCGCGGCTACGGATGACGATGGCGACCTCGCTGTTCTGCAGCTTGGAGCGCAGATCCAGGTTCATGGAGCCCACTGCCAGCAGGCGGTCGTCCATCACCACCACCTTGGCGTGCAGGCTGGCCCGCGAACTGCCATTGGAGCTCGAGGACGAGCCGAGGCTGCTGAGGGAGCCTGCCTGGTTGGCGCGCATTTCGTAAAGCTCGATACCCATGCCGAGCAGCGCCTTGCGATAGCGGGCATAACCGACGTGCGCGGCCGGTGCATCGTTGGAGGCCAGCGAGTTGGTCAGCACCCGGATGCGCACGCCGCGTTGCCGGAGGTCGGCAAACTGTTTCATCATGCGTTCCCCGGGCACAAAATAGGGCGAGACGACCAGCAGGTCGGTTTTGGCCTGCGACATGAGTTGCAACAGGCCATCCACCGCCGTGTCTTGCGACTCTTCGGTACTGTCAGCATCGGCGGCGATCTTGGACGGTTTGTCCACCAGCATGGCCGATGGCGCCCAGGTCCAGCTCAGCAGTTGCAGGTTGGTTGAATTGGGCAAGGCCGGGAGGGTGGTGGTGCCGCCGTTCGGTGACGTGACCACCCGCTCGGTGGTGGTGGGGTTGGCGCCGCCCGTCGCGGCAGCCGGGACGCTGGCGGCGGTGGCTGCGGCGGCGGGTTTGTCCGGATTGGCGGGTTGGGTGCCGGGAATGGCTGCCGTGTTGTCGGCCCGGGGCTTGAGGGCTTCGATTTGCCTGGCGGTCATCAGCGACTGCACCGGGTAGGCCTGCGGGTTGTTCCAGTACTGGTCGAAGCTGCCGGACAGGTCGCGCGCCATGCGGCCGGCGGCCAGGATGTCAATGTCGACAAAGTTGGTGTTCTCACTTTGGCCGAAATAGGTTTCGCCCAAGTTGCGGCCTCCGGTGATGGCCACGGCGTTGTCGGCAATGAAAATCTTGTTGTGCATGCGCCGCTGGATGCGGTCCGCGTCCTTGAGGTTGCTCAGGATCCGGAAAAACAGTGAGCTGCGGCCGCCGGGCAAGGGGTTGAACAGCCGCAGTTCGATGTTTTTCTCAAAGGCCAGCTTCAACACCTGGGCGTTCTTGCCTGAGGTGTTGAAGTCATCCAGCAGGATACGGATGCGCACGCCCCGGTTGGCGGCGTCGCGCAGCGCCTCAAACATGCGCTCGGTGGTGTCGTCGGCAAAGATGGCGTAGTACTGGATATCCAGCGTTTTTTGCGCCGACTGGATCAGCGTCATGCGGGTGGTGAAGGCCAGCTCGGCACTGCCCACCAGTGCAAATCCGGAATCGTTGCGGGTGCCGGCCCTGGCAGCCCAGACTTCGACGGCCCGGCCCAGCGCGGTTTCCGAAGGAGCGGCCAGGGCGTGCGAGACCGGCCTGTCGACCTCAGTGGGCAGCGATGCGCAGCCGCTGATCCAGCAACTCAACAGCAGTGCGCAGGCCCACTGTGCGCCGCGCGATAAACGGGCTGCAGAAAAGGCCCGGAAAGAGGGAAGGCCTGCCCGGCTGGATGCTGCGGTGGTGGGCATGATGCAGACCACTTTAGCGCAGGCTGGGGGATTTGTGCGCCCGCGGCGCCCCGGTGTCTGTCTACACTTTCTGTAGGCGCCCGGCTTGTCCGTTCCTGCAGGAAGCGTTGAGGAGGACAGGCCAGAAAGACAAAACCAGCAAGACCAGCAAATCAGGAAGACAAGGCTTCCCAGCGCTGCAATGCCGCCATCAACTCTTCCTCGATCTTGCTGTTGCGCGCATTGAGTTCGGCCGCCCGTTTGGCGTCGCGTGTGTATAGCGTGCCGTCATAAAGCTCCTGCTCAATAGCCTTTTGCTGCGACTCAAGTTGCTGGATCAGCGCTGGCAGGCCCTCCAGCTCACGTTGCTCCTTGTAGCTCAGCTTCTTTTTTGATGGCGATGCTGCCGCGTCCTTCTTTGGCTCGATGCTGCTTTTGCCGGCATTTTTCGGGCTGGAGGCCGCGGCTGTGGCCGTAGCCGCAGTTTTACCGCCGCTGATTTGGGCGGCCCGCTTTGACTGGGTAATCCAGTCCGTCACGCCGCCTTCGTATTCGCGCCAGAAGCCCGGGTTCTCGGGCGTGCCTTCGTAGGCAATGGTGCTGGTGACCACGTTGTCGAGGAAGCGCCTGTCATGGCTGACCAGGAAGACCGTGCCTTCGTAGTTTTGCAGCAGGTCTTCCAGCAGCTCCAGGGTGTCGATGTCCAGGTCGTTGGTGGGCTCGTCCAGCACCAGCACGTTGGCCGGCCGCGCGAACAGGCGCGCCAGCAGCAGGCGGTTGCGCTCGCCGCCCGAGAGGGTGCGCACCGGGGAGTTGGCGCGCGCGGGCGAGAACAGGAAGTCGGTGAGGTAGCTCTTGACGTGCTTTTTCTGACCGTTGATCTCGACCCACTCGCTGCCCGGGCTGATGAAGTCTTCCAGGGTCGCGTCCAGGTCCAGGCTGTCGCGCATCTGGTCGAAGTAGGCCACCTGCAGGTTGGCGCCCTGGCGGATCTTGCCGGGCGGCGTGGTCACGTCGGGCTGCAGCTCGCCCAGGATGAGCTTGAGCAGTGTGGTCTTGCCCGCGCCATTGGGGCCCAGCAGGCCGACCTTGTCGCCGCGCAGCAAGGTGCCGGTGAAGCGGTTGACGATGATTTTTTCCGAACCCGGGTGGCCGAAGCTTTTCGAGACATCGGTGAGCTCGGCCACGATCTTGCCGCTTTTCTCGCCGCTGGAAACGTCCAGGTTGACGCGGCCGACGGCATCGCGCCGGGCCGCGCGGTTGTCGCGCAACGCTTCCAGCCGGCCAATGCGGGCCACGCTGCGAGTGCGGCGCGCTTCCACGCCCTTGCGGATCCAGATCTCTTCCTGCGCCAGCAGCTTGTCGGCCTTGGCGTTGATGACGGCTTCCTGCGCCATCTGCTCTTCCTTTTGCACCAGGTATTGGGCGAAGTTGCCGGGGTAGCTGGTCAGCTTGCCGCGGTCCAACTCGACGATGGCGGTGGCGACCTGGTCCAGGAAGGCCCGGTCGTGGGTGATGGTGATGATGCTGCCGTTGAAATTGACCAGCAGTTCCTCCAGCCAGGCGATCGAGTCCAGGTCCAGGTGGTTGGTCGGCTCGTCAAGTAGCAGTACGTCGGGTTTGGCGACCAGCGCCTGGGCCAGCGCCACGCGTTTTTTGGTGCCGCCCGAGAGCGAGCCGACGATGGCGTCCTTGTCCAGGTGCAGGCGGTGCAGGGTTTCCTCGACGCGCTGCTCCCAGTTCCAGCCGTCCAGCGCCTCGATTTCGGATTGCAGGGCGTCCAGATCGGTGTGCTCATCGGCCGCCAGGTATTGCTCGACCACGTGCCGGGTCCGCGCCAGCCCCGCGCTGGCGGCGATAAATACCGTAGCGTGCGGGTCCAGGCTGGGTTCCTGCGGCACGTAGGCAATGCGCAGATTTTGCTGCAGCTGCAGGGTGCCGTCGTCGGGCTTCTCCAGGCCTGCCAGGATTTTGAGCAGGGAGGACTTGCCCGTGCCGTTGCGGCCGATCAGGCCAATGCGTTGGTTGGTCTCGAGAGCGAAATCTGCGTGGTCCAGCAATGCGACGTGCCCAAAAGCGAGTTGGGCGTCAAGTAGGGTAATCAGTGCCATATAGGGCATGGATTATCCGGCCGGAGGCCAAGGACGGCGATTTGTCAGGGCTTCCGGGCTTCGGCGGGCGGTGGGCTGGCCGCCGCATCGTCGCGTTATAGTGGTCCTGTCCTTGATGGACTTTCAGGAGGACGCCGCGTGGAGTTACCGATCAAGCTGGACCTCAATGGCCGCGCTGTGCAGGTCGAGGCCGACCCCGGCATGCCACTGCTCTGGCTGCTGCGGGATGTACTGAACATGACCGGTACCAAGTTTGGCTGCGGTGTGGCGGCCTGCGGGGCCTGCACCGTACGGGTGGACGGCCAGGCCGTGCGCTCCTGTGTGACTCCTGTGTCGGCCGTGCTGGGCAAACGCGTGCAAACCATTGAAGCCCTGGGCACGCCGGACAAACCCCATACCCTGCAGCTGGCCTGGATCGCGGAGCAGGTGCCCCAGTGCGGGTATTGCCAGTCGGGCATGCTGATGGCCGCGGCGGCCTTGCTCGACAGGAAGCCCAAACCCACCGATGCCGACATAGATGCGGCCATGACGAATATCTGCCGCTGCGGTACTTACCAGCGCATCCGGGTGGCCATCAAGCGGGCGGCGGGTATGGCGCCCAATGGTTCGGTGAAAAAGGCCAACCGATGAAAAGGCGCGCCTGGCTGCTGAGTGCTGCGGGGGCTGCAGGGGCGCTGGTCATCGGCTGGAGTGTGTTGCCGCCCCGTTCCCGGCTGGGCAGCGCTGTCCTGCACCCGCCTGCGGAGCCTGTGGCCGGCATGCCGGCGTCAACCGCGGTGGCGCTCAATGGCTGGATCAAGATTCGGGACGACGGATCCGTCGTGCTGGCCATGCCGCGCAGCGAAATGGGGCAGGGCGTGCATACCGCGTTGGCCATGCTGGTGGCTGAAGAGCTGGATGTGCCCCTGGCGCGGGTGAGCCTGGAGCAGGCCGGCAGCGACACCATTTACGGCAATGTGGCCATGTTGGTGGCCAGCTTGCCCTTTCATCCGACTGAGCTGGACACCTACTCTGCAGAGGGGGCGCCCAAAGTCCGGCCGGTCAAAATCAGGGTCAGCGAATGGATGGTGGGCAAGATTGCTCGCGAGCTGGGCATCAATGCGACCGGCGGGTCGTCGAGCGTGGCCGATGCCTGGGAGGTGCTGCGGACGGCCGCGGCCACCGCACGGGCCAGCCTGCTGGGGGCGGCTTCGCTGGACTGGAAGCTGCCGGTGGATGAGCTCAGCATCAGCAACGGGGTCATTTCGCATCCTTCGGGCCCCTCGGCCCATTACGGTGAGCTGGCCAGGTTTGCCGCCGCCACCCCGCCGGGCGAAGTAACACTCAAGAGCCGCAAGGACTGGAAACTGATAGGCCAGAGTGCCCCGCGCCAGGACGTGCCCGCCAAAGTCAATGGCAGCGCCACTTTTGGGCTGGACGTGCGTCTGCCCGGCATGGTGTTTGCCGCTGTCCGCCTCTGCCCCATGCTCGGCGGCTCGCCCGGCGCCATCAACCCCCATGTCGCGCTGGGCCTTCCCGGTGTGGAACGCCTGGTGCGCCTGCCCGCCTACGCCGGCTCCACCGCCGGGTTTGCCGTTGTGGGTAAAACCTGGTGGCATGCCCAGCAGGGCGCGCTGGCCGTGCAGGTCGACTGGCAGCAGCGCCCCGCTGGCGCGCTGGACAGCCGGCTGATCGAAAAAGAGCTGGAAACCGTCCTGGAGCGCACGGATGGCTTTACCTTTTATGAAACAGGCGCCGTGGAAACTGCCGAAGCGGGCGCTGTACGCAAGATCGAAGCGCTGTACCGTGCGCCGTACCTGGCGCATGCGACGCTGGAGCCCATGAACTGCACGGCGCAAGTGGTGGATGGCAAGGTGCTGCTGTGGGCGCCAACACAGGTGCCGCAGATGGCTGTGGCGGCGGCGGCGCGGGTGGCGGGCGTTGCGGTGGAGAAAGTCAAGCTGACCGTCACCTTGCTGGGCGGCGGCTTTGGGCGGCGGCTGGAGGTGGACTTTGTAGCGCAGGCCGTGCGCGTGGCCATGGAGTGCGGCGGCCGGCCGGTGCAGCTGATCTGGTCCCGCGAGGAAGACACCACCCATGACTTCTATCGGCCCATGCATGTCGCCATGCTGCGTGCCGCTGTCAATGCAGAAGGCCAGGTGACCAGTCTGCGCATCAAATCGGCGGGCGACGCCATCACGCCGCGCTGGATGGCCCGTGGCCTGCCCGCGTTGTCCGGGCCGGTAGATACCCCTGACAAAACCACTTCGGAAGGCCTGTTTGACCTGCCTTACGGCTTCGCCAGCCAAAAAATGTCCCATGTGGCCACCCGCATGGGCGTACCCGTGGGCTTTTGGCGCTCGGTAGGACATTCGCACAACGCCTTTTTTTCGGAAAGCTTTATTGATGAGCTGGCTTGGGATGCCAAACAGGACCCCTTGGCCTTCCGCCGTGCCTTGTTAAGACACGCGCCCCGGCATCTCGCGGTGCTGGATCTGGCCGCCGGCAAGGCTGATTGGGGTGCTGCGCTGCCCGCCGGCCGTGCGCGAGGCCTCGCCTTGCATGAATCGTTCGGCTCCATCGTGGCGCAGGTGGTGGAGGTGTCGCTGGTGGGCGGGACGCCACGCGTGCACCGCGTGGTGTGTGCGATAGATTGCGGCACGGTGATCAATCCGGGTATCGTGGCGCAGCAAATGGAAGGCGCCGTTGTCTTCGCGCTGACTGCAGCGCTGTACGGACGGGTCGATATTCATGAAGGCGTGGTGCAGCAGAAGAACTTTCACGACTACCCGATGCTGCAGCTGGCGCAGGCGCCATTGGTACAGACCTATATGGTGCCCAGCACGCGCCCACCGGCCGGCGTGGGCGAGCCTGGTGTGCCGTCCCTGGCGCCCGCCTTGGCCGGCGCGCTGTTCACCTTGACCGGTAAACGTATGCGTTCCTTGCCCCTGTCCCTCTAGTGGTAGCTGGCCGTCCGGGATGAGTGGGCGCCGGCGTACGGCAGTGGATGGAACGCCCGCCTCAAATGCGTTTCGATTTCTTCTTCAGGGCCTGAAAAATAGTGTTATAGTCTATGGCTCAGCTGATAAATAAGCGCTTCGCAAGAAGCTCATATCGGCAGAGAGAAGAAGAAAAAAGAGTCAAAAAAGTTGACCCGGCTGCAAAATCCGGTATATAATTTGARGCTCAGCTGATCACAGCAAACGACGAAAACGAAGCGACGAAGTTGCCGAGTAAGTAGTCAGGATCATTAAAAATTTACAGCCGATAAGTATGGGCGTTTGAAGGCGATTGCCAGGCGAAGTTAACGAAAGTTAATCAGCCAGGTCTTCTGACCTTAAACGCTCATAGAGATAGAAAATGTGAAATCGTCAAGATTTCTCATCAATTCCGTTTTTATGAGTTTTCTTCCCGCAGTCAAATGCGGGGAGTTGAAAATTATTGCAGTGATTAAACTATAGAGTTTGATCCTGGCTCAGATTGAACGCTGGCGGCATGCCTTACACATGCAAGTCGAACGGCAGCACGGGAGCAATCCTGGTGGCGAGTGGCGAACGGGTGAGTAATATATCGGAACGTGCCCAGTCGTGGGGGATAACGTAGAGAAATTTACGCTAATACCGCATACGATCTAAGGATGAAAGCGGGGGATCGCAAGACCTCGCGCGATTGGAGCGGCTGATATCAGATTAGGTTGTTGGTGAGGTAAAAGCTCACCAAGCCGACGATCTGTAGCTGGTTTGAGAGAACGACCAGCCACACTGGGACTGAGACACGGCCCAGACTCCTACGGGAGGCAGCAGTGGGGAATTTTGGACAATGGGCGAAAGCCTGATCCAGCAATGCCGCGTGCAGGAAGAAGGCCTTCGGGTTGTAAACTGCTTTTGTACGGAACGAAACGGCTCTTTCTAATAAAGAGGGCTAATGACGGTACCGTAAGAATAAGCACCGGCTAACTACGTGCCAGCAGCCGCGGTAATACGTAGGGTGCGAGCGTTAATCGGAATTACTGGGCGTAAAGCGTGCGCAGGCGGTTATGTAAGACAGTTGTGAAATCCCCGGGCTCAACCTGGGAATTGCATCTGTGACTGCATAGCTAGAGTACGGTAGAGGGGGATGGAATTCCGCGTGTAGCAGTGAAATGCGTAGATATGCGGAGGAACACCGATGGCGAAGGCAATCCCCTGGACCTGTACTGACGCTCATGCACGAAAGCGTGGGGAGCAAACAGGATTAGATACCCTGGTAGTCCACGCCCTAAACGATGTCAACTGGTTGTTGGGTGCATTAGTACTCAGTAACGAAGCTAACGCGTGAAGTTGACCGCCTGGGGAGTACGGCCGCAAGGTTGAAACTCAAAGGAATTGACGGGGACCCGCACAAGCGGTGGATGATGTGGTTTAATTCGATGCAACGCGAAAAACCTTACCTACCTTTGACATGTACGGAATTCGCCAGAGATGGCTTAGTGCTCGAAAGAGAACCGTAACACAGGTGCTGCATGGCTGTCGTCAGCTCGTGTCGTGAGATGTTGGGTTAAGTCCCGCAACGAGCGCAACCCTTGTCATTAGTTGCTACATTTAGTTGGGCACTCTAATGAGACTGCCGGTGACAAACCGGAGGAAGGTGGGGATGACGTCAAGTCCTCATGGCCCTTATAGGTAGGGCTACACACGTCATACAATGGCTGGTACAAAGGGTTGCCAACCCGCGAGGGGGAGCTAATCCCATAAAACCAGTCGTAGTCCGGATCGCAGTCTGCAACTCGACTGCGTGAAGTCGGAATCGCTAGTAATCGTGGATCAGAATGTCACGGTGAATACGTTCCCGGGTCTTGTACACACCGCCCGTCACACCATGGGAGCGGGTTCTGCCAGAAGTAGTTAGCCTAACCGCAAGGAGGGCGATTACCACGGCAGGGTTCGTGACTGGGGTGAAGTCGTAACAAGGTAGCCGTATCGGAAGGTGCGGCTGGATCACCTCCTTTCTGGAAATATGCAATCAAATTCTTACGCCCATTCTTATCGGCTGTTGTCTTAAACAACAGCATTGGTTATCAATTTAGTTTTAGAGTTAATTTATTAATCTAATTGGTGCCGCCTTCGGAATTCAACGCTGAATCGAGAGGGTCTGTAGCTCAGCTGGTTAGAGCACCGTCTTGATAAGGCGGGGGTCGTTGGTTCGAGCCCAACCAGACCCACCAAATCAGGTTTGAAGTAGTTTGAATCCTGGGGGATTAGCTCAGCTGGGAGAGCACCTGCTTTGCAAGCAGGGGGTCGTCGGTTCGATCCCGTCATCCTCCACCAACTTATCCTGGTCGTACTTGATTAATGCAAAGCATCTTCTTTGAGGATGTTTTGTGTTAATTGATTCATTTCAATTATTGGCTGTTCTTTAAAAATTCATAGAGTTAAATCAGCGTTGCTAGCGGAAACTGCACATTCGTAAAGGTTTAGTGCAGACCGTGCCGCTAGCGACATAGTAATTTTTTGATTGCGTCAAAAGAAACTTCCAATTTCGAGTCAAATCGATTTTTGAAGACGGCATAACGCGTCTGGTGAAAGACCAGACATCATTCCTTGAAGATGACTTCTGAGAAATCAAAGTTATAGGGTCAAGTGAATAAGAGCATGTGGTGGATGCCTTGGCAATGATAGGCGACGAAAGACGTGATAGCCTGCGATAAGCTTCGGGGAGCTGGCAAATTAGCTTTGATCCGGAGATTTCTGAATGGGGAAACCCACCCTTCGGGGTATCGCATACTGAATACATAGGTATGCGAGGCGAACCGGGTGAACTGAAACATCTCAGTAGCTCGAGGAAAATACATCAACCGAGATTCCGAAAGTAGTGGCGAGCGAAATCGGAGAAGCCTGTTAGTGATAGCAAGACTCTTAGCAGAACAGCCTGGAAAGGCTGGCCATAGCGGGTGATAGCCCCGTATGCAAAAAGAGACTTGTGGTACTGAGCTAACGAAAAGTAGGGCGGGACACGAGAAATCCTGTCTGAATATGGGGGGACCATCCTCCAAGGCTAAATACTCATCATTGACCGATAGTGAACTAGTACCGTGAGGGAAAGGCGAAAAGAACCCCGGGAGGGGAGTGAAATAGATCCTGAAACCGCATGCTTACAAAAAGTAGGAGCCTCGCAAGGGGTGACTGCGTACCTTTTGTATAATGGGTCAGCGACTTACATTCAGTGGCAAGGTTAACCGAATAGGGTAGCCGTAGAGAAATCGAGTCCGAATAGGGCGATCAGTCGCTGGGTGTAGACCCGAAACCAAGTGAGCTATCCATGGCCAGGATGAAGGTGCGGTAACACGCACTGGAGGTCCGAACCGACTAGTGTTGCAAAACTAGCGGATGAGCTGTGGATAGGGGTGAAAGGCTAAACAAACTTGGAAATAGCTGGTTCTCTCCGAAAACTATTTAGGTAGTGCCTCAAGTATTACCGTCGGGGGTAGAGCACTGTTTTGGCTAGGGGGTCATGGCGACTTACCAAACCAATGCAAACTCCGAATACCGACGAGTACAGCTTGGGAGACAGAGCACCGGGTGCTAACGTCCGGACTCAAGAGGGAAACAACCCAGACCGCCAGCTAAGGTCCCTAAAATTGGCTAAGTGGGAAACGAAGTGGGAAGGCTATAACAGTCAGGATGTTGGCTTAGAAGCAGCCATCATTTAAAGAAAGCGTAATAGCTCACTGATCGAGTCGTCCTGCGCGGAAGATGTAACGGGGCTAAGCCAGTTACCGAAGCTGCGGATTTGCAATTTATTGCAAGTGGTAGGAGAGCGTTCTGTAAGCCTGTGAAGGTGGTGGTGTAAACCCTGCTGGAGGTATCAGAAGTGCGAATGCTGACATGAGTAGCGTTAAAGGGGGTGAAAAGCCCCCTCGCCGTAAGCGCAAGGTTTTCTACGCAACGTTCATCGGCGTAGAGTGAGTCGGCCCCTAAGGCGAGGCAGAGATGCGTAGCTGATGGGAAACAGGTCAATATTCCTGTACCGATGTGTAGTGCGATGTGGGGACGGAGAAGGTTAACTCAGCCAACTGTTGGATATGTTGGTTCAAGCCTGTAGTCGTGCCTGGTAGGTAAATCCGCCGGGCTTAGATGAGGGGTGATAACGAGTCTGCTTGCAGACGAAGTGAGTGATACCCTGCTTCCAGGAAAAGCCACTAAGCTTCAGCTACACACGACCGTACCGCAAACCGACACTGGTGCGCGAGATGAGTATTCTAAGGCGCTTGAGAGAACTCAGGAGAAGGAACTCGGCAAATTGACACCGTAACTTCGGAAGAAGGTGTGCCTTTAGTAGGTGAACCATTTACTTGGGGAGCCCAATGAGGCTGCAAAAAATCGGTGGCTGCAACTGTTTATTAAAAACACAGCACTCTGCTAAGACGAAAGTCGACGTATAGGGTGTGACGCCTGCCCGGTGCTGGAAGATTAAATGATGGGGTGCAAGCTCTTGATTGAAGTCCCAGTAAACGGCGGCCGTAACTATAACGGTCCTAAGGTAGCGAAATTCCTTGTCGGGTAAGTTCCGACCTGCACGAATGGCGTAATGATGGCCACACTGTCTCCTCCTGAGACTCAGCGAAGTTGAAATGTTTGTGATGATGCAATCTCCCCGCGGAAAGACGGAAAGACCCCATGAACCTTTACTGTAGCTTTGTATTGGACTTTGAACAGATCTGTGTAGGATAGGTGGGAGGCTTTGAAGCCCGGTCGCTAGATCGGGTGGAGCCAACGTTGAAATACCACCCTGGTGTGTTTGAGGTTCTAACCTAGGTCCATTATCTGGATCGGGGACAGTGCATGGTAGGCAGTTTGACTGGGGCGGTCTCCTCCCAAAGTGTAACGGAGGAGTTCGAAGGTACGCTAGGTACGGTCGGACATCGTGCTAATAGTGCAATGGCATAAGCGTGCTTAACTGCGAGACTGACAAGTCGAGCAGATGCGAAAGCAGGACATAGTGATCCGGTGGTTCTGTATGGAAGGGCCATCGCTCAACGGATAAAAGGTACTCTGGGGATAACAGGCTGATACCGCCCAAGAGTTCATATCGACGGCGGTGTTTGGCACCTCGATGTCGGCTCATCTCATCCTGGGGCTGTAGCCGGTCCCAAGGGTATGGCTGTTCGCCATTTAAAGAGGTACGTGAGCTGGGTTTAAAACGTCGTGAGACAGTTTGGTCCCTATCTTCCGTGGGCGCTGCAGATTTGAGGAAGCCTGCTCCTAGTACGAGAGGACCGGAGTGGACGAACCTCTGGTGTACCGGTTGTCACGCCAGTGGCATTGCCGGGTAGCTAAGTTCGGAAGAGATAACCGCTGAAAGCATCTAAGCGGGAAACTCGTTTCAAGATTAGATCTGCCGGGGCCTTGAGCCCCCTGAAGAGTCGTTCAAGACCAGGACGTTGATAGGTCAGGTGTGGAAGCGCAGTAATGCGTTAAGCTAACTGATACTAATTGCTCGTGCGGCTTGACCCTATAACTTTGATTCATTCAAAGTTGTTATGCCAAGTTGACGCATTCAAAAGACGCATCTGTCAAAAGATGTGCAACTACTAAACAAAAGCTGATTTGCTCTATGAATTCGATGGGTTGTTCTCTGAACAATCGATCAAAAAGTTATGCCTGATGACCATAGCAAGTTGGTACCACTCCTTCCCATCCCGAACAGGACAGTGAAACGACTTAGCGCCGATGATAGTGCGGATTCCCGTGTGAAAGTAGGACATCGTCAGGCTCTTACAGCGAGGAACGCCCGGTTGATTTTTGATCAGCCGGGCGTTTTCTTTTGTGCACCAACGATTTCAGTTGCACACCTGAAATAAGAAACCTGAAATAAAAAGCCCACATCCTTGGATGTGGGCTTTTTTGTATTTCACTTTTCACTTGCCTGGAATAAGACAGCAGCACCAGGCTCGTGGCGCGCTTCAGCAACATCGCGAGTCACGCATTCAGCAGATAGGCACCTTCTCTTCGGGCCACGCCGGCGCTGACCAGCTCCTGGCACAGCTGCTCTATCCACGGACGAACGGGGATGCTTCCAAAAAATCGTTCATTGAGCAGTATGAAATAGGGCGTCCTGGCGGCCCACTGGGTGAACCCGTCAAAAGACTGCCTTTGCGTCTCGAGCAGTTTGAATTTGAGCAGCACCTTTGCCGCATGGTGTGCGTGTTTGACAGGGTTGCTGACAAAGGCGTCGAGGCGCTGGCGTGCGCGAGCCAGGACCTCGGGGGTGTAGGCGAAAACCCGGCCGTGCCCCGGGATCACGGTTTTCGGATCCAGGCGCTCAATCATGTCCAGTGTTGCGGCCACCTCTGCAAAAGCATCGACCCCCTCCAGCTCCGGAAAGACCACGCCAAAACCGTTCTCCCAGAGAGCGTCGGCAGATATGAGCACCCTTTCGGCAGGTTCAAAAAACACCAGTGAGTGAGGGTCGTGCCCGGTTGCCGCATGGACTTGCCAATCACTGGCGCCAAACCGCGCTTGCGTTCCTGGCTGAAGCGTCTGGTCGAATCCGAAGCGCGGGCAAAGCTGCCCGGTTGGCTGATAGGTCAGCGCCACGGGGTCCCATTGGGCCACCTGCTGCGCATGCCCGGGCGGGATCAATGTCTTCATGGCCGGGTAACGGGCCTGCAAGGCCGCATTGCCGCCACAGTGATCACTGTGCAAATGGGTGTTGACGAGAAAGCCAAGGCTTCGGCCGCCCAGTGCCGCCTCAACCAGCGACAGCGTTTGTGCCGAGTGGGTGCAGTAGCCGCTGTCCACCAGCAGGCTTTCTTCGCCAGCCATAAACAAAATATTGTTGGAAGAAAGCCAGCCACGCTCAAAAACGTGCATGCCGCCAGGCAAAGTTTGACTAGACATCAGAACGCAACCGTGGGCGCGGCGTCAGGCCGTTGCGCGGAGTTCGCGCCTGAGGATTTTTCCGACATTGGATTTGGGTAGATCATCGCGAAACTCGATGTACTTGGGGCGTTTGTAGCCCGTGAAATGCTCTTTGCAATAGGCGCTCACATCGTCTTCAGTCAGCGTAGGGTCGTTCTTCACGACAAACACCTTGATGGCTTCCCCCTGCTTTTCATCAGCAATGCCAATGGCCGCGCACTCCACGATACCCGGGCACAAGGAAATCACGTTCTCCAGCTCATTCGGAAATACATTGAATCCCGAAACAATGATCATGTCTTTCTTGCGGTCCACAATTTTGGTGTATCCGCGCTCATCCATGATGCCGATGTCGCCCGTGCGCATGAATCCGTCGCGGGTAAACGCCTTCTCATTTTCGTCTGGCTGGCGGTAATAGCCGGTCATCACCTGCGGCCCCCTGATGCAGATCTCGCCCGACTCGCCGGGCGCAAGGGAGTTGCCGTCCTCGTCCTTGATGGCCACTTCAATGCTGGGCAGCGGCAACCCGATCGTGCCGGTGAACTCCCGGTTCGTCACGGGATTGTTCGTTCCGATGGCGCAAGTCTCACTCATGCCCCAGCCCTCGATCATGGGACAGCCGGTGACTTGCAGCCAGTGCCTGGCGGTACCCGCAGACGCCGCCATGCCACCCGCCTGGGAGACGCACAGGCTGGAAAAATCCACGGTCTTGAACTGTGGGTGCTGCAGCAAGGCATTGAACAGGGTGTTGACTCCCGGCAGCAGGTGAAAGGGCCGTTTCTTCAGCACTTCAATGAATTTTCCGAAATCGCGCGGATTGGGTATCAGTGTCAAATGCGCACCCCAGCGCATGGTGAGCAGGCACAGGGTGAGCGCGAAGATGTGATACAGCGGCAGTGCCGCAATGTTGTTCGTCGTGCTCACATCGCCGATGCGCCGCAGTGCCGGAGTAAACCAGGCTTCGGCCTGCAGGATGGCGGCGACGATATTGCGGTGCGTGAGGATTGCCCCCTTGGACAAGCCTGTGGTGCCACCGGTGTATTGCAGAAAGGCGATCGAATCCAGATTGCTTTGCGCAGGCGTGAGCGGGAGCCGGGCTCCCTCGGCCACAGCCCGGCCGAAGGTGGTCACGGTGCGGCCGTCACCGAGCGGGAGCTTGTACGCTGGTACCAGTTTGGCAAGGTGGCGGACTGCGAAGGTGATCCAGGCCCCGTACCAAAAGCCGAGCAGATCACCCATGGAGGCCATGACGATGTTTTTGACGGGTGTCCGCTCAATGACTTCGGACAGCGTCCCCGCAAAATTTTCCAGGATGACAATCGTGGTGGCGCCCGAGTCCTTGAGCTGGTGCTCCAGTTCGCGCGCGGTATACAGCGGATTCACGTTCACGCAGGTGTAGCCGGCACGCAGCACGGCGGCCATGGTTACGGCGAACTGGGGAACGTTGGGCAGCATGATGGCCACCCGTGCGCCCGGCTCCAGCCCCAGATTTTGCAGCCAGGCGCCCAGGGCCGATGACAACTCATCGAGTTGTCCGTAAGACATCCAGCGGTCCATGCAGACCGAAAAGGGTTTCGACGCATTTTTCCTGAAAGAATCTTCCAGCAGCTGGTTGAGCGAGCGGAACTGCTCCGGGTCGATCTCGTGTGGGACGCCATCGGGGTAACTTTTAAGCCAATGCCTGTTCATACAAACTCCTTGCGGCTCATTGTGTAAGCCCTGCAGACGAAGGCCCATGGGGCTTGTCCTAATGCGGTGCGCCGGCAGCCAGCAAATGGCTCAATTGGGTCTCGCACGTGACAGTTTCGTCCTCAAACAGGGAGCGGATCCACTCCGTCTCGCGCTGGGCAACCAATTTCAGGAAGTCGTCCGCTCCCCGCATGCCGGCGAAAGCATCAAAGCCGGTTTCCAGAAAATGCTGCAGCGAACTCAGCCCCGCAGCGGCTGCCGGTCGGCGCATCATCTTGAGCAGCGTGCGCAGTCCCCGCGTGCGTGTCAGGTGGTTCAATTCGTGCCCCAGGTGAAGCACCACGTCGAGCTGCCTCTGCCGTGCACCCGCGTCCCCCACGCGGCGCCAGCACCGGATGTAGCGCGCGCACTCGCTGCCGCCCGAAGGGGCCGACTTGTCAGCCAGCCACTGCCGGGCCATCAGGTCGTCCAGCTTCTCCGTCAATGCATGCGCCTCGGCCAGCGCAGCCGCCGTATTCACAACAGGTTGCGGAAAGAGCCTGGCGATGGTGTTGGCGATGCGGGCAAACTGCTGGTCACGCTCGGTGTAGTCCTGGTCGCTGTACAGCTCCTCCAGGAAGAAGGAGGCAGCGGTTTGATAGCGCGGGCTGTGCAGAAGGTCAACGTAAGTGGCCTCAAAGCGGCGCGCCTGAAAACGCTTGATTTCAGCGCTGGCCCGCGCCAGTGAGGGATCCTCCGCGTGCAACTGCCGAATCCCGGCCACAGCCTGCAGTGCGTCGCGGATATCGTTTGCAGTTGCGTCCATACAAACCCGGAGTTTATCTAGGTATGGTGCTCTATTGAAACGCGGGAGCCCGTGAGAAACTTCCCGCATGCAAAGGCGAACGCTTCTCAAGCTCGGCATGACCTCGGCGGCTGTGCTCACGTTGGCCGGCGGCGCTGCGGCCTTGCTGCAGCCCGGGCTCGAGGACGGCTCATTGAGTTCCGCCGGGCGGGAGGTGTTTGCGGCCGTCGCCCAAGCTGTTCTCGACAAGAGCCTGCCGGTTGATCCCGCTGCACGCCAGATGGCGCTCAAGGGCTTGCTCCATCGGATTGATGCCCTCGTGCAATCACTACCACCTCACGCGCAAAGCGAGTTGTCGCAACTGCTGTCATTGCTGGCCAGCGCGGCGGGTCGCCGCACATTTGCCGGCCTTGCCCAGCCGTGGGCCGAGGCGACTGTCGCCGACATCCAGCAGGTGCTGCAGAACATGCGCTTGTCCAGCCTCGCCTTGCGGCAGCAGGCGTATGCGGCGCTCCACGACATCACGGCGGGCGCCTACTTCTCGGATCAGGCCAACTGGTCCATGCTGGGGTATCCCGGCCCCCTGAAAATCTGAGGATCAATACCGGCATGAGTCAAATGAGGGACCCGATCCGCGAGGGCATTCAGCGCGGCTGGAAAGTCTCGGGTGGTGCGCTGGGCCCTGTCCCGGCAAAAATTGTTTGCGACGTAGCCATCATTGGCAGTGGCGCGGGCGCCGGCATCACGGCCGAGTTGCTGGCCAAGGCCGGGCTGCAGGTGCTCATCATCGAGGAGGGGCCCTTGAAGAGCAGCAGCGACTTCAACCAGAAGGAGTCCGAAGCGTATCCTTCGCTCTACCAGGAAAGCGCTGCCCGCAAAACCGAAGACAAGGCCATCAACATCCTGCAGGGGCGCTGCGTCGGTGGTTCCACCACCGTCAACTGGACCAGTTCTTTTCGCACCCCGCCCGCTACGCTCCAATTCTGGCAAGACCGGTTTGGCCTGAGCGGCTACACCGCCTCAGCCCTGGCGCCGTACTTCGCGCAGGCCGAGCAGCGACTGAACATCCAGCCATGGCGCGTCGCGCCCAACGAGAACAACGACTTACTGCGCCGCGGTGCGGCCGCGCTCGGGATTCCCGTCGCCGTCATTTCACGCAATGTCAAAGACTGCTGGAATCTCGGTTCGTGCGGGCTGGGCTGCCCCACCAATGCCAAGCAGTCCATGCTGGTCACCTCCATTCCCGCCGCGCTCGACGGGGGCGCGCAGCTGCTAACCGAAACCCGCGCCGAGAAGTTTGAGCTCGCCAACGGCAAGGTAACCGCGCTGATTTGCCGGGCTGTCGCGCCCAATGGGGCATTGGCCCCTGTCAATCCATCAGGCGAAGCTATAAAAATAAAAGCAAAACACTACGTGCTGGCCGGCGGCGCAATCAACTCGCCGGCGGTGCTGCTGCGCTCGGGCGCGCCCGACCCGCACGGCCGGCTGGGTGCCAGGACTTTTTTGCATCCTGTGGTGATGTCTTCCAGCGTGTTCGAGCAAAAGGTGGAGGCCTGGAATGGCGCGCCGCAAGCCATCTACTCCGACCATTTTCTGGACACCCAGGCGCTGGACGGCCCCATGGGCTACAAGCTGGAGGCGCCGCCGCTGCACCCGGTGATTTTTGCGTCAACGGTGCCAGGCTTCGGCCAGGGGCAGCATGATCTGCTCAAGTCATTTCCACACAACCACACGCTGCTGGCCCTGTTGCGCGACGGCTTTCATGAGGAGTCGCCCGGCGGCAAGGTCAAGCTGCGAAGTGACGACTCCGCCGTGCTGGACTATCCGCTGACAGACTATGTGATGGAGGGCGGCCGCCGTGCGCTGCTGTCCATGATGGAGATCCAGTTTGCCGCCGGTGCCCGGCAGGTGTTGCCCCTGCATGAAATGGCGCAGCCCTACACCTCGTGGGCGCAGGCACGCGAAGCCGTGAAGGCGCTGCCAATGAAACCCAGGCTCACCAAGGTCGTGAGTGCGCACGTCATGGGTGGCTGCGGACTGGCAGGCGCCGAGCGCCTGGGCGTGACGCGCCCCGACGGCGTGCATTGGCAGCTGGACAACCTGTCGATTCATGACGGGTCCCTGTTTCCCACCAGCATCGGTGCCAATCCGCAGCTGTCGATTTACGGTGCGGTGAACCGTCTCGCGCAGGACCTGGCCAAACGGCTGTCCGGCCGGGATGTCGCACTGGCCTGAGGGCCTGCGGGCCTGAGGTAAGGGCCTGAGATACTGCAGGCCTGCGCTTGTTGCTCCATGCTGGCATATCTACAAAGACTCATCACCCTGACCCTGGCGGCCGCGGCCTGCGGCTGGCTGCTTTACTTCGGCAGCAGCAGGCCCTGGCTGGCCATGGCGGGGTTCCTGGTCATCACCTTTGGCCATGCGGCCTTTCTTGCCATCGAATTCATGCTGCTTCGGGTGATCAACAAGGCAGATCCGGTGCCGGTGCCTCAAGCCACCTGGAAAGAACTCCTGCGTGCCTGGCTGGGCGAAACAGGCACGGCGCCGCAGGTGTTCTGCTGGCGCCAGCCCTTTCGCGCCAATGCCATCCCGGACCAGCTTGCACCGCACTCTGTGGTTCACGGGCGGCGTGGTGTCGTGTTCGTGCATGGTTTTTTCTGCAACCGCGGTTTGTGGACTCCCTGGTTGCAACGCCTGCAGGGCCGAGGACACGCCTTCGTCGCCCTCAGCCTGGAGCCCCTGTTCGGATCGATTGACGACTACGCACTGCAAATCGAAGACGCCGTCCAGCGGGTCACCCGTGCCACCGGCTTGCCGCCGCTGCTGGTCTGCCACAGCATGGGCGGGCTGGCCGCCAGGGCCTGGCTCAAGCACATGAAAGCCGAGGCCCGGGTGTTCCAGGTGGTGACCATAGGAACACCGCACCGCGGCACTTGGCTGGCGCGATTCGGTCATGGGCACAACAGCCGCCAGATGCGTTTGCTGTCCGACTGGCAGGCGCAGCTGGACCATGAGATGCCAGAGGATCGCCACACGCTTTTTACCTGTTGGTATTCCAACTGCGACAACATCGTGTTTCCCGCCTCGACCGCCACCCTGCCCGACGCCGACAACCGGCTGGTGCGCGGCGCCGCCCACGTGCAACTGGCGTTTTTGCCGCCGGTCATGAATGCCACGCTGGCCATGCTGGACGATCCGTCGCCCTGAGCTTTGGCCATGCCGGTTGTATGGCCGGTGAGATGCCAATCAAACCGCGGGCGACGCATGCCCCGGCGCTGGCGGTGGGCCAGGGGGGTCAGGACCATTTCCATGGCGGATGGTAATTTCGCACAAAAATCGGTAGGCAAATTCACTATCCAGATCAGCGGTGACTTTCTACGCTCATCTATTTAGAGGATGGAGTGCCTGGAATATGCAAACAATGCTGGATAACGGCCTTTTAAATGCCAGTCTGCCGCTGGCTCCTGGTGGCCTGGATGCGGCCACGGACAATGAACCGGACCTGATGGCCCTGCTGATGGATGAACTGGCCCATGGTGTGCTGGTCACCAACGTGCAGGGCCGGATTTTCCACGCCAACCAGGCGGCACGCCGCGAGCTTGCGCGTGGTTTTGTATTGAACGCCAGTCATGGTGAACTCAAGGTCGTTTCATCCACCGATGCCACGGCACTCCAGGTTGCCTTGGGCAAAGCGGTCGACGGCAAGCGCAGCCTGCTCAAGCTGACGGCCAGCGGCGCGGATGTCATGCTGGCCGTCATCCCCCTCAATCGCCAGATGGGTGCACCCTGCGAACGCATCGCGCTGTTTTTGTCGCGCCCGGGCGTCTGCGACTCGGGCGTCTTCGGCTCTTTTGCCCGCAGCCATGGTCTCACGCACACCGAAGAGCAGGTGCTGGCCTTTTTATGCCGCTGCCTGAGCACCCCGGAAATCGCCCTTCAAATGAAGGTTGCCGTGTCGACCGTGCGCAGCCACGTGCGCAGCCTGTGCATCAAAACCGCTTCCAGCGGCGTGCGCGAGCTGGTCAACCGGGTGGCCATCCTGCCGCCCATTGCGCCCCTGCCCCTGGGGCAAATGCACTGAGGGCTATCGTGACGTGACTTGGGGCCCTCCACCTGCTGCTGCCGGCAGGTTGGCGCCTTGCTCGGGGTGTTGCCGGACGGCTTGAGCCGTGTTGAGGCGCTTCCGGCGCTTCCGAATCCAGCAAAAGACCGGTTTTGCAGGCGCCAGCATGCGCTTTTAAAGGCTCCGGTCCGTCTTTTTGACGCTAACGTGCTAGATTACGGCTCATCATGAGTTCATTTACCGCCTCAGGCGAGGATCTGTACGCCCATTTGACCCCCGAATTGCATGCGCTCGCCATGCGCGGCGTGGTGCGCAGCTATCCCAAAAAAGCTGTGGTGATCAATGAGGCCGAAATTGGCGACAGCCTGTTTGTGGTGCTCAAGGGCAGCGTCAAGGTGTTTTCGATGGACGAAAGCGGCCGGGAGATCACCTTTGGCCGAATTTATGCGGGTGATTATTTTGGTGAAATGTCGCTTGATGGCGGGCCCCGCTCGGCGTCGGTGATCACCGTGGAGCCTTGCACATGTGCCGTCGTCAACCGCACCGAAGTGGGTGAGCACCTGGCCAGCGCGCCCGAGTTTGCACTTAGCCTGGTGATGCGGGTCATCCGCCGCGCGCGCGACGCCACCGAGGCTGCGCGCAACATGGCGTTGCTGGACGTGTATGGCCGGCTCATCGCGGTGCTTGAAAAGCAGGATGGCCTGACAACCAGCACCACGGCTGCCGGCGTCACGCTCGAAGCCATCACGCATCAGGAAATCGCCAGCCGCGTCGGCGCGTCCCGCGAGATGGTCAGCCGCCTGCTCAAGGACCTGGAAAAGGGCGGCTACATCGAGATGGAAACCAAGCGCATCACGCTGCTCAAGAAGCTGCCCCAGCGCTGGTAGTCGACCTCAATGGCTACATCGCGTTGAGGGTCTGACGCGTTTCTTGAGGTGCCGCGTCGCTGGTTCCCCGCATGCGCACCACCGCCGTACTGCGGGTGCCCGCTGCACGAACGCCGGTTAATGCCGGATTCTCGTCGCTGGCGGCTTGGGTCTTCGGTACTTTGACAACGCCTGGACGCTGTGGTCTGGCCTGGTCCGGATCGGGTTTGCGTGGCGAATAACGGGCCCAACTGCCATCCGAGAGGCGAATGCCGCCCACCGTCAGGGTTTTTTTGCCCGTAGCAATGCTGTTGAAATTTCCGCTGCGGCGTATTGGCGTTGGATTGTCGGGATGGTCGACGAAGGAATCGGGGTTGCCACTGGTGTCGTACCATTTGTCTTCAAAGTACGACTGCCTGGCACCGGTGCCAAGTTGAAGTATGTCGTCATCGCGCTCTACATAGGCATCAAAAGTTGCGGTGCCTTTTTCCCGGTTGGTGATCACGACTTTCCAGGTACCGCTCGGAGCGGTCGCTGTGCTTTCGTCAAAACTGAACGTCGGTGCAACGGCCAGCAGGGCGCAGGTTCCATGCTCTCCGGTCGCGACCTTCGCCGGGTAGATCAGGGCCAGCAGTGGTTTCCCCCCGCTGTTTGTCCATAGGCCGGACTGACCGAACTGCAGAGGCGGTAGTGCCGGATGTCCGGGGGGTGTCACCTGGATTTCCAGTCCCTCGTGGCCTTGTTCCACCCAGAGTTCCAGAAAATTCTGGGTTGAATCACCCGGCTGTCCCCGCCAATTAAGCTCAATTCGCTCATTTTTTGATAGCGTCGCATTGGCATGGGTGCGGCTCTGGTAGCTGTTTCCTGCCGGTAGCACAATTTGCAGATGCCCGGCTTTGAGTTCAATGAGCTGATCCATGGCAGCTTCCAGCAGGCACGTGCCGTCATGCGGGCCGGCCAAGGTGCCCCAGCTCAGGTTGACGGCCAGTTTGGCTTCAGCCTCACACCGCGAGAGGACGTACATCAGGGCATCAAGAACATAAACGTTCAGCGAGCCGCCTGACGTGTCTTTAACGGTACCCCAGTCCAGCTGTACCGCCACGATGGGTGCGCGGCTCGCGTCGTCATCGGCGAGGGTCCAGCTCGGCGGGGCATCTGGCCCGGCCACTTGCGCCTGCAGGGTGCGCGGCCCACCCGCCAGATCCAGCACATGGGAGCCATGACTCACCCGCTTCTCAAGCTCCATGCCCATCTGGAAATATCGGTACACCGCCTCTTCATCAACCAGGCCGTTGAAGGTATGGTGTTGCAAGGCTTGGTCGATATTTGCCGCCGTCAGCTCGTGTCCGTAGCCCATGGCGGCTGGCGACGGGCCCTTGCCCCGCTGATCTTGCCGCCAGAAATAGGCCGTACGGGCCTTGCCCTTGTCGTTTTGTTTCGTCAGGAAGTTGGCATTGGCAAAGGCCAGCCCGCCATCAATCAGGCCGAGAACTTTGCCTTTCAACCGCGGGCCGGCTGGTGCGTAAGCCGGCGCGCCTGCGGCCTTGGGGTCGTCCATATCCTTACCAAGCGTCATGCCCAACTCAAACCGCTTGACGAGCTTATGCAGCGAGCCGCCGGGCTGGATATGCTTGAAAAAGGCCGGCTTTACCTTTGCCGTGCAAAAACGCAGGCCGACAGGGGCTGCTTGTGACGTGTACACCGGCGGCACATGCAGCCAGGCGGGTGATGCCGCCGCTTCAAACTGGGCCACGCTGGTGCCCGGTGTCAGCTCAATGGCCAAGGATAACCACTTGGGCTTGTGTTTTCCATAGCCAGAGAACTGATCCGCTTCAGCCCACACCAGATAAGGGTCGAAGCCGGTGGTAGCGCCCGGCTTGGCCCAGTCGATGTTTGTAAAACTTCCTGTCGGAAGGGCAGTCCATTTCATGGTCATGGCAGGTGCTCCGCTTGTATTTTTTATCTGCTTACTTGACCGGCTGCCATTCTTTAACGGCTTTGCCCCACATGAAGGCCAGCAGCGGCGACGCGGCCACCGCGCCCGCTGACGAGAGCAGTTGGTAGTAGCCGCTCTTGTTGTCTGTCATGGAAACACGCAGGTCGAAGTCCACTGCATGCCCTTTGGCATCATGAAACTTGGGGCCGTCAAAGCCGCGTTGGTGGAGTTTTGAACTGCCCATGCAGCGGGCCACCATGAACTCACCCAAAGTCGTACCGAGCAAGCGCCCCACCGCGCTGTCGACGGGGTAATGCAGGCCGGCAACCGTTCGGTTAACGGCCACGCGAGCCGCCAGTCGCTCAAGTTGTTCTTTGTACTTTTCGCCTTGAGGGATCAAAGCTTGCAGCAAGGTCGCTGCCATGAATGCTTCGGTGGCATGCCCGCTGGGCCAACTTGCATGCCCCGGCGTGGGAATCATGGGCTGAATCTGGGGCGACAATTCAACGGGGCGAGGGCATGCAAAGGCGTGCTTGAAACGCATCTCCACATGAGTAGCGAGTGACATTGCCAAAGCGAGTAGTTCGATCGTGTACTTGTGACGGTGCGGCTGCAGGCCGACGATGGAGGCGTAAAAATCCAGCGCACCGCCCATCTGCGCGAGGATTTCTCCGCCGCGGTCTTCGCGAAGTTGTGCGTAGTTGGCAACAAGCTCCAACTGCTTCTTGAAAACTTTTGCGGTGGGCCGCACGAGCTTCACTAAATTTTGGCTTTTGAGGGGCTTTTTATTCAGATTTACAAACGCCAAGGCCACGGCTTCCTTGGCCTGATCAGTTGTGAAGTGCAATCCTGCCAGAAGATCAAGCTCGCAAATCTGCAAGCGGGGGCCTACAGCCCAGTCTGCTAATCGTTCTGGTGTATCCAGCGGCGTTGGCAAATTGATGGGCAAGGTGTCTCCTTGAAAAGGCCCAACCAGCGCTGCCCGGCTCAGCGTCAAGGCGCTGGCAACGAGTGGAGATTCTGGCGCCTCGGCGAAGCCTCCGCCGAACCCACCCCCAAAACCTCCGCCGAACCCCCCACCAAAACCACCTCCAAAACCTCCACCGAACCCCCCACCAAACCCCCCACCCATTGAAGACAATTCAGACATTCTTAGCTCCTTGTAATGTTTACTTCTTTATTCAGGTACGCTGAGCAGCCTTAATGCTGCGGCACACCGCTTTCTGGTAACACTGTGTCCACTGCCCATCGCCAAGTAGCCCGAAACCGTCAAGTGCGGTTCTTCTGCGAGCAGGCGACCCAACGTGACACGCGCATCGTCAATCGATCCAAGCTCGACCTGGGCGGTTAACAAAACGCGCAGTGTTGGTGAGTGCTGCCTGTTTGCACGCAGCGACTGTAGGCTGTGTGCGATAGCGCCATGATGGTCGTTGTTCGCAAGCAATGCCGCTGCGAGCAGCATGTCAAAATAGTATTTCAACGGGTCAATGGGCGACAGTTGCGAGGCGTGAGCGGCCTCGGTGACAGAGTCGGCTGCCCCACCCCACATCGAAGACCACACGCTTTTATAGAGCCATCCCAACGGCTCATTCGGATTGAGTTCAATCGCACGATCGATACAAGTCCGCGCAACCTCTGCCTCGCCCAGCAACTGGCATCTAGCGTAGCCTTCAATCGCGAGAGACAAAGCGTTGTCCGGGGAAAGATCCAAGGCTCTGCGCGTCTGCTCAAGTGCCAGCTGAGTATCTTTTCCGGGTTCGTCGCTCATCCCCCGGATCACCCGCATGGTGTACCACTTGGCCAGCCAGGCACGCGGGGTAGCGGCCCGGTTGTGCCGCTCCAGCAAGGCTTCCAGCACTTGCCGGCTGCGGTCAAAGTCGTGCAGAGAGGATCGGTGCATGAGGGCAATGCCCCCGAGCAGAAGTGCGCCGCTGTCCAGCCGCGGCAGCGGTTGCGCCAGTGATTGCTGGACTTCGGTATCAATCAGGGCCCGGCTCGCCGCTGATGCGATGTTGTTGACCAGCTCACTTTGGGCTTGAAGCAAATCCAGGGTGTCGCCCGACAGGCGATCAGCCCAGATGACCTGGTTTTTGCGGGCATCGGCCAGCTCGGCCATGATGAGGATTTTCCCGCCGCTGGCAACATAGCTGCCCGACAGAACAAAAGAGGCCGCCAGGCGGGACTCCACTTCCGGCATCGCATTCGCCCGTCCCCGAAATGCGGTGGTGGACAGGCGGGAAATGACACGCAGGTCGGCGCTGCGCGACAACTGGGCAATGATGCCATCGGCCACGAGCTCACCAATGACAAAGTGTTCCGGTTCATTGCTTCGGGCTTCAAACGGAATGACGGCCACAGTCGGTCGAAAATCTGGCGGTGCCGCGTCGCTGGCGTGCACCACCGGGTCATGACCTGCTGGCCCGACACGGTAAGCCTGGACGGGTTCCTTGACGTGCTTCAGGTGGCACTCGCCCAGGTCTTCAATGTCCGCGTCAAGCCCCGCGGTCAGGCCGTCGCGCAGATCAGCCGAGACAACCAGTTCACCGGGGCCGGCCAGCGTGGCGAAGCGCGCCGTCAGGTTGACATCGGTGCCATAGATATCATGCTGGTCCGCTACAAAGCTGGCCAGATGGCCTCCCATGCGCAAGTGCATCTGCTGCTCAGGGCGCAGGCCGGCGTTGGCTTGCTGGCTGAACTGCTGCAGGGCGAAGGCCGCCCGGACACCACTTTGCGCATTGGCAAACTCCAGCATCAGGCCATCACCCAGGCTTTTGACAATGCGCCCGCCATGCAGCGGCAAAATTTGCTGTTCTGCCTGCTGCACCAGTTGTTGCCACCGCTGTACAAAGTCATGTTCGTCTTGTTCCATGAGCCTGACTGACTCCACCACATCCATCACCAGCAGCACCTTGGTACTGCGATGCATGAAAGGGGGGAGTTCAATCAGAGAGGAAGACATCGTAAGCGGTGTAACAATTATTCGCCTCCTCATTTTGGAGGAGGAACCGCTCTAACGAAACATTGAATGGGTGAGTGCGCCTCCAGAGTGCGGCGCACTGTTGTTTCAGCGCTGAATTACGACATCTTCCGGCAAAAGCGCATTGGCCGCAAGCTCGGGCAGGGTCTTGAGTTGGGCATACAGCGGCGTGAAATCGGGCGCCGTCATGTCAAACAGCTGCTGGAAGCTGTCGATCACGAAATAGGTTTGCTGGTAGCTATCGATTTTATAGCGCGTACGCATGGTGCGCAGCAGATTCAGCGCAATCCGCTGGGGCTCGGGGCTTTGTACGGCGTAGGCCAGCTCGCCGGACGAGCTCAAGATGCCGGCGCCATAGGCCCGCAGGCCGTTCGCCTGGCGGATCAGCCCGAACTCGACCGTGTACCAGTACAGGCGCGACAGCTGCTCGCAGGCGCCCAGGGCATGGGCCTTCAGCCCGCCGGCGCCGTAGGCCTGCATGTGGTCGGCAAACACCGGGTTGAACAGCAGCGGCACATGGCCAAACAGGTCGTGAAACACGTCGGGCTCGACGATGTAGTCAAACTCCGCCGGCGTGCGCAGCCAGTCGGTCACCGGGAACTTGCGGTTGGCAAGCAAGGTAAAAAACGGCACTTCAGGGATCAGCCCCGGCACGGCAACGACTTCCCAGCGAGTGGCCTTGTACAGCCGGTCGTTGATTTCCTCAAAACGCGGAATCCGCTCTTTCGCTCCCAGCAAGGGCAGCGCCGCGATGAATTCATCGCAGGCCAGGCCCGGCACGAGCGCCGACTGCCGCTGATACAGACGGTGGTAGATGTCGTGGTCTGCGGCGGTGTAGGCGGCATAGTTTTGCGGGCAGGTGTAGTCGGCCTGGACCAGGCCGCCGCGCGCATAGTCGCCCCGCGGTGGCCGAGCCGACTCGCCGTAGACCGCCGGGCTGGGGCTGGGGCTGGGGGTGTTTACTTCAGCCATTGGCCTTCCACTCGCTGGTAATCGCCGCTGGCTTTGGCCAGGTGCAGCCACTGGTCTACATAGGCCTTGAACGTGACATCGCCGCGCGGCAGCAGATACGCCATTTCGCCGTATTGCAGGGGCTTGTCCGGGTTGATGGCGCACAGCCCGGGCTTGAGCCTTTGCTGGGTGATCGCCTCGGCCGATTCCGTGACGAACACATCCGCGCGGTTGGCCAGGATTTCGTCAAAGATCGTCAGGTTCTCGGGGTTCATCCGCATCTGCGCCTGCTTGAAGTTGGCGCGGGCAAAGCGCTCGTTGCTGCCGCCGGGGTTGAAGATCACGCGGGTGGACGGCTTGTCGATGTCGGCCACCGTCTGGTATTTGGCGACATCGGCGCAGCGGGCAATCGGCGTCTTGCCGTTGACCATGTAGGCGGTGCTGAAAAACGCTTTCTTCTGCCGTTCTGTCGTCACCGAGATGCCGCCGACGGCCATGTCGCATTTGCCGGCCACCATGTCGGGCATCAGGTTGGACCAGCTGGTCTTGACCCACTCGGGCTTCACGCCCAGGCTGGCGGTCAGCGACGCCATCAGGTCCACGTCAATGCCTTCAAAGGCGCCATCCGGCTTCTGGAAGCTGAAGGGCTTGTAGTCGCCCGGCGTGCAGATACGCAGCACCCCCGCCTTCTGCACGGCATCCAGGCTGGACGCCGGCGGCGCCGTTTGCGCGGACGCATGGGGCGCGATCAGCGGCGCGCAGGCCGCTGCGGCCAGCGCCATGTTTTGGGCGAATGTGCGAAGGCGGCTGGTTGAGGAAAAGCGAAATGGCATGGTCAGGCTCCGGTGGTTGTGTGGCGAGGTTTTATTTTGCACCTTGCGCAGCGGAAAGAACGCCGCGGCGCATCTGGTCCAGCTCGATGCTCTCGAACAGTGCCTTGAAGTTGCCTTCGCCAAAGCCCTCGTCGCCTTTGCGCTGGATGAACTCAAAGAAGATCGGGCCGAGCTGGTTTTCGCTGAAGATCTGCAGCAGCAGCGCGCCTTTCTTGCCGTCCACGAGGATTTTGCGCTTTTGCAGTTCCGCCACATTCTCGCCATGGCCGGGAATGCGCTTGTCGATCAGTTCGTAGTAGGTGTCCACGGTGTCCAGCAGCTTGACGCCGCTGGCGCGCAGCTTGTCCACGGTGGCAGGCAAATTGCCGCTGCCCATGGCGATGTGCTGGATGCCTTCGCCCTGGTAGCGGTCCAGGTACTCCTGGATCTGGCCGGCTTTCTCATTGCCTTCTTCGTTGATGGGAATGCGGATCTTGCCGCAGGGACTGGTCATGGCCTTGCTTTTCACGCCGGTCACCTGGCCTTCGATGTCGAAGTAGCGGATCTCGCGGAAGTTGAACATCCGCTCGTAAAACCCGGCCCATTCGTCCATGCGGCCGCGGTGCACGTTGTGCGTCAGGTGGTCAATGTAGGTCAGGCCGTGGCCGGCGGGGTTCAGCGCCTCGGGGCCGCTCACGCCCGGCAGGGGCTCGAAGTCGACATCGTAAAACCCGATGTTGCCGATGTCGCCTTCCCGGGCGCCGTTCTTGCCGCGCCAGCGGTCAATGAAATAGATGATGGAGTCGCCAATGCCCTTGATGGCCGGGATGTTCAGCTCGCCCGGGCCGGCGGTGTGGGCGTAGCCCCAGGCGCCCAGCGCAATCGCGCGCTCGTACGCGGCCTTGGCATCCCGCACCCTGAAGGCAATGGCGCACACGCTGGGGCCATGCTGGCGTGCAAAGCGCTGTGCAAACGAATCGGGCTCGGCGTTGAGGATGAAGTTGATGCCGCCCTGGCGGTACAGCGTCACGTCTTTATGGCGATGCCTGGCGATCGGCTTGAAGCCCATGCGCTCGAACAGCGCGCCCATGGCCTTGGGGTCGGGCGCGGCGTATTCAATGAACTCGAAACCGTCGGTGCCCATGGGGTTGTCCCAGGCCGCGCCTGTTTCGAAAGATAGGGGTGCGTTCATGCGTGTCTCCGTAAAAATATCGACTGACTATTGGCTTGGCTTGGCTATTGCTGATGGGCTATTGGCTACCGAGTGTTTGCGGGTTTCATTCACTGGCTTCAACAACCAACTTTAGCGGCACCGCCTGTCTTTTTTATTGCAAACTGGGGCGTGTAAGTTGCCATTGACGCAATAAACCTGCAAAATTAAGGCAATGGAAACACTAGACAAGCTTGATCGGCATATTTTGCGCAGCCTGCAAGCTGACGGGCGGGCAACCTACGACCAGCTCGCCGAGCAGGTGAGCCTCTCCCCCAGTGCCGTATTGCGGCGTGTGAAACGGCTGGAGGAGGCCGGGGTTATTGACCGCTATGTGGCGCTGGTCAAGCCCGAGTCGGTTGGCTTGGGACTGACTGCCTACCTCAATGTCCGGCTGGAAAAACACACTGAAAGCCACAAGCGCAACCCCATGGACCTGTTTCGTGCCAGCGTGCAAACCTGGCCGGAGGTGGTGGAGTGCGCGGCCCTGACGGGTGAGATGGACTACCTGCTGCGTGTGGTGGTGCAAGACATGGCTCACTACAGCCGCTTTATCATGGACACCCTGCTCAAGCACCCCAGCGTGCAGGACTGCAAAACCAGTTTTGTGCTGGACCGGGTGAAAGCGACGACGGCCGTGCCGCTGTAGCGGGGCGGCCAGGTGAGCCGCCCGGACGCCTGGAGCGGCGGTTTTGGGGAGGTGGCAGACATTTAGCGGTCGTAAATGTTGCTGCGGTGCAACATTTTTAAGGCCGACGGCGGGATTTGCTATTAATTTGATGGCAGACATCCGGCGTGTTTATTGGGAAAAGGCGAATTTGATGTGGGTTTTGGTGGGCCTCCCTATTGAGGGGCTTCCAAGCCCTTTTAGCTGGAAAATCTAGGGAAAACCCTTATATTTGAGCCATGGTTACACCGAGCGCACTTTTGAAGGCTTCCCTCCACGCGGGCAAGGAGTTCTTTCGCCCCCCCGTGGACGAGGGCGCAGCGCGCCCGCCGGCCGTTTCTCCCGCGGCGCAGGTCATGGTGCCCATCCGCTCCATCGGACCGAGCCACGGCGAGCGCATCGCCACGCACCTGCTGGCGCTCAGTGCGCATGACCGCTACCTGCGCTTTGGCTATGCGGCCAACGACGAGCAGATTCGCCGCTACGTGGACGGGCTCGACTTTGAGCGTGACGAGATTTTTGGCATCTACAACCGCAAACTGCAATTGATTGCCATGGCTCACCTGGCATTTTCGACCGACCCGGAGCTCAAGAGCTGCGCTGAGTTTGGCGTTTCGGTGCAGGCCCAGGCAAGGGGCCGGGGCTATGGCGCGCGCCTGTTTGACCGCGCCGTGATGCATGCCCGCAATGACGGCGTCAACATGATGTTCATCCACGCGCTGAGCGAGAACACCGCCATGCTCACGATTGCCCGCAAGGCCGGCGCCACGATTGAGCGCGATGGCTCCGAGAGCGAGGCCTACCTCAAGCTGCCGCCGGCCGACCTGGATTCGCGCGTGACCGAAATGGTTGAAGAGCAGATCGCCCAGACCGACTACCGCCTCAAGGTCCAGGCCAAGCAGTTCTGGGACTTCCTGGGCGTGCTTCAGGAGGTCCGGCAGGGCGTGCGGGATTCGCGCGACCGCATGCCGATGTAGAGCACGCGGGGGCAACCCCGCTTGGGTCCCCTCCGCTCCGAGCCCCGCCCCTCCCCGAGCCCCCATCATTCGTTCAATGGGACTTCTGTTTTTTCCGGCGGGCAGACGGCGCAGGGCTCCGACAGCTTGTGGGCCTGCCACCATTCGATGAGTTTGTCGAAATCACCGCCAAAGACCTTGTGCTTGAGGGCCTCCGAGACGTGGGAGCAAACCACTGCATCTGCAAACCCAAGAAATTCGCGGGCGGCACGCCGGTCGCACATCAGGTAGGACGTCTTGAGCTGCTCGGCAGACAGCCCGGCGACCTCCTCCCTGCCGAGCTGACCGTGGGCACTCAAAGAGCAGGACATGAGGAAAATTCCAAATTTGAGCAAGGTCAGGTTTTTCATCTGAAGACCTCCGAAAGGGCTGTCGCCCGTTCTTGCAAAAACCCACTTGACCAACCACTGGATCGCACCCGCGGACAAGCCAGATCGGGCAGCTTGATATTCCTGCGAACAGGCTTTGAATTCAAGTGAAAAGGTGGCTGTTTTGAAGTGACGGGGTGGCAGCCTTTCTGTGGGAAAGTTGCCCTTGGCGCCGCCGCACGGCGCGGGTGCAGCAGCCGGAAAGCGCCGGCAGGGCGGAATGGCCCGATACGCCGGGGAATTGCGCTATCCTTGGCAGCTTCACAACTACCGAACACCCTTCGTGTCCGACACCCCCCCCAGTCGATCTTCCAGGCCGGAAGACAAGCGCGGCTTTCTGCAGAAGCTCGCTGAAATGCTCCACCCCGGTCCCGACTCCAAAGACGAGTTGATCGAAACCCTGGTCGAAGCCCAGGACAACGAAGTCATCGGCGCCCAGAGCCGCGAAATGCTTGAAGGCGTGATCCGCATGGCCGACATGACGGCCGGTGACGTGATGGTGGCGGCCCCGCGCATGGATGTGATCAACATCGACGCGCCCTTCGACGAACTGCTGCATCTGGTGATCGACACCGCCCACTCGCGCTTTCCGGTCTACGAGGGCGAGAAGGAAAACATCCTGGGCATTCTGATGGCCAAGGACCTGCTCAAGCTGCAGCGCGCGCCCGAACTCAACATCAAGGCGCTGCTGCGTCCGGCTGCGTTTGTGCCGGAAAGCAAGGGCCTGAATGATTTGCTGCGCGAATTCCGCGGCAACCGCAACCACCTGGCCATCGTCATCGACGAGTTCGGCCGCGTCGCCGGCCTCATCACCATTGAAGACGTGCTGGAGCAGATCGTGGGCGAGATCGAGGACGAGTTCGATATCGCCGAGGACGAGGGCGACATCTTCGGGCTCTCGGACCACACCTACCGGGTCAGCGGCGACACCTCGATCGAGCGCGTCAACGAAGCGTTTGAGGTGACGCTGCCCGAAACCGACTTTGACACCATTGGCGGCCTGGTGGCGCACGAGATGGGCCATGTGCCCAAGCGGGGCGAACATTACGCGCTGGCCGGGTTGCAGTTCACGGTGCTGCACACCAAAGGCGGTGCCGTGCGCTGGTTCAAGGTGTCGCCTGTTGTGGCCAGGGCCTGAGCCCTCAGAAGAAAGAGACCGATGGAGCCGAGTTCAATTCAAAGCATGATGTCCGCGCTGCCCACCCTGCCGGCGCTGCTGCAGCACTTTGGCCAGACGCCCACGCGCAGCCGCTTGTCCTGGATCCAGGTCGCCATTGTGTTGATGGCGGGCAGCGTGCATGCCGCCAGCCTGGCATGGCCGTTTCCTTTCGCCTTTGCGCAAGGCGAGCCCTTGTGGGGCTTGCAGCTGCTGGCGCTGACGCTGCTGGCCGCGCAGCTGGACGGCTGCCGCTCCTGGGCGCGCGCCGCCTGGCTGGGCGGGCTGTTTGGCACCGCCATGCTGTGCGGCACCTTCTGGTGGCTGTTCATCTCCATGCATGTGTACGGCGGCCTGGCCGCGCCGCTCACGGTGCTGGCCATTGTGCTGCTCGCGGCGTTTCTGGGGCTGTACTATGCCGCCGCCGCTGCCTTGTTCGTGGTGCTGGCTCCCGCACAGCGGGCGCAGCGCGCGCTTGTTTTTGCCGCGCTCTGGCTGCTGGCCGAGCTGGCCCGGGTGAAGCTGTTCACCGGTTTTCCCTGGGGGGAAGCGGGCTACGCCCATGTGGACGGCTGGGCCAGGCCGCTGGCGGCCTGGGTGGGTGTGCATGGCCTGAGCTTTCTGGCCGCGCTGGTGGCGGCCTTGCTGGCCATGTGCCTGCGCGCGCGCAAGACCCGCTGGCTGGCGGCGCTGAGCCTTGTTTTTGCAAGCGTTGCGGTGGCGTGGCTGCCGGTCACCGATGCGGCCTACAGCAAAGACCAGTCCGCCCTCCTGCCCGTCACCCTTTTACAGGGCGACATTCCCCAGAACGAAAAATTCCAGCCGGGGACCGGCGTGGTCACGTCACTGCGCTGGTACGGCGAGCAGTTGCGCGACGCCAAAACCGCGCTGGTGGTCGCGCCTGAAACGGCCATTCCCCTGCTGCCGCAACAGCTGCCCGACGGCTACTGGCGGGCCGTGCAGTCGCGTTTTGCCACGGGTGAGCAGGCCGCGCTGATCGGCATCCCGCTGGGCAATCTCCAGACGGGTTACGCCAACTCGGTGGTGGGACTCAAGCCGGCTGCATCAGCGGGCGCATCACCGGCTTCATTACCGGGCTCATTACCGGGTTCATCGCCCCATCCCGCCGAGCCCTACCGATACGACAAGCATCACCTGGTGCCCTTTGGGGAATTCATTCCACCGGGGTTCCGGTGGTTCACCAACATGATGAACATCCCGCTGGGCGACTTCAACCGTGGCGCCGTGGGGCAGGCTTCCTTCGACTGGAAGGGCCAGCGGCTGGCACCCAACATCTGCTACGAAGACCTGTTTGGTGAAGAGCTGGGCGCACGCTTTACCGATCCGGCGCTGGCGCCCACCGTGTTTGTCAACCTCAGCAACATTGCCTGGTTTGGCAACACCGTGGCGATTGACCAGCACCTGCAGATTTCGCGCATGCGGGCGCTGGAGTTCAGCCGGCCGATGCTTCGCGCCACCAACACCGGCGCCACCGTCATCATTGACCACCGCGGTCAGGTGACCCATGCCCTGCCGCGCCACACGCGCGGTGCGCTGGTCGGCGAGGTGCAGGGGCGCAGCGGCATCACGCCTTACGCCTGGTGGGTGTCACGCTATGGCTTGTGGCCGCTGTGGGCGCTGGGCCTGGGGATTGTGGGGCTGGCGCTGGTGCTGCGCCGCCGCTGAGCCCTTCTCTCGATACGCGATACGCGATATCCGGCCTGCTCAATGGCTGGACGCCATCACCCCGCGCAGCAAGTCCGGCAGCATGCCCAGCATGCGCAAGGCGTCCTGGCCCGGTGGCGTGCTGGTTGCAAAGTACATCTGCAGTGGAATCGGTGCAAAGTCATGCAGGGCCACGGCACTGATGGATGACGGATCCAGGTTGCTGGCCGTGAGGAAGTCGACCACCGTCCAGCCCATGCCGCGCTTGACCAGTTCCAACGCCAGCCGGGAGGTGTGCACCTGCAGGCCGGCCGGCGCCGTGAGCCCCAGATGGCCGGCCAGCTCGTCAATCGACTGGCACATGGGGTCTTCGCCCACCAGCCGGATCAGCGGCATGCTGGCGAGAAACGACATCGGGTTCAGGCGCCGCGTACGCACCGCGCGCAGCCAGACATCCCGCGTCACGGCCAGATAGAGCGGCCCCCTGACCAGCATCTGGCTGGTCAGCAGCGGGTGCGGGTGCTCGTAGTAGCCCAGGGCGAAGTCGACGCTGCGCGTGAGCAGGGCCTGCACCATCTGGTCCTGGTGCAGGGTGCGCACTTCAATCTTGACGCGCGGATAGCGCGCCAGGTGCTTTTCCAGCACCAGCGGCAAAAACTCATGGCTGATCGAGGGGATGGCGGCCAGCCGCACCTGGCCATCGTCAGGCTGCCGCAAATTGAGCGCAATGCGCTTGAGCTCATCGAGCTTGCGGTGGATCAGGGTCGACTCGTCGAACAGCACCCGGGCCTCAGGGGTGGGGGCCAGCGTGCCCTTGCCGCGCGTGAACAGCTTGTAGCCGAGCTGGAGCTCGGTGTGTGCAATGGTCTTGCTGACGGCCGAAGGCGTGATGCAGATCAGGCGCGCGGCCGCGCTCATGTTGCCGGCCTGCATGACGGCCTGAAAGACTTCAAGTTGCCGGAGGTTCATGGCGTAGGAGGGGGGTGTGAGTTTTGCTCATACCCTGCGCCTGATTATGCATCGCCATGCCTGGTTGCCGTGGCTACGATGAGCCACCTTTCGCCCTGAAGCGCGGCGACCGGGGACAGATCGTGGCACAGCCCGGGCTACAAGCCCGCGCTGCCTGCCAATTGGCCGTCATTGGCCTTGGCCTTAATTCAATGATCAGGAAACAACCGAAATGCAAGTCAAGTTAAACATCCAGAAGCTGGTAGCGGGCATGGGGCTGGCTGTGCTGGCCACGTTTGCCGCAGCGCAGGCTGCCAAGCCCAATGTGGTGATTCTGGCCACGGGCGGCACCATTGCCGGCGCCGGGGCGTCCGCCCTCAACAGTGCCACCTATGCCGCCGCCAAGGTACCCGTCGACAAGCTGCTGGCGGGCCTGCCCGAGCTGGCCAACGTGGCCAACGTCAAGGGCGAGCAGGTCTCGCAAATTGCGTCTGAAAGCTTTACCAACGACAACCTGCTCAAGCTCGGCAAGCGCATTTCGGCGCTGGTGAAGCAGCCCGATGTGGACGGCATTGTCGTGACCCACGGCACGGACACGCTGGAAGAAACGGCTTACTTCCTGAACCTGGTGATCCGCACCAACAAGCCCATCGTGGTGGTCGGCTCCATGCGGCCCGGCACGGCGCTGTCGGCCGATGGCGCGCTGAACCTGTTTGATGCCGTCAGCGTGGCGGCCAGCAAGGACGCCGCCGGCAAGGGCGTGCTGGTCACCATGAACGATGAAATCCAGAGCGGGCGCGACGTCAGCAAGACCATCAACATCAAGACCGAGGCCTTCAAGAGTCAGTGGGGCCCGCTGGGCATGGTGGTGGAGGGCAACAACTACTGGTTCCGCGCGCCGGTCAAGCGCCATACCCTGCAGTCGGAGTTCAACATCGACGAGATCGACACGCTGGCGCCGGTGGAAGTTGTCTATGGCTACGGCAATGTCTCGCGCACCGCGCTGGACGCCGTGGGCAAGTCAGGCATCAAGGCACTGATCCACGGCGGCACGGGCAATGGCTCGGTGGCTGACCGCATCGTGCCGGCGCTGCAGGATGTGCGCGCCAGGGGCATCCAGGTGATTCGCTCCTCGCGCGTGCCCGATGGCTTTGTGCTGCGCAACGCCGAGCAGCCCGATGACAAATACGACTGGGTGGTGGCGCACGACCTGAACCCGCAGAAGGCGCGCATCCTGGCGGCGGTGGCCATGACCAAAACCCTCGACAGCAAGGAACTGCAGCGGATTTTTTGGCAGTACTGACTCGTTACGCGGCACGCGCCGTTGTAAAAAAAGGCGGGCCTTGCGGTACCGCCTTTTTTTTTGTGGTTCGCCTTGCTCAGAGCTGGCTCATGCCGCCGTCCACGATCAGCTCGGTGCCGACAATGAAGGCTGCCGCCGGCGACGACAGGTACACGACGGCGCTGGCCACTTCATCGGGCGTGCCGAAGCGTTTCAGCGGAACTTGCGCCTGAATGCCGGCGGCCAGCGCATCGAGCTGGTCGGCAGGCACACCCAGCTTGCCATACAGCGGCGTCTGCACCGGGCCGGGGCTCACCACATTGACGCGGATGCCGCGGCTGATCAGTTCACCCGACAGCGTTTTGGCCAGCGAAATCAGCGCAGCCTTGCTGGCGGCGTACACGCTGGAGTTCGGCATGCCGATGTGGGCGTTGATGGAGCCATTGAGGATGATGGCCGCGCCCGTGTTGAGCAACGGTGACAGCGCCTGGATGGTGAAGAAGGCGCCCTTGACGTTGGTGTTGAAGGTCTGGTCCCAGAGGTCTTCTTCAACGGCCTCGAGGGGCGCGAATTTCGCCACGCCGGCGTTGACGAACAGCGCGTCCAGTGTGATGCCCTGCTCCTTCAGGTTGGCCGCCAGGGCTTTGGCGGCGTGGATATCACCGGCGTCATGGCGCAGGGCCACTGCGTTGGCGCCGAGCTCGGCACGAGCCCGGTCCAGCGCGGCCTGGTCGCGGCCCGTGATGATGACGCGTGCGCCCTGTTGGGCAAATTGCAGCGCGGTGGCCAGGCCGATGCCGCTGCTGCCGCCGGTGACGAGTACGGTTTTGTTGTCAAAGTTCCGCATGATGATTCCTTGGGTTGTGTGAGGAGGTCTGGAGGAGGTGTGGAGGAAGTCGGTGGGCGATGTGCCCGCCGATGGATGAACTGTAGGATTTACCTTCGCTTGGAGGAAGGCCTGAAAAGTGGTTTAATCGTTCAGCTTTTATGAATGTTTGGGGGGTGTGATGGACCGCTTGCGTGCTTTCGAGGTGTTCGCCTCCGTCGTGAGCCGGGGCAGCTTCACGCGTGCCGCCGACGCCCTCGACACCTCCCCGGCCAATGTCACGCGCTACATCAATGAGCTGGAAGCCCACTTGAGCACGCGGCTTCTCAATCGCAGCTCGCGCAAGCTGTCTCTGACGGAAAGCGGCGAGGCGCTGTACGAGCGTAGCAAATCCATCCTGGAAGAAGTCGCCGATGCCGAGGCGCTGGCCTCGTCGGCCACCCTGCAGCCGCGCGGGCGCTTGCGCATCAATGCGCCGGTGAGTTTTGGCATCCGGCACCTGGCGCCGCTGTGGCCGCACTTCATGCAGAGCTATCCCGAGGTGGAACTGGACATTGCGCTGAGCGACCGCGTGGTGGATATCGTGGAAGAGGGCTATGACCTGGCCATCCGCATCTCACGCGCCGGGTCGGCCTCCCATGCGGCGCGCAAGCTGGCGACGTCCCGCAACATCGTCTGCGCCTCACCCGCCTACCTGAAAGCGCACGGGCAGCCCGAAAAGCCCGCAGACCTGGTGGGGCACCGGTGCCTCGGCTATACCTATGCGGCCACCGCCAACGAATGGCATTTTGTGGATGACGCGGGCCGGCCGCACATGGTCAAGGTCAATTACGTCATGCATGCCAATAACGGCGACACGGCGCGCGAAGCGGCGATTGCCGGGCAGGGCGTCATCTGGCAGCCGGCCTTCCTGATCGGGGACGATTTGAGGGCCGGGCGGCTGGTTGCCCTGCTGCCCGGCTACCGCATGCCTGACATCGACGTGCTGGCCGTCTACCCCAGCCGCCGTCACCTGAGCGCCAAGGTCCGGGTCATGGTGGATTTTCTGGTGGAGGCGTTCCGGCCCGCCCCTGCGTGGGAAGTCCCGCCGGGGCCGGGAGTGCCGGAGAAGGCGGCTGCCCGGGCGGCCCGTCATCGCCGCGTAAAATGAACGGTTTAGCGATTGCCACGTCAGTTGTCGCTACCCGCGGCGCCGAAGCAGGCGCCGCGCCTTTGTCACCAACACTCCTATGCTCACTTTCCAGCAAATTATCCTGAAGCTGCAGTCCTACTGGGATGCCCAGGGCTGCGCCCTGTTGCAGCCCTATGACATGGAAGTCGGCGCCGGAACGTCACACACTGCTACTTTTTTAAGAGCGCTGGGCCCCGAGCCGTGGAAGGCCGCCTACGTGCAGCCGAGCCGCCGGCCGAAGGACGGCCGCTATGGCGAGAACCCCAACCGCCTGCAGCACTACTACCAGTACCAGGTGGTGCTCAAACCCGCACCGGCCAACATCCTGGAGCTGTACCTCGGCTCGCTGGAAGCCCTCGGTTTTGATCTGAAGAAAAACGACATCCGCTTTGTCGAGGACGACTGGGAAAACCCCACGCTCGGCGCCTGGGGCCTGGGCTGGGAAGTCTGGCTCAACGGCATGGAAGTGACGCAGTTCACCTACTTCCAGCAGGTCGGCGGCATCGACTGCAAGCCCATCACCGGCGAGATCACTTACGGACTGGAGCGCCTGGCCATGTACCTGCAGGGCGTGGACAACGTCTACAACCTGACGTGGACCGAAGGCCCGGCGGGCGAGAAGTTGAGCTATGGCGACGTCTACAAGCAAAACGAGGTGGAGCAGTCCACCTACAACTTCGAGCACAGCGACGCTGACTTCCTGTTCACCGCCTTTACGGCGCATGAAAAGCAGGCCAAACACCTGATTGGCGTGCAACTGGCCCTGCCCGCGTACGAGCAGGTGCTGAAGGCCGCGCACAGCTTCAACCTGCTGGACGCCCGGGGCGCGATTTCGGTGACGGAACGCGCCGCCTACATCGGCCGCATCCGCAACCTGGCGCGTGCCGTGGCACAGAGCTACTATGAAAGCCGCGAACGGCTCGGCTTTCCGATGGCGCCCCGCGAGTGGGTGGAACAGATGACGAAGAAGGCGGCGTGAGAGCGATGACGATGACTACCCAAAACCTTCTGGTTGAACTGTTTGTGGAGGAGCTGCCGCCCAAGGCGCTCAAGAAATTAGGGGATGCGTTTGCTGGCGTGCTGCTTGAGCAGCTCAAGGCGCAAGGCCTGACGACTGCTGAATCGGCACTCACGTCTTTTGCCTCGCCACGCCGTCTTGCCGCGCATGTGACGGCTGTCGCTGCGCAGGCCGCCGACAAGGCGGTCTCGCAAAAACTCATGCCCGTCACCGTCGGGCTCGACGCGTCGGGCAGTGCCACACCGGCCCTGCTGAAAAAGCTGCAGGCGCTGGGCGCCGATGCCTCTGCCGTGGCGGGCCTCAAACGCGCACCGGATGGAAAGGCGGAAGCGCTTTTCTACAACAGCACCGTGACTGGCGCCACGCTGGCGGAGGGCCTGCAGAAAGCCCTGTACGAAGCGATTGCCAAACTGCCGATTCCCAAGGTCATGACCTATCAGCTGGCCGATGGCTGGAGCGACGTCAAGTTTGTGCGCCCCGCGCACGGACTGGTCGCGCTGCACGGCAGCGATGTCGTCGCCATTGAAGCGTTGGGCCTGAAGGCCGGCAACATCACGCACGGCCATCGGTTTGAGGCTGCGGTCGACCCGGTGGTGCTGCAGAACGCTGACAGCTACGCGGCCACGCTGCAAATGGATGGCGCGGTCATCGCCAGCTTTGCCGAACGCAAGGCCGAGATCGCCCGCCAGCTGGCGACTGCTGCTTCCAAGGTGGGCGGTGGTGCCCGGGCGATTGAAGACGACGCCTTGCTCGATGAGGTGACCGCACTGGTCGAGCGCCCCAACGTGCTGGTCTGCGAGTTCGAAAAGGAATTCCTCGACGTGCCGCAGGAGTGCCTGATCCTCACGATGAAGGCCAACCAGAAATACTTCCCGCTGCTCGATGCGCAGGGCAAGCTGACCCACAAGTTCCTTGTGGTCAGCAACATCAGCCCCACCGATGCGAGCGCGGTGATTGGCGGCAACGAGCGCGTCGTACGCCCGCGCCTGGCCGATGCCAAATTCTTCTTCGACCAGGACCGCAAGAAAACGCTGGCCTCGCGCGTGGACGGGCTGGGCAAGGTGGTTTATCACAACAAGCTGGGTTCGCAGGGCGAGCGTATGGAGCGGGTCCGCGCCATTGCCCGGGCAATCGCCGAAAAGCTGGGCGACGCGACATTGGTGCAACAAGCCGATCAGGCTGCGCAATTGGCCAAGACCGACCTGGTGACCGACATGGTCGGCGAGTTCCCGGAATTGCAAGGCACCATGGGTCGCTATTACGCGCTCAATGATGGCCTGGCCGTGGACGTGGCCGATGCGATTGAAGACCACTACAAGCCGCGTTTTGCGGGCGACGACTTGCCGCGCGGCAATGTTGGCGTGATCGTGTCGTTGGCCGACAAACTGGAAACCCTGGTCGGCATGTTTGGCATTGGCAACCTACCCACGGGCGACAAGGACCCGTTCGCGCTGCGCCGCCATGCGCTGGGCGTGATTCGCATGCTGGTTGAGAAGGATCTGCCGCTTTCACTTCATCGCTTGCTTGCAGTGGCGACTCGTCCGTTTGTAGAGCAGTTCTGCGGAGGAACGCTTGTACCCATCCAATTGATGCCACCAGACGCGGATGAGAATCTCCTGCAGTCGTTGAATAAACACTTTGGAGTGGCTAATTCAACGGGGCAGGAACTTGCAAGCTTCATCTACGACCGCCTCGCCGGCTCCCTGCGCGAGCAGGGCTACAGCGCGCAAGAAGTCGATGCCGTGCTGGCGCTCAAGCCCCAGCGCCTGGGCGATGTCGCCAAACGCCTGGCTGCCGTGCGCGCCTTCGCGGCATTGCCCGAGGCGCCGGCACTCGCCGCGGCCAACAAGCGTGTCGGCAACATCCTGAAGAAAGCCGATGGCGCGGTGGAGGCCAGCATCAGGCCGGAACTCCTGCAGGAAGCGGCGGAACAGGCACTGGCCGAAGCGCTGCAGTCCGTCGGGCCGAAAGCCGATGCGGCTTTCACCGCCGGTGACTACGCGGCGTCCCTGCAGGGGCTGGCCGCCCTGAAAGCACCCGTCGACGCGTTCTTTGATGGCGTGATGGTCAATGCCGAAGACCCGGCTCTGCGCGCCAACCGCCTCGGCCTGCTGGCCACGCTGCACCAGGCCATGAACCGCGTGGCCGACCTGTCCAAGCTGGCAACATGAGCCCCCTCGCTGGCTGACCCTTCAATGCAAAGCACCATGAAACTCGTCATCCTCGACCGCGACGGCACCATCAACAGCGACAGCGACGACTTCGTCAAGACGCCGGAGGAGTGGATGCCGCTGCCCGGTGCGCTGGAGGCGATTGCCCGGCTCAACCATGCCGGATGGCATGTCGTCATTGCGTCCAACCAGTCGGGCCTGGGGCGGGGCTTGTTTGATGTGGCCTCGCTCAATGCGATGCACGCCAAAATGAACCAGATGCTGGCCGCCCTGGGCGGGCGTGTCGACGCCGTGTTTTATTGTCCTCACAGCCCCGAGGAGGCTTGCCAATGCCGCAAGCCCTTGCCGGGCCTGTTCGAGCAGATCGGTGCGCGTTTTGGCGTGCCGCTCAAGGGGGTGCCGACCGCCGGTGATTCCCTGCGTGATCTGCTGGCGGGTGCCGCGGCCGGTTGCGAGCCGCACCTGGTGCTCACCGGCAAGTCGGCGCAGTACCGCGGCGGCCCGCCGCCCGAAGGCTTGCCGCCGGGCACTGTGGTGCACCAGGACCTGTCGGCGTTTGCCGACTTCCTCCTGGAGCGCAACGCCCGGCCTTTGCCGACGTCGCTGTGAACAGTATGGCTTGCTGTTCTTGCTGCGCCCGGTGGAGCAGGCGTCAAGTGCTTGCAGAACTTCAAAAGATTTTCAAATTCATCCCGAATGCCGGAACACTGACATGCCCCTGATCCGATCCATCCTGCACATGCTGTGGATGGCCCTGACGGTGATTCCGTGGGCCATTTTTGTGATCATCGCCTCGCTGTTTGTCAGCAGCACCACCATGTACTGGATGTGCGCGGGCTGGCTGCGCGTGGCGGTCAGCGGCGGCACGGTCATCCTGGGCATCAAAAACCGGGTGACCGGCATGGAAAACCTGCCCACGGGACAGACCAGCGCCGCAGTGCTGCTGCTCAAGCACCAGAGCACCTGGGAGACCCTGTGCATGCCAACGCTGATGCCGCATCCGCTGGCCTACGTGTTCAAGAAAGAGTTGCTCTACGTGCCATTTTTTGGCTGGGCCATGGCGCGCATGGACATGATCCATATCGACCGCAGCCAGCGGGCGCAGGCCTTCAACAAGGTCGTCGCGCAGGGCAAGCGGCTGATGAGCCAGGGGACCTGGGTGATCATGTTTCCCGAGGGAACGCGGATTCCACGCGGGCAAAAAGGGGTTTACAAATCCGGCGGCACACGGCTGGCCATTGAAACCGGCGCGCCGGTGATTCCGATTGCCGTGACGTCGGCCAAGTGCTGGCCGCGCAAGGCCTTCATCAAAAGGCCGGGCGTGGTGGACATCTCGATTGGCAAGCCGATTGACAGCACCGGCCGAAAACCCGATGAGCTGATGCGGGAAGTGGAGCGGTGGATTGAAGCCGAGATGCACCGGCTCGACCCGGAGGCTTACACCACCGTCAGTGACGCGGTGCCAAACGCGCCCTCTGCCTGAGCCATTCAGGCGGACAAGTGGCTTACAAGCCGAGATCGGTCTGGTGCCCGGCCGCCGCGCCCGCTAAACTGCCATGATGCAAAGGCTTGTACAGCTCACTCTCGACCTCTTTGAGCGGGAGCCGGCACCTCCTGCGAACGCCGCAGGTCCTGAAGCCGCGCCGGCTTCAAACGACATACCGCCGCAAGTCCCCGAAAGTAACGCGCATTCTGCTATTGAAAAAATAGCAAGCGCCAGCCCGTCCACGGATGATCTTCCCCCTCAGACCCTGCAGCAGGCGCTGGGGCCGGCCACTTTTCGCCATCCACGCGCCAAGCGCGAGGCCCTGCTCGATGGCGTGTTGGTGGCTTATGAATTCAGACGGGGTAAACGCCGCACCATCGGGTTTTCTGTGGGCACCGACGGACTCGCGGTCAGTGCGCCCAAATGGGTGCCGCTGTATGAAATTGACAAGGCCGTGCTGGAGAAGTCGGGCTGGATCCTCAAGAAGCTGCAGGAAAGCCGCGAGCGCCATCACCGGCTCGAGTCTGCGCGCATCGACTGGAAAGACGGCGTCACCCTTCCTTTTCTGGGTGAGCCGGTCATGGTGGCGATCGATTCGCGCCATGCGTTTGGCGGCGTGGGCGCCGAGCTCAAGACCCGCGCCGCCGAGGTTTTGCTGCACGCTGACAATGAGCCGCATAACGACATGCGGCCCGGCGTGGCACAGCTGAGCCTGCATGTGGGCCTGCCCAACAGCGCCACGCCCGAGCAGATCCGCGATACCGTGCAGGCCTGGCTGATGCGCCAGGCCAAGCGCATTTTCACCGAGCGGCTGAATCATTTTGCCCCGCATCTGGGGGTACAGTGGCGCAAGCTGAGCCTGAGCAGTGCCGGCACGCGTTGGGGCAGCGCCAGCGCTGATGGCTCCATCCGCCTGAACTGGCGGCTGATTCATTTCAAGCAGTCGGTGATTGACTACGTGGTGGTTCACGAGTTGAGCCACTTGCGGGTGATGGATCACAGCCCGCGTTTCTGGGACACTGTGCGGGCGGTCGTACCCGATTATGCTGAGTTGCGCGGGCAATTGAAGGATGAAGCCATTCCCCGCTGGTGACTCAGGGCCCGGAGTGTGCTGGTCCGCGGCAAAAATTTGGTGCTTCCATGAGGTAAGTCACGAAAGTAAGGAATCGTAACAATGGAGTTTAACCCCTTAATCTGACTAAAACCATAAAATCACAGGGAAGTTGATAGTCGTAATCGGGAAAACTCATGAACCACAAGCTGATACTGGTCGTTGAAGACAATCCCGACCACCTTGAGCTGACTGTACTGACGCTGGAAGAGCAGGGCGTGTCCGCCGAGATTGCGGTCGCGCGCGATGGCGCCCAGGCGCTGGATTACCTGTTTGGGCAGGGCAGCCATGCCGGCCGTGACACCCAAAAGCAGCCTTCGCTGATCCTGCTGGACATGAAGCTGCCCAAGCTGTCCGGACTGGACGTGCTGCGCAGTGTCCGCAGCAATCCCCTGACGGCCCTGGTGCCGGTGGTGATGCTGACGTCGTCCAGCGAACAGTCTGACATCGTGGCCTGCTACCAGAGTGGGGCCAACGGTTTTGTGCGCAAACCGGTCGACTTTGGGGACTTCACCGAAAAACTCAATTGCCTGCAGGCCTATTGGCTGAACGTCAATGAGTCAACCGCGACGGGATGACGGTCCGCGCGTCATCCCACATTCAGGCTCCACCGCTTGATGCGGGCTGTGCCTGCGTTGGCCGGCGTGCCAATTCCTGCACGGCAGTCGCCATTTGAAAGGCTGATGCGATGATGGGTCGGATGACGCTGCGGACGCGCCTGGTTATGCTGGTGGTTGCGGCGATTGTCCCGCTGTTTGGCCTGTCCATTTTCAAGGCTTGGGTCGACTCGGATGCGGCCATCAAACGCGCCACCGCCAACCTGCAGTTTGCCGTTTCACTGGTCGCTGCCAACCAGGCCCGGGTAGCCGAATCTGCGCACCAGATCCTGATTTCGATTGCCAGCATGCCCGGCCTGACCAGCGAGAAATCACTGGACTGCCAACGGTATTTCAAAACCTTGCGGGAGAAGTTCTCCATCTACGCCAACCTGGGCATCATTGGCGTTGACGGTTATGCACGTTGCCACGGAATCGACAGCCGGCCGGCTTACCTGGGGGATCGCGACTATTTTCGCGCCGCAGTGGCTCGCCGCAGTTTTGTCGCCGGCGAGTACATCCTGGGGCGCCTGTCGGGAAAACCCAGCATCACATTTGCGTTGCCGGTGCTTGGCGAGGACGGGCAGGTCCTGCGCGTTGTCTATGTTGCGGTCGATTTGACCGAGATGGCGAAGTCGGTTGCCGCCATTCAGGTGCCGCCCGGTGCCGCGGTGGGCATCCACGATCGCCATGGCGTGTTGCTGGCGAGCAAACCCGAGCTCCCCATCAAGGTTGGGCAAAAGGCTGCCAGCCAGGTTTTGCAGGACGCCGTGAAGACGATGAGCACCGGCGTGCGCGAAGGCGTGGACGCCGCGGGTCAGCAGCGGCTCTGGGCCTTCATGCCCAGCAGTCCCCTGGCAGACACAGCCTTTTTCGTCGCGATCAGCATCAACCGTGAACTCGTCGTGGGGCCCGGTCAGCGTCAGCTGTGGATTGAGTTGGCCGTCCTCGCGCTGGTGGCGTTTCTCGGGGCCTGGATTGCCTGGATGATGGGAGGGCGCACCATCGTGAAGCCCACCCGGGAAATTCTTGACGCGACCCGCTTGCTTCAGAACGGCCGGCGGGATGTACGCATCCCGATGCCCGCGGTTGAGGATGCGGGTGAGTTCACCAAAATTGCCGGCGGTTTCAACGTCATGGCCGAGGCGCTTCAGCAGCGCGAGCAGGACCTTGAAGCCGAACTGGCGCGAAGCCAGCAGGCACGGGCCACGCTGGACCTGACGATCAACAGCATGCAGGAGGGCCTGGTCGCCGTAGACGCCTCTGGCCGCCCGCTGCTGGTCAACGAAGCGGCCTCCTCGCGGCTGTTTGCCGCGGATGTGCTGGCGCAGGCCCCCACGGTGTTGTCCGCCGAATGGCCGCAGCACCTCGGGCTGTATGTGCCCGGCACCGACACTTTGTACGCCTTTGACCAATTGCCGCTGTACAAGGCTCTTCAGGGGCAAAGCGGTGGGCCGCAGCACATCCTGATGCGCAACGCCGCCGTGCCTGCGGGACGCCTGATCAGCTGCACTTACCGGCCCCTGCACGGCAGCGCCGGGCAGGTGGGCGCGTTGATGGTGTTTGCTGACATCACAAAGCTGGAGCAGTTGCAGCTGGCGCAGGCACGCAGCTATGACAAGCTGCGCGCGGTCCAGCACAAGCTGCTGGATTCCCAGCGTCTGGGCCGCATGGGCAGCTGGGAGCTTGATCCGGTGACCCAGCGCATCTGGTGGTCGGACGAGGTCTACGAGCTGACCGGCTTCACGCCTGAGTCGTTTGACGGGCGTTACGAAACCTTCCTGCAGCTGATTCATCCGGACGACAGGGCCGATTACGTGCTGAGCCGTGAACAGTCCCTGCAGCGGGGTTCCGATTTTGTGGCCGAGTACCGCATCATGACACCGGCGATGAATGTCCTGTGGTTTTACCAGTTGGGCAAGTACCACGTGGGCGAAAAAGGGCAGGCGGCCCACTTCTCCGGCATGGTGCAGGACATCACGGCGCGCAAACAGTCCGAGCTGGCGCTCGTCGCCAGTTCCGATCTGCTGCGTCGCACCGGTGAAATGGCCAAGGTGGGTGGATGGGAACTGGTGGTGGAGGGCCTGCACCTGACCTACTCTGAACAGCTGTACCGGCTGCTTGACCTGAGGCCGGGCACCGCGCTGAATGTGGAAGATGTCAAAAATGCCTACCCCCCGGGCGCGCGGGAGGTGTTCCTGGCGACGGTGCAGGCGGCGATCGACCATGGGACGCCCTGGGACCTGGAGTCACCCCTGACCACGCGGACGGGCCGGCGCATCTGGGTGCGGACGCAGGGCCAGGCGTTCATGCAGGATGGCAAGGTGGTGCGGCTTGCCGGCGCCTTACAGGACATCACTGCGCAGCATGAGTCAAGGGAGCACCTGCGCCTGCTGGAGGCCAGCATTTCACGCCTCAATGACATGGTGGTCATCACCGAAGCGGAGCCCTTTGACGAGCCCGGGCCCCGCATTGTCTTTGTCAATGACGCGTTCGTGCGCCGCACGGGCTACAGCCGTGAAGAGGTGCTGGGCAAGACCCCGCGCATTTTGCAGGGACCCCAGACCCAGCTCGCCGAGCTTGATCGCATCGGTGCGGCGCTACGGAAGTGGCAGCCGGTCCAGGCTGAGCTGATCAATTACACCAAGAGCGGCGAGCCGTTCTGGCTCGACCTCGACATTGTTCCCGTTGCCGACGCCCAGGGCGGGTTCAGGCATTGGGTGGCGGTCGAGCGGGACATCACCCAGCGCAAGCTGGCCCGGCAGGCGCTCATCGACAGCGAGCAGCGTTATGCCGCGCTGTTCGAGGCCGCACCGGTGCCGATGTGGATCGTTGATGGACAGACCAATGCCTTTTTGGCGGTCAATGGCGCGTGCACCGAGCGCTACGGTTACACGCGCGAAGAATTGCTGGGCATGACGATTTTTGATATCCGTTCGGAGGATGAGGTCCAGCGCTTGAAGGCTGAAATCGCCAGCGGAGTCCACAAGCCCGTCAACCGCCGCGTGCACCGTGCCAGGGACGGCGCCGACTGGCATGTCGAGACGGTTTCCCGCAAGATCCAGTACGAAGGCAGACCGGCGCGGCTGGTGGTTGCGTTCGATGTGAGCTCGCAGGTGAAGGCCGAAAAGGATGCCCAGGAATACCTGTTCACCCTGCAGCGCGCCGCCGACGCCGCCGCGGCCATCACTTGGCACCAGACGCTGGATGGCACCATGCAGGAAGTTGCCGAGCAGGCCCGGGGGGTGATTGGCGCCCACCAGTCCGCGGTGAGCCTGACCATGAACAGCGACTGGGCGCAGGCCATCAACGCGCTGTCCCTGTCCGAGAAATATGCGGCATACCGTGATCGGATGAAGCCACCGGACGGCACCGGCATCTACGCCGCCATCTGCGAGAACAACCGGTCCATGCGGCTGACCCAGGCCGAGCTGGAAGCGCACCCGCGCTGGCGCGGCTTTGGCAGCCATGCCGACAAGCACCCCGCGATGCGCGGCTGGCTGGCGGTACCCCTGGTGGCCCGGAGCGGACAAAACATGGGCGTGCTCCAGCTCTCGGACAAATACGAGGGCGAGTTCACCCAGCAGGATGAATATGTGGCGATGGAGCTTGCGCAGCTCGCCTCCATCGCCATAGAAAATGTCCAGTTGCTGGAAGAAGTGGGTCGGCTCAATGCGGGGCTCGAGCAAAAAGTTGCGGAGCGCACCGCCGCGCTGACCCGGCAGGAGGCTTTGTTCCGCGCCCTGGCCGAGCGGGCGCCGCAGGTGGTGTGGACCGCCGACCCGGGCGGCGCCGCAACGTATTACAACCAGGCCTGGTTTGACCTGGTGGGAGGCCGGTTCAGGGACTGGGCCGGGGCGCGATGGCTGACTGCGATCCATCCGGAAGACCTGCCCGAGGTCAAGGCGAGCTGGCAATTGGCCAGCGCCAGCAAGTCGCAGTATGAGAACATCCGCCGCCTGCGCGCCAGGGACGGCAGCTACCACACCATGTCCTCCCGGGCCACGCCGGTGCTTGACGAGCGGGGCGAACTGGCCTTTTGGGTGGGCATTGATGCGGACATCACCGAAATCAAGGCCATCGAGGCCGCCTTGCGCCTGTCAAACCACGAGCTCGAGGCCTTCTCGTATTCTGTCTCCCACGACCTGCGCTCACCGCTCAACACCATTGACGGGTTCAGCCGCCTGCTGTCCAAGCAGCTTCCCGGCAATGTCAACGAGAAGAGCCGGCACTACCTGTCGCGCATCCAGGCGGGCGTGGCGCAGATGGGGCAATTGATTGAAGACCTGCTTTCGCTGGCACAGGTATCGCGCGCGCAGCTGCGGATGGAAGCGGTGGACCTTTCTGCGCTGTCCCGGCGGATTCTGGGTGAGTGGCAGGCGCGCGATCCCGAACGCCGGGTCGCGGTCCATATTGAACGTGGCCTGCAGGCGCATGGCGACTCGCGCCTCCTGGGCGTGGTGATGGAAAACCTGCTGAGCAATGCCTGGAAGTTCACCTCGCGTAAAGCCGAGGCGAGCATCAGCGTCAGCCAGCAACCCGACGCAGCAGGGCTGCCGGTCTTCATGGTCCGGGATAACGGTGCCGGTTTCGACATGGCGTATGTCGACAAACTGTTCAACCCTTTTCAGCGTTTGCATGCGGCGTCGGAGTTTGCCGGCACCGGCATCGGGCTGGCCTCGGCCAGCCGTGTGATTGGCAGGCACGGCGGCCGGCTGTGGGCGCAATCCGAGCCCGGCGGCGGGGCCACTTTTTTCTTTACCCTGCCCAGGACCGCTATTTCGGTCTGAGCAGATCAGCCCGATCCACCCCACTCTCGCCAACTTTTCTCGCTTTCCTCACGCATTCCCCGCCGGACGCCACACCTCGCCCCGGTCTTTATTTGCGTTGCCCCGGTTTTCGCCGCCTGTTTTAAATTGCTGAAGTAATTAAAATGCTGAAAATGACAAGTCCCATCTCTGTTACAACAGGCCACCATGCCGCGTGAACCCAAATCCTTTGAAGATGCCATCAGTGCGACGGACTTCTCCAGTGAAGATTACTGTGGCACCAGCTATGCTGCCAAGCTGCTCGGGCTATCGGTCGCCACGGTGCAGTCGTTGGTCGAAAAAGGAGAAATAGACGCCTGGAAGACCCTGGGAGGCCATCGCCGGATTGCCCTGCAGTCCATCAATGCCTATCTGGCCAAAAACAACCCGCAAACCACCAAGGTCGACACCGACCCGAAGAACCGTTTGCGCGTGCTGCTGGTCGAGGACGACGAGGCCACCCGGGAGCTGTACCAGCTCCAGTTTGAGGACTGGGACCTGCCGGTCGATTGCACCTGGATGCCATCCGCACTCGAGGCCTTGATGGACATTGCCAGCATGCGTCCGGACTTGCTGATTACCGACCTGTCCATGCCCGGCGTCGATGGCATTGAAATGCTCAAGGCCCTCAAGCGCAACCAGCAGCTGGCGGACATGCAGATTATTGTGATCAGTGGCTTGCCGCCCGAGGCCATTGAAGAGCGGGGCGGTCTGCCGCCGGATGCCCACCGGTTGCAGAAGCCGGTGAATTTCGACTGGCTGCACGGGTATGTCACGGCACTGGTGACCGCCAACCGCAAGTGGCATTAACAGGCTGCACCGAAACCTGAAGCAAGCGAGCCCGAAGCAAACAATCCTCATGAGCCGATTCCTCAACCTGTTCGGGATGAAGCTGGCAGACAAGATGCCCGGCCCGGGTGCGCAGAACGGGGATCGTTCGGCGGCGCCGGCGGAACTGGGCTGGGGGCCTCTGGAGCAGGCCGGCGACGGTACGGTATTGCTCGACGACCAGGGCCGGATCACCGAGGCGAATTCCCGCGCGCTGGAACTCCTGCATTGCGCGCTGCCGGCCCTGTCCGGCCTCGATTTTTGGGACGCCGTGCCCGAAGAAATCACCGAGCAGCATCAGAGCGCCACGGGCCAGGCCCTGACCTTTGCCGCGCGGCACGCCTTCGTTGCCCACGACAAGTTTGAAGACAAGTGGGTCCGGTATGCGTTCACGAGGCAGCCCCCCGGCTACGTCGTCAGCCTCAGGGATGTCTCGTCCACGCAAAGGTTGCTGGATGTGCTGGAAGACAGCGAGCGCTACAACCAGCTGATTTTTGAGGCGAATCCCAATCCGATGTGGATCTTTGACGACAGCTCCATGCGCATCCTCGCTGTCAACCAGGCGGCCGTCGAGTTTTATGGCATTGAGCGCAAGAAGTTCCTGGCGCTGGGCATGGAGGCGCTATTTCCCGAGGGAGAAGGCGCCGCGTTGCTCGGTTCGCTGGCGTTGGACAAAGGCGTCGCGGAGGGCCAGCTCGAGTTGCGCCTGTGCCAACAGCAAAAGGCGGATGGGCAGCAGGTGCTGGTGGAATTGGCATGCGGCCCGCTCAGCTGGAACGGCCAGCAGGCTGTTTTCGTGAGCCTGGCGGATGTCTCGCAGCGCCACCTGGCCGATGGCGCCTTGCGGCGGGTCAATGCAGAACTGGAGCAGGAGCTGGCCAAGTGCCAGAGCGAACTGGGAAAAGCCAGGCGCGATGTGGCCGCTTTCACCCGTGCGGTGTCCCACGACTTGCAGGGGCCGCTGCATGCCGTCAACGGGTTCGCGAAAATGCTGGCAAAAAACTATTCGACGGCGCTCGATGCGTCCGGGCTGCACTATGTGAACCGCATTCAGGCCAGCACCCGTCAGCTGGCCAAGCTGGTGGATGACCTGCGAACCCTGGTCCAGCTGCCGGAGCTCTCCGGCAATCCTGAGAAGTTCGACCTTGTACCCGTCTGCCGCGCACTGGTCGACGATTTGCGCAAACGCGAGCCGGGCCGCAACGTGGCGATCGAGATGGATGCCAGCCTGCTGCTGGTCGGCGACAAGGGGCTGCTGGCGACGGCCTTGGCCTGCCTGCTGGAAAACGCCTGGAAATTCACCTCGAAAAAAGCCGAGGGCTGGATCAAGGTGGGGCTGACGCCCGGCCGCAGGCGCGGCGAACTGGTCCTGCTGGTGTCCGACAATGGTGCGGGCTTTGATATGGCCTACAGCGGCAAGCTTTTCACCGCTTTCCAGCGCCTGCACTCTTCAGCCGACTTCCCGGGCAACGGCCTGGGTCTGGCGATCGTCAAGGGGGTTGCGGCCCTGCACGGCGGCAAGGTCTGGGCTGAAACCGCTGACCAGGCCGGGGCCAGTTTTTTCATGGCGCTGCCGCACGCTGCGGACAGCGCCTGATGGCCGCCTGAAAGCCCGACGCATCACACACCAAACACCACACATCACGCACCGCGGTACCGCAGCACCGCCCGCGGCATGTCAGGCTGCGCTGAAGCGGTAAACCCCGTCAGGGTCCAGCGAGCGCCTGAGCTGCCCGCCAAACCACAGCAAATGCAGGTGCGCGATCGACTCGCCGATCGCGAAGGTCGTCTGGTGCAAATCCAGCTTGCGTTTGAACATGACGGGCAGGATGTCCGCAGCGCTGCAGGGGCTTGCCTTGCAGGCCTGCATCACCTCTTCGAGCCGGTCCCGGTGGTGGTCATGAAGCTGCTGGATGCGTGTGTGCAGGCCGCGGAACGGTTTGCCGTGCGAAGGCAGGGTGAGCGTGGCCTCATCCAGCGGCGCGAATTTGTCGATGGACGCGAGAAACTGGCTGAGCGCATTGGATTCGGGCTCCATGTCGTAAACGCTCACATTGGTGGAAATGCGCGGCAGCACCATGTCGCCGGAAATCAGCACCGGCGCCGGTTTCGGGGAGGAGGTGAACGGGGCGGACAAGGTGGACGAGGAGACATCGGCGCAGTACAGCGCCATGTGCTCCGGCGCATGGCCATAGCCGCTGATACACCGCCAGTCCCGCCCGCCAATGCGGATCACCTGTCCGTCGGCCAGGCGGCAAAAACTGTCCGGCACCTCGGGCACCATGCTGGCGTAGTAGCCGGTCCGGCCCCTGATTTTCTCGACGGATTCCGGATCGGTCAGGCCGTGGGAGGCGAAAAAGAGGGCGGCGCTGTCTCCGCCAAAGCCGGTGGTGCTCTGAGCGCCGAGGCGGGCGCTATGGTAGTCGGTGGCGCTCATCCACAGGCGGCAAACATGGCTTGCCGTCGTCCAGTGCCGGCACAGCCAGTGCGCCAGGCCCATGTGGTCCGGGTGCATGTGGGTCACGATGACACGCAGGATCGGCAGGCCCTCCAGCTGGGTCGAAAAAATGCTTTCCCACTGCGCTCTGGACTCCTCCCTGCTGATGCAGCAGTCCACCACACTCCAGCCCTGGATTGTTGCGCCGGCGTTGTGCGGATCATCGAGCTCATCGCGCAGCAGCCACAGGTTGATGTGGTCCAGCGCGAACGGCAGCGCCATGCGTATCCACTTGACGCCTGGTGCGACCTCGAGCGCCGTGCCGGCCTCGGGCAGGGTGTCGGCAAACGGGTACTCGAGCTGCTGTTCAAGGTGGTTCATGTAATATTCGCGCTATATTTGACGTTTACGTAAACGTCATGTTGAATCATTGTAGTGACGACGCCGGCCGCGCGCTGTGCCTGTGCCGCCCTGCTTCCCTGCTTCCCTGCTTTTTGCCGGCTTTTGTCCTGTTGATCCCTGTTCAGTACCCACCCAATTCATCATGGCCACGACTTACACCATCAGCGACCTTGCCAAAGAGTTTGACCTGACCACCCGCGCCATGCGGTTTTACGAAGACATGGGCCTGCTGCAGCCCCAGCGCATCGGGCCGGGCGGGCGCAACCGCGTGTACACGGCGCGGGACCGCACCCGGCTCAAGCTCACCTTGCGCGCCAAGCGGCTGGGGCTGTCGCTGGTGGAGGCCAAGGAAATCATCGATTCCTACGACAGCCCGCGCGACACCGCCCCGCAACTGAAAAAATTCCTGGCCGTGCTGACCGAGCACCGCAAGAAGCTGGAAGCGCAAATGCTCGACCTGCAGGCCAATCTGGACGAGATCCGCACCCACGAGAAAGAGGCCAAGGCGCTGCTCGACAAGGCGGCCAAAGCCAAAGACAACACCAAAACCAAAAACAGCCACGCTTGAATCCCTGTTTCTGCGCCTGGCTGGTTCAACTGTTTTCAACCATTTCAACCATCTCAGCGGTATCAACAATTGCCGGAGGCTTGCTGCGCCCGGGTCAAATGGTTCATAATTGACGTTTACGTAAACGTCAATTAAGGCGTGACCCCATTTGCTCCCGACAGCACTCTCGACAGAAGGCCCTCCCCATGGATGCACTTTCCGCGCCGTCAGCGCTTTTTCAGCGCATTGAAGCGAGTTTTTTACGCCAGGGCATGATGCAGCACCTCGGCGCGCGGCTGCTGCGGGTGGAGACCGGCTTGTGCGAAATTGCGCTGCCGTATTCAGAGCGCGTCACCCAGCAGCAGGGCGGTTTCCATGGCGGCGCCATGGGTGCGCTGGCGGACATTGCCGGGGGCTATGCCGCCCTGACGGTGGCACCGCTCGAGGCTGAAGTCACCACGGTCGAATACAAGATCAATTTCATGGCCGCCTTCAAGGATGGTGAACTCCGGGCGACCGGCCGTGTCGTCAGGGCCGGCAAGCGAATCATCGTGACCACTGCCGACGTGGTGCATGTCGGTGCCAACGGGAAGGAAAGCGCTTGCGCGCTGATGCAGCAGACGCTTGTTCCCGTCCCCAAGACCTATTGACGGCTCTTTGACCGCTCACTGATAACTCACAGAAAAACCGCCCAGAAGCTGCCGAGCCGCCACAAGCTGCCCCAAGGCGCCTGGCTATAACCTGCAACCTACCCAGAAAGCCCATCATGACCAACCTGCCAGGACTTGACTTCCAGCTCGGCGAAGAGACCGATGCCCTGCGTGACGCCGTGCGTGAATTTGCGCAAGCCGAAATCGCGCCGCGTGCGGCCGAACTTGACCGCAACGACCAGTTCCCGATGGACCTGTGGCAAAAAATGGGCGCGCTCGGCGTGCTCGGCATCACCGTCGGCGAGGAGTATGGCGGCGCCGGCATGGGTTACCTGGCCCACATGGTGGCCATGGAAGAGATCAGCCGGGCCAGCGCCTCCGTGGGGCTGTCCTATGGGGCGCACAGCAACCTGTGTGTCAACCAGATCAAGCGCAACGGCACCGATGCGCAGCGCCAGAAATACCTGCCCAAGCTCATTTCTGGTGAGCATGTCGGCGCGTTGGCCATGAGCGAGCCCGGCGCCGGCAGCGACGTGATTTCGATGAAGCTCAAGGCCGAAGACAAGGGCGGCTATTACCTGCTCAACGGCAGCAAGATGTGGATCACCAACGGCCCCGACGCCGATACCCTGGTGGTCTATGCGAAAACCGAGCCCGAGCTGGGCGCCCGCGGCGTGACCGCCTTCCTGATCGAAAAGGGCATGAAGGGTTTTTCGGTGGCGCAAAAGCTTGACAAGCTTGGCATGCGCGGCAGCCACACCGGCGAGTTGGTGTTCAACAACGTCGAAGTTCCGGCGCAAAACATTCTGGGCGGCCTGAACAGCGGCGCCAAGGTGCTGATGAGCGGCCTCGACTACGAACGCGCCGTGCTCACCGGCGGGCCGCTGGGCATCATGCAGTCGGTGATGGACAACGTGGTGCCCTACATCCACGACCGCAAGCAGTTTGGCCAGAGCATCGGCGAATTCCAGCTGATCCAGGGCAAGGTCGCCGACATGTACACCGTGCTGCAGGCCGGCCGCTCCTTTGCCTATACCGTGGCTAAAAACCTGGACATGCGTGGCGTGGAGCATGCGCGCCAGGTCCGCAAGGACTGCGCTTCCGTCATTCTCTGGTGCGCCGAAAAGGCCACCTGGATGGCCGGCGAGGGCGTGCAGATTTTTGGCGGCAACGGCTACATCAACGACTACCCGCTCGGACGCCTCTGGCGCGACGCCAAACTCTACGAGATCGGCGCCGGCACCAGCGAAATCCGCCGCATGCTGATAGGCCGTGAGCTGTTTGCCGAAACCTGCTGAGGCCCGTACCCTGGCGCAACGAATGGCCAAGGGATGACCCTGTGAGGCCGCCCGGCCTGCAACTGATTAAGATCGTTCCCATGACAGCATCACTTGAAAACCTTTTCAGCCACAACCGCGCCTGGGCGGCACAAATGGAAGCCGAACGGCCAGGATTTTTCACCAGCCTGGTCAAGCAGCAAACCCCCAAGTACATGTGGATTGGCTGCTCCGACAGCCGCGTGCCGGCCAACCAGATCACCGGGCTGGAGCCGGGCGAGGTGTTTGTTCACCGGAACGTGGCCAACATCGTGGTGCATTCCGACCTCAACGCCCTGTCCGCGATCCAGTTCGCGGTGGAGCGGCTCAAGGTCAAGGACATCATGGTGGTCGGGCACTACGGCTGCTCGGGCGTGCAGGCCGCGCTGGAAGGTGCGCGCATTGGCCTGGCCGACAACTGGATACGCCACATCCAGGACGTGCGCCACCGGCACCGCCAACTGCTCGACAGCCTGCGCGAAGACGTGCGGGCCAATGCCCTGTGCGACATCAACGTGATCGAGCAGGTGGTGAACGTCTCGGTCAGCACCGTGATGGTGGACGCCTGGGCTCGCAACCAGGACGTCACCGTGCACGGCTGGGCCTTTGGCGTGCATGACGGCCTGCTGCAGGACCTGCAGATGAGTGTTTCAGACCCCGAGGAGCTGGATGCCCGCTACCGCCAGGCGGTGGACCGCGTCTGGGACCTCTGGAACAGCCGTTAACACCAGATAACGCCAGACAGCGCCAAAACCAGGACTCGCCGTGTTTCCCCAGCGCCTTGACTCCACCATTGCCTACGACATTGCGAAAGCGATGATGGACGGGTTCAACCGCCACTACCAGCTGTTTCGCACCGAGTCGGCGCGCGCCAAGCACCGTTTCGAAACCGCCGATTGGCACGGCCAGCAACGCGCCCAGCGCGAACGCATCGAGTTTTACGACCTGCGCGTGCGCGAGGCGTCGATGCGGCTGGAGCGTGAGTTCAAGGCGGGCGAGCAGTCCATGGATGTCTGGCACCAGGTCAAGCTGCATTACATCGGGCTGCTGGTCAATCACCACCAGCCCGAACTGGCCGAGACCTTTTTCAACTCGGTCACCACCAAGATACTGCATCGCAGCTATTTCCAGAACGACTTCATCTTTGTCCGGCCGGCCGTCAGCACCGAGTACATCGAAAACGAGGAGCCGACGGCGCGGCCGACTTACCGCGCGTACTACCCGACCCGCGACAACCTGCGCGAGATCATCATCAGGCTGGTGCGCGACTTTGACCTGCGCCTGGATTTTGAAGACCTGGAGCGCGATGCCGGCTATGTGCTGGAGGCCATGAGCGAGCGGCTCAGCGACGTAAAGCTGCGTGCCAATTTCCAGATCCAGGTGCTGTCGGGCCTGTTTTTCCGCAACAAGGGCGCTTACGTCGTCGGCAAGATCATCAACGGCTTCAACGAAGTGCCGTTTGCCCTGCCGATATTGCACAGCAAGTGCGGCAAGCTGGTGATCGATGCCGCGTTGTTTGGCGAGGATGACCTGCTCATCCTGTTCAGCTTTGCGCGCGCCTACTTCATGGTGGACATGGGCATTCCGTCGGCATACGTGCAGTTTCTGCGCAGCATGATGCCGCACATGCCGCGTGCGGAAATCTACAACGCACTGGGCCTGGCCAAGCAGGGCAAGACGCTTTTTTACCGCGACTTCCTCCATCACCTGCGGCACTCCACCGACAAGTTCCGCATTGCGCCAGGTATCAAGGGCATGGTGATGCTGGTGTTCGACCTGCCCTCGTTCCCTTATGTCTTCAAGGTCATCAAGGACTACTATCCGCCGCAAAAAGACACCAGTCGCGAGCAGATCAAGGGCAAATACCTGCTCGTCAAGCAGCATGACCGCGTGGGCCGCATGGCCGATACCCAGGAGTACAGTGAAGTGGCCTTTCCGCGCGCGCGGTTTGATGACGAACTGATTGCCGAACTTCAAAAGTTTGCGCCCAGCCAGCTCGAGATCAGCGACCGCGACGGCGACGGCAACACCGAAGTGATCATCAAGCACGTTTATATCGAGCGGCGCATGATTCCGCTGAACATTTACCTGCAGGAAGCATTTGACGCCGGCGTCGGCGAGCCCGCCGCCAAAGACCAGATCGAGCGCGCCGTGGTCGAATACGGCAACGCCATCAAGGACCTGGTGGCGGCCAACATCTTTCCGGGTGACATGCTGTGGAAGAACTTCGGCATCACGCGCCACGGCAAGGTTGTTTTCTACGACTACGACGAGATCGAATACATCACCGACTGCAATTTCCGCCGCGTGCCGGCGCCGCACAATGACGAAGAAGAAATGAGCGGTGAAGTCTGGTATTCCGTCGGACCCAAGGACGTGTTTCCCGAAACCTTCGCGCCCTTCCTGCTGGGCAACGATGCCGTGCGCGAAGTCTTTATGAAGCACCACGGTGATTTGCTGGATGCCGATTTCTGGCAAAGCCACCAGGCGCGCATACAGGCCGGCCATGTGCACGACGTCTTTCCCTATGAACGGGAAAAGCGCTTCACGCGGCGCCATGCATCCGACCGCCATGACAACCAATTGTTGACCCACCTTCCGCCTGAGCCGGTGTTGACCGGCCTCAGCGGCATGACACCCTGAGCGCGGCAAGAGCCTGGCAAGCGCGCAAGAACAGCACCACAGTTTTCATTCAACCCTGAAAGGACACACATCATGTCGGATTCCATCGTTATTCTCGGCGCCGCCCGCACGCCCATGGGCGGCTTCCAGGGCGACTTCAGTGCGCTCGCCGCGCACGACCTCGGCGGCGCCGCCATCAAGGCCGCCATTGAGCGCGCCGGCATCGCGCCTGAAAAGGTCGACGAAGTCCTGTTTGGCAACTGCCTGATGGCGGGCCAGGGCCAGGCGCCGGCGCGGCAAGCCGGCTTCAAGGGCGGCTTGCCTGCCAGCGCAGGCGCCGTGACGCTTTCGAAGATGTGCGGCTCCGGCATGGAAGCCACCATGCTGGCGCACGACCAGCTGATGGTGGGCAGCCGCGACGTGGTGGTGGCCGGCGGCATGGAAAGCATGACCAACGCACCGCATCTGCTGCTCAAGGGCCGCAGCGGTGTGCGCATTGGCCACGACCGCATCTTTGACCACATGATGCTCGACGGCCTGGAAGACGCCTACGAACCCGGCCGCGCCATGGGCACCTTTGGTGAGCAGTGCGCTGAAAAATACCAGTTCACCCGTGAAGCGCAGGACGCTTTCGCGGTGGCCAGCGTGCAGCGCGCCAAGGCGGCCACGGAGTCCGGTGCCTTCAAGGCCGAGATCACGCCCGTCACGGTCAAGGGCCGCGCCGGCGACACCGTGATCTCCATCGACGAAGGCCCGGGCAAGGTCAAGCTCGACAAGATCGCGACGCTGCGGCCCGCCTTCAAGAAAGACGGCACCATCACCGCCGCATCCAGCTCGTCGATCAACGACGGCGCGGCCGCGCTGGTGCTGACCCGCGAATCCACCGCCAAAGAGCTGGGCGCCACACCCATCGCCCGCATCGTCGGCCACGCCACCTTTGCCCAGGCGCCCGAGTGGTTCACCACCGCACCGGTGGGCGCGGTGCAAAAGCTGCTCAAGAAGATCGGCTGGAGCGTCAAGGACGTGGACCTGTGGGAAGTCAACGAAGCCTTTGCCGTGGTGCCCATGGCCGCCATGAAAGAGCTCGGCATCAGCCACGACATCGTGAATGTGAATGGCGGCGCCTGCGCGCTGGGCCATCCGATTGGCGCCAGCGGCGCCCGCATCATCGTGACGCTGATCCATGCGCTGAAAGCCCGCGGCCTGAAAAAAGGCGTGGCGACGCTGTGCATCGGCGGCGGAGAAGGCACGGCGCTGGCGGTTGAGCTGATGTAATGTCTTGTCATCAGGGCCGCTGGCCGCATCCGCGCGAGGTGGCCCGGACTGGCTTTTACGTGAGATCTTTCGCATGAGCACGGTGTTGGTCATTGGCGCTTCCCGCGGGATTGGCCTGGAACTGGTCCGCCAGTACCGTGAGGCCGGCGATCGCGTGATCGCCACGGCGCGCGACGATGCCGGCCTGCAGCGGCTGCGCGCGCTCGGTGCCCACACCTTGAAGGTGGACGTGGCCGACCCGGCCAGCGTCAGCGGCCTGGCCTGGCTGCTGGACGGCGAGCAGATCGACGTGGCCTTCTACGTGGCCGGCGTTTACACCACGGCAGATGCCACCATGCCGCCCACATGCGAGGAATTTGACCGCACCCTGCACACCAATGTGCTGGGCGCGATGCAGGTCATCCCGCAGGTCGCGCCGCTGGTGGAGGCGGCGGGCGGCAAGTTTGCCTTCATCACCAGCGGCATGGGGCGGATCGGCGGGGTGGGCTCCAGCTTTGGCTGGACTTACCGCGTCAGCAAAGCTGCACTCAACATGGCCGTGGTTGCGGCCCAGCACGACTACCCCCAAGCCATCCTGGTGGCGCTGTCGCCCGGCTGGGTGCGGACCGACATGGGCGGCCCGGGCGCGCCGCTGGCGGTCAGCGACAGCGTGGCCGCCCTGCGCAAAACCGTTGCCTCTCTGAAGGCCCAACACAAAGGCGCGTTCCTCGACTACGACGGGCGCCCATTCGAATCATGGTGACCACATGCTGTTGACACAAGACCAGGAAATGATCCGTGACGCCGTGCGTGCCTTTGCGCAGGAGGAGCTCTGGCCCCACGCCGCCCGCTGGGACAAGGAGCATCATTTCCCGAAGGACGCGCACAAGGGCCTGGCCGAACTCGGCGCCTACGGCATCTGTGTGCCGGAAGAGTTTGGCGGCGCCCACCTCGACTATGTGACGCTGGCGCTGGTGCTGGAAGAAATCGCCGCGGGCGACGGCGGCACCAGCACGGCCATCAGCGTGACCAACTGCCCGGTCAATGCCATCCTGATGCGCTACGGCAATGCCGCCCAGAAAAAGCAGTGGCTGACCCCGCTGGCACAGGGCCAGATGCTGGGCGTGTTCTGCCTGACCGAGCCGCATGTCGGCAGCGATGCCTCATCGCTCAAAACCACCGCCGTGAAAGACGGCGACAGCTACGTGATCAACGGCGTCAAGCAGTTCATCACCAGCGGCAAGAACGGCCACGCGGCCATCGTCATTGCCGTCACTGACAAGGGCGCCGGCAAGAAAGGCATGAGCGCCTTCATCGTGCCCACCGATGCACCGGGCTACGTGGTGGCCCGGCTGGAAGACAAGCTGGGCCAGCATTCCAGTGACACCGCGCAAATCAACTTCGACAGCTGCCGCATTCCGGCCGAAAACCTGATTGGCGCCGAAGGCGAGGGCTACAGGATTGCCCTGGGCGCGCTCGAAGGCGGGCGCATCGGTATCGCCGCGCAAAGCGTGGGCATGGCCCGCAGCGCGTTTGAATTTGCGCTGGGCTACGCCAAGGAGCGTCAGAGCTTCGGTACCGCCATCTTCAACCACCAGGCGGTCGGCTTCCGGCTGGCGGAGTGCGCGACCAAACTGGAGGCCGCGCGCCAGCTGATCTGGCACGCCGCCAGCCTGCGCGATGCCGGCCGGCCCTGCCTGAAGGAAGCCGCCATGGCCAAGCTGTTCGCCAGCGAGATGGCCGAAGAAGTCTGCAGCGCCGCCATCCAGACGCTGGGCGGCTATGGCTATGTCAGCGACTTTCCGGTGGAGCGCATTTACCGTGACGTGCGGGTTTGCCAGATCTACGAAGGCACCTCTGACGTGCAGAAAATCATCATCCAGAGAGCACTTTAGGCCCCCACGGTCGTTCACTGCGTGTAACTCCCTGCCCCCCGAGGAGGCCGCTGCGCCTGCGGCCCGGCAAAGCCGGTTCCGCGGCCCCTGCTGGTTTGGGTATGGGCCTTGCCTTCGCCGCGTGGAAAGCACGCCGTAAACTTGCCGATTCAGTCGCAATCCACAGCAGGAGACAAAAAACATGCCGATTACCAAAGGATTCCGTGCCCTGGTCGATGAAGCCATGGCGCAGGTCAAGAGTTACTCGGTGGACGAGGTCAAGGCCAAACTTGCTGATCCCCACGTGCAGGTCGTCGACATCCGCGATGTGCGCGAGCTGGCGGGCGGCACGGTGGTGGGCGCCTACCATGCGCCCAGGGGCATGCTCGAGTTCTGGGTGGACCCCGCCTCGCCTTACCACAAGCCCGTGTTTGCCGACGAGGGCAAGGAGTTCATCCTGTTCTGCGGCGCCGGCTGGCGCAGTGCGCTGGCCACCAAGACGCTGCAGGACATGGGTATGACCAATGTCGCGCACATGGACGGCGGGTATGCCGAATGGCTCAAGCAGGGCGGGCCGACCGAGACACTGGAAGACCGGGAAAAGCGCAAGGCCGGCAAAAGCTGATACTGCTGATGCCCCAGCCCCCGTTGCTGCCGTCGCAGCCTTGCCCCTGCGGCCGCCTGGCCGCCTCCGGAAAGCCCCTCGCTTTTTCACAATGCTGCGGCCGCTACCTGGATGACTTTGCGGGTTCGCCCGCGCCCGACGCCGAGTCGCTGATGCGCTCGCGTTACACCGCCTTTGTGCGGGAACGGGCCGAGTACCTGCTGGCCACGTGGCACGCCAGTCACCGGCCGCCATCGATTGATTTTGATCCGGGCGTCAAATGGCTGGGCCTGGAAGTGCGGCAACACCGCGCGCTGGATGCTACCCATGCCGAAGTTGAATTTGTCGCCCGACAGAAAAGCCCCGGCAGCCCGGCTGTGCGTCTGCACGAGCGCAGCCGCTTCGTGCACGAGGCAGGCCGTTGGTACTATGTGGACGGCGATACGTGGTGATTGAGGTAACCACACCGGTCACAGCACATGGCGCTGAGCCGTTCCCTTTGTGCCCTTCTTGCTCCTTCCCGCCTTTGGGGGAAGGCTGGGATGGGGGCCATGCGACCCATGAGAAACGCTGTTTGGTTCATGGCAGCTTGCTCCGCTTTAATGGGGCTGGAGACGGTTTGCTCGATTAGTCAGGGCCGTCCGGGTAGTTTTGTCTCTAACCACAAGAGGAGTCAAGTCCAGGGCGCGCTCGCCCACATGCGGTGAGCCCCCATCCCGGCCTTCCCCCAAAGGCGGGAAGGGGTAACGCGGGGGGACTCAATCCGAACCATGTCTGGCGGGTGTAGTGCGCATACTGAATGCGTAGTATTGAAAGGTTTTTGCTTTGAAATTTGATGCGGTGTTGTTTGACTGTGATGGCGTGCTGGTCGACAGCGAAACGATCACCAACGATGTGTTGCGCGACATGCTGGAAGAGCGGGGCTGGAAGCTCACGCGCGAGGAATGCATGCGCATCTTCGTCGGCAAGGCCGTCAAGGACGAGGTCGCCACCATCGAAGCCCACACCGGCCAGCCGCTGACCGAGGACTGGATGGTGCGTTTTCGCGAGCGGCGCAACGTGGGGCTGATGGAGGGCGTCAAGCCCATTCGCGGCGCGGTGGAGGCTGTGGCGAAGATTCATGCGCTGTACCAGGGCCGCATCGCCTGCGCGTCGGGAGCTGACCGCTTCAAGGTGGAGCTACAACTGGAGAAGTGCGGGCTGATGCCCTACTTCAAGGGGCGCATTTTCAGCGGGCATGAGTTGCCTCGCTCCAAGCCGGCGCCGGATGTTTACCTGGCGGCGGCTGCAGCGCTGGGTGTTGACCCGAAGCGGTGCGCGGTGGTGGAGGACACGGTGACCGGCGTCACGGCAGGCGTGGCGGCAGGAGCGACCGTGTTTGGCTACAGTCCGCCCGAAGCCGGGCATGACGCGCCAGGTGCGTTGACGAAGACGGGAGCCGTCCAGGTCTTTGTGGCCATGAGCGGGTTGCCGGCGCTGTTGAACTGAGCTTGCGCGGCCCCATTCAGTTCAGGTCAGCGCCATGTGTTTGGCCAGATGGCTGAACACCGTGGAGACCCGCCGCAGGTGCCGCGATTCGGTATGCGTCAGAAGCCAGAGCTCGGTCTGGCATTCATCCAGTGCGCCGGTCAAGGCCACGAGGTCGGCCCGGCCTTGCGCAAGAAAGAGTGGCAACAACCCGATGCCCATGCCTTGCGCCACCATTTCCGCGACGGTGAGGATGCTGCTGACCCGATAGCGAGGTGACACCCTGGGGAAATGCTTCTTGCGCCAGACGACCGACGGGTGCTCCGGCAAGGCGTCGTCCGGGGCTATCCAGTCGACTTTTCCGGCCATGTCGGCGTCGAAGCGCCTGGGGCCGCCTTTTTTGGCGGCAAACAACGCCACCCGGATCGGGCCGACATGCTTGCCCACCAGGTGCTGCGGCGGCCGTCTGGTCGCACGCACGGCAATGTCGGCATCGCGCCGCGTGAGGCTGGCCAATTCGTTCCCCGTGTGCAGCTCGTAGACCAGCAGCGGGTGGGTTGACTGCAGCAACTTGAGCGCTGGCGCTACCAGGCCATGCAGCACGGTATCGGTGGTGGTCAGGCGCACGCTGCCGGAGACCTGTTCGGGACTGGCCTGCGCGGCCGAGCGGGCCGACTCCAGCTGCGCCTCCAGTTGCTCGCCGTGACTTGCCAGCACCTGTGCCAGTTCCAGCGGCTGGTAGCCAGTCCTTGAGCGTTCGAATAGACGCTGGCCCAAACCCTTCTCGATGCGCTGCAGCGAACGGAAAACCGTTGATGCATCCACCGCAAGCCGCTCGCCCGCTCCGGCCAGGGTGTTGGCCCGCACCAGCGCGAGCACGACCTCGATATCCGGGGCGCTGAGTTTGTATTGCGTTGCTGCATTCATGGATTGCACTTGTGCCTATTTTCATTGTTTGTTTGCAATACTACATTACCCCCGTCAATCAACTCAATGGAGCAATGCAATGCGGCAACCGGAAGCCAACAACACCGCCCCTTACGGCGTGACCCTGCTTCGTCTCAGCCTGGGCGTGATGTGGATGGCCCACGCCCTGTTGAAATGGCTGGTATTTACCTTGCCCGGAACGGCGCAGTTTTTTGCGAGCGTGGGTTTCCCCGGCGTGCTGGCCTACCCCGTGTTCGCCGCGGAACTGCTGGGCGGCCTGGCCATCCTGCTCGGGCTGTATGCCCGCCAGGTGTCGCTGGCTCTCGCGCCCATCATGGCCGTGGCCGCGTCGGTGCACTTTGGCAACGGCTGGGTCCACACCAGCCAGGGTGGCGGCTGGGAATACCCCGTGTTTCTGACCGTGGCCTCCGTGGCGCTTTGGCTGGCCGGCGACGGCGCCTTCGCCCTGCGCCGCAGCCAGCGGTTTGTGCCTGCTTTGTGAAGGAGCACCATGGCCTCCCAACATACATTGATCAGCCACACGCTGTGCCCTTATGTCCAGCGCGCAGCGATTGTCATGGCCGAGAAAGGCATTAGTTTTGAGCGGCAGGACATTGACCTGGCCCACAAGCCCGACTGGTTCCTCAAGATATCGCCGCTGGGCAAGACGCCCGTGCTGCGGGTGGACGGCGAAGCGATTTTTGAATCCACCGTCATCTGTGAATACCTCGATGAAACAGCCGCACCCCGCCTGCACCCCGAAGACGCGCTGCGACGTGCCCGGCACCGTAGCTGGATGGAGTTCGGTTCTGCAATCCTCAACACCATCGGCGCCTTCTATAACGCGCCCAATGAAGAAGTCCTGGTGGCCCGCGCTGCCGACCTGCGCGCAAAGTTCCAGCAGGTGGAAGCGGCCCTGGGAAGCGGCCCCTACTTCGCTGGCGAACAGTTCAGCATGGTGGATGCGGTCTTTGGCCCGGTCTTCCGGTACTTCGACGTATTCGACGAAATCGGTGATTTGGGCGATTTCGGTGTCTTCGCCGGCTTCACCGATATGCCCAAGGTGAACGCCTGGCGGCGTGCGCTGGCACAACGCGAATCGGTCCGCAACGCGGTCCGTCCCGACTACCCTGAATTGCTGCGCGCCTTTCTGTGGCAACGCGAGTCGGCGCTGTCCAGGCGCATAACTGTCGCGCTGCCAACTTGAGAGCCGGACATTTGCAAGGGAGAGAACTCTTTTTTCAAGGTTTGCGGATCGGGTGTCGAAATGCAGGTTTGTCGTTCGTCGTAGGGGTGTAAGGTTCAAAATCTGAAAGGACTTCCCCATGAAATACCTCTGCCTCGCCTACTACAACCCCGAAAAATTCGCCGCACTGGCCCCTGGCGAGGTCCAGGCCCTGGTGAGCCAGTGCCCAGCCAAAGACGCCGAGCTGAAGAAGACCGGCCGCCTGGTGGTGAGCGCCTCGCTCAAGGGCCCGCAGGCCGCCTTTGCCTTGCGCCCGCGCGGTGGCAAACCACAGGTGACCGACGGTCCCTATGCCGAGGCCAAAGAAATGGTTGGCGGCTTTTTCATCATTGAGGCGGCTGACCGTGACGAGGCGGTGCGGGTGGCTTCGCTGCATCCGGCGGCCACCTTGGGCGAAAACGTCGGCTGGGCGATCGAGCTGCACCCTATTGGGTTTTTTGAGCAGGCATTTAACCAGTAGGTCATTGCGCAAAGGCGGTGGCAAAGAAGGTATTTGGTCATATGCGTCTTCGCCCCGTGTTTCGTGCGCATTCGGGAGATACAGCCCGGCGGCGCTGCGCAAAACCTCGGGAGCCAAAAAAATGGCTCGGCATGCTAAGCTGCCAAGTCGTTTTTTTCAAACTACCCCGAGAAAACCCTATGCCCGGACTGCTGCCCAACGTCGACCCTGATGGCTTGCTTGAATTTTCGGTGGTGTACACCGACCGCGCGCTGAACCACATGTCGCGCAGTTTCCAGGGCGTGATGACCGACATCTCCAGCATCCTGAAGGAGGTGTACAACGCGCCCTCGGCCGTGCTGGTGCCCGGCAGCGGCACCTACGGCATGGAGGCCGTGGCGCGCCAGTTCGCCACGGGCAAACAGGTGCTGGTCATTCGCAACGGCTGGTTCAGCTACCGCTGGACGCAGATCTTTGACATGGGGAGCATTCCCGCCTCGTCCACCGTTCTCAAGGCCCGCCAGACCGGCCCGGGGGCTCAGGCACCCTGGGCGCCCGCATCCATCGCCGAAGTGCAGGCCGCCATTGCAAAAGAAAAGCCTGCCGTCGTCTTCGCACCGCATGTGGAGACCGCTTCCGGCATGATCCTGCCCGACAGCTACCTGCGCGCCGTGGCCGATGCCGTGCATGCCGTGGGCGGCCTGTTCGTGCTTGACTGCATCGCCTCGGGCGCCATGTGGGTGGACATGAAAGCCACGGGCGTGGACGTGCTGATTTCCGCGCCGCAAAAAGGCTGGAGCAGCTCACCCTGCTGCGCCATGGTCATGCTCAGCGAGCGCGCCCGCGCGGCCATTGAAGGCACCACCAGCACCAGCTTTGCCTGCGATTTGAAGAAGTGGCTGCAGATCATGGAAACCTATGAAAAAGGTGGCCACGCCTACCACGCCACCCTGCCGACCGACGCTCTCACGCGCCTGCGTGCCGCCATGAAGGAAACGCAAGCCTACGGTTTTGCCAAAGTGCGCGCCGAGCAGGAAGCACTGGGTGGCAAGGTGCGCGCGCTGTTCGAAAGCCGCGGCCTGCCCAGCGTCGCCGCCGAAGGCTTCAAGGCGCCCGGCGTGGTGGTCAGCTACACCACCGACCCCGAGATCCAGTCCGGCAAAAAATTCATGGACCAGGGGCTGCAGACGGCCGCCGGTGTGCCGCTGCAATGCGACGAAGGCGCCGACTTCATGACCTTCCGCGTCGGGCTGTTCGGGCTCGAGAAGTGGCACCAGTCGGATCGCACGGTGGGGCAATTGGCGGCGGCGCTGGATCGCATTGGCTTGACAGCGCCGGTTGCCGAGACCGTTACCGGTTGAAGACCGGCTGAAGACCGGCCGGCTCCGGCGGTCTCCTTTTTTTCCTTCTCCCCTTTTTCTTTTCTCCCCTTTCAGATGAATGAAGAGCTGTGTCTATGAAATGCGCATTGGTGGGCTCCCGTTTCTTTGCCGCCTCGGTCTTCGAGGCGATGCGCAAGGAAGAGGGGATAGCGTTCACAAGCATCGTCGCTCCCGCTGCGGATGATCGGCTGGCGCTGGCTGCACAAGCGGCCGGCATCCCGGTGCATGTGCTCGAGAACCCCAGGTTCGTTCCGGGCAACGCGATTGCCGAAGGCACCGACCTCATCATCGCCGCGCACACGCACGCACGGGTGAGCGACGAGGCGCTCGCGCGTTCGCGCCTGGGCGGCATCGGTTATCACCCTTCGCTGTTGCCCCGGCATCGTGGCATTGCAGCTGTCGAATGGACGATTCTGGAAGGCGATCCGATTGCTGGGGGCTCGATCTATCACCTGGCCGACGGGTGGGATGCGGGCGCCATCGCCGCCCAGGACTGGTGCTTTGTCGCCAGGGGCGAGACGGCGCGCGAATTATGGGAGCGCGCCCTGGCGCCGATGGGCCTGGCCCTCCTGCGCAAGGTGGTTCATCAGGCCCGGTTGCAGGGTTCCGTTCCCGCCTACCCGCAAGATCCGGGCTTTGCCACCAAGGCCCCCATGATCCGCAAGTCTGTTGTGTTGACCGAGGAAGTCTCTTCGGTGAACACATCGCTCGTCGTCTCGATCGTGGGTGCCGACCGTCACGGCATCGTGAGCTCGCTGGCTGAGCGGGCGGAGCGCTTCGGTGCCAACTGGGCGGCGAGCCGCATGACAAAACTTGCCAATGAATTTGCCGGCACGGTTCACTTCGAGGTGCCGCGCGGGAACGCGGACGCGCTGGTGGCTGCGCTGCGCGGACTCGAGTCCAGCGGCTTGCAGGTGGTCATCGCCAGGAGCGACGGCGCCAACGTGCCCACCTCGCTTCGAGTGGTTGAGCTTGAACTGGTCGGCGAGGATCGGGTCGGGATCGTCAGCAAAGTGACCAGGATATTGGCGGAGCGCGCCATCAGCATCGAGAGCATTCATACCGAGATCGTCCGCAGCGGCGTGTCCGGCAAGCAGACCTTCAAAATCGAAGCGCACTTGCTGGTACCTGCCGCCCTGTCCGTCGATGCGTTGCGACAGGAACTCGGCACCTTGGCCCGCGAGATGATGGTCGACATCGCTTTGGGAGAGCGGCAGAATTCCGGCCAATGAGTTGAATGCCGGGCGGTTGCCTGTCAGCGTATCAACGTATCAATGCAGGGCGCCAGACCAGCCCTCCCGTGCGCTCAACCCAACAGGCGCACCAAGCCGTAGAGCGCAAGTATTGCGGATACCAGCAGGAGTGCGGTCTTTGCGGAGCGAGCGCCGACCAATGTGCCGGTCACGCTGCAGGCCAAAATGGCGCCAAGGATGTAGGTTGTTTTCATGCCCCAATGGTAAGGCTTCGCCTGCCGGCAGACGCCCTGTGTGTCGCACGGAAACCACTCCGGCATCGAACGCGGTGGTTCAGCGGGCGCTGCAAATTGGCGTGAGCCGCTCCCCGGCTGGCGATGACGTGAGCTCCTGCGGACCGCGGCGATTTGGAATGGCGTCTTGCGGCGCTATGTCGGCAGACCCGGCACCAGGGCGGCCAATTTTTCATGGTCGAGTTCAAGGCTGCCGGGCTGCAGCAGCGCCCGCATCTGGACTCTGATGGGTTCGGCCAAGGCGCCGGCTGCGGCGGATGGGGTGCGACCCTGCGCGCTCAATAGAAAAATCTCACGAACGACGCCCGGTGGGGTGAGGGGCTTGATCGCAATCTGGCTGCTCGTGAAATGAAACAGGGTGAGGCTGGGGACCAGGCTGATTCCCACCCCGCTCTCCACCAGCCCCTTGACCGCCTCGACCCTTTCAACCTCGAGAACGGTGTTGAGTTTGTGTGGCCGCAATGCCGCGTCGATCTGGTGGCGAAGGCGGGTCGGGCGGGTGAAGTGAATAAACGGAAACCGGGCGAGTTCTTCGAGGTCTATCGTCGCCTTGCCGGCGAGAACGTGGTCCTGCCTGCAGACGACGTAAAAGCGGTCAAGACAGAGTAATTCCTTGTGAACGTCAGCGTCTTTTGCATCAATGGTCGACAGCGCCAGATCAACCTTTCCGTCGCGAACCAGATCCACGCATTGCGGCGGGAGCGCATCGACGATCTCGATGTCGATAGCCGGATGCCTGCGCCGGAAGCCGGCCACGACGACGGGCAGGAAGCGGGCGCAGAGCGATGGGATACCCGCGACCGCGACGCGATCAACAATGCTCAGATCGCGGCAGACGCCGCCCATCACCTCGTCAAAGTGTGAAATCACCTCACGCGCGGCGCGGTCAAAGCGCCGGCCAGCGGCTGTGAGGTCGACCTTCCGGGTGTCCCTGTCAAACAGCTTCGCCGCCAGTGTGTCTTCCAGCGAACGGATCAGGGAGCTGAAGGCCGGCTGCGATAAATGCATCTGCTCTGCAGCGCGCGTGAAGCTGCGAAGGTCAGAAAGTGCCAGGAAAGCACGGAGTTGACGTGTGGACAGGTTCATCCGTGACGATGATAGCCACGGATGCCGGATACGGGAACCCGCAGGCGCTCCTGCCCTTGCCCTTGGGAAGGGGAGTCATTCGATTTTCCTTTGAGTCCCATTCAAAGTTTCGAATTTACAGGGGCCCTTGCTTCATCCATAGTTCGTCTGGTGCGACGCTGTTGCGTACGCTGTCACGTTGTACTTTGAAACAGAGATACCCGCTGAAAGACCATTCCATGAAAACCATCCGCATTGGTGCCGGCGCCGGCTACTCGGGGGACCGCATTCCCCCTGCCATCGAGTTGGCGGAAAAGGGCGAGCTGGACTATCTGGTGTTCGAGTGCCTGGCGGAGCGCACGATTGCCCTGGCCCAGCTGGAGCGGAGCAGGGATGCCCGCCTGGGCTTTGACCCCCTGCTCAGGGACCGCATGGAGGCGGTGCTGCTGTCATGCGTCGACCGGGGGGTGAAGATCATCACCAACATGGGGGCCGCCAACCCCCAGGCGGCGGGACGGGAAATTATCAACATCGCGCGGGAGCTGGGATTGGACCGCCTGAAGGTGGCGGTGGTCCAGGGCGACGACGTGTTGCCGCGCCTCCATGACCACGAGTTGACCCTCCTCGAGAGTGGCGCGCCGCTGCGCTCTCTTGGGAGCTCCGTGCTTTCAGCGAATGCCTACATCGGCGCCGAGGCGCTGGTGAGGGCGCTGCGCCTCGGCGCCGATGTGGTCGTCACGGGACGTGTCGCCGATCCGGCCCTGTTTCTCGCCCCGCTCATCCATGAGTTCGACTGGTCCATGTCGGACTGGAAAATGATGGGTCAGGGCACGGTGGTCGGGCATCTTCTGGAGTGCGCCGGGCAAATCACCGGCGGGTATTTCGCCGATCCGGGTTATCGCGATGTGCCCGATCTGGCCAGACTGGGCTTTCCCGTCGCGGAAGTGTCCGCGGATGGGGGCGCGATCATCACCAAAGTGGAGGGCTCGGGCGGTTGCGTCACGACTGCCACCTGCGCGGCGCAGCTCTTGTATGAGGTCGAAAACCCCGCGAGATACCTGCAGCCGGATGTCGTCGCGGACTTTTCGGGTGTCACGCTGACCCAGGTCGGGCCCGATCGGGTACGCATAGCAGGTGCCAACGGTCATCCGCGACCGGCGACGTTGAAGGTGACCGTGGGACACCGCGACGGCTTCATCGGCGAAGGCCAGATTTCCTACGCTGGCCTGGGGGCCGAGGCGCGGGGTCGGCTGGCCCTGGACGTACTGCGGCAGCGCCTGGAGAGTTCGGGTATTGATGCCCTCGATAGCCGCTATGAGCTCATCGGGGTAAATTCCATCCATGGTCAAACCCTGGCCTCTGGCTACCAGCCCTATGAAGTCCGGGCACGCGTGGCCATGCGCGTGGGAAGCAGGAAAGACGCCGAGCGGGTGGCCAATGAAGTGGAGGCCATGTACCTCAATGGGCCTGCCAGTGGCGGAGGTGTCACCAAGTCGGTCCGCGAGGTGATCGCAGCGGCTTCCACGCTGGTTCCGCGCGACCTTGTTCAGCCAACTGTCACAACGATGGAGCTTTAAATGCTATTGCGAGAAATTGCCCATTCCCGCACCGGAGACAAGGGAAACCGGTCGACCATTTCCGTCATTGCTTACGATCTCAGGGACTTCCCGGCGATTGAGCGTTCCGTGACGGCGGATCGTGTGCGTGCGCTGTACGCGGACATCGTCAAAGGCGAGGTTGACCGCTACGTCGTGCCGCACCTGGGGGCCTTGAACTTCGTTCTGCACGACTCACTGGGTGGGGGTGTCACCCGGTCTCTCGCGCTGGATGCGCATGGCAAGTGCCTGAGCTCCGCCATCCTCGGCCTGTCCATCGAATAAGCTTGGCGTATTCAACAAACAGTTCAACAAACAGTTTTTACAGGAGACATCAACATGAAGTGCAAATCGATTCTTTTCCTGGCGGTGGCGAGTTTCTCGCTCGCCGCCTTCGGCCAGGCCTACCCGAACAAGCCCATCAAGGCCATCGTGCCTTTTGCCGCGGGTAGCGCCACGGACCAGATTGGACGCGCTTTCGCGGCCAAGATGTCGGAAACGCTGGGGCAGGTCATCGTGGTGGACAACAGGGCCGGCGTCAACGGCATGCTGGGGGCCGATGCCGTCGCCAAGGCTGCACCTGACGGCTACACCATCCTGATCGGCACCAACAGCACCAACGCGGCGCTCAAGAGCTTGATGAAAAAGCTGCCCTACGACCAGGACACGGCCTTCGCGCCGTTGGGCTACATGGGCTCGGTGCCGCTCATCGTGGCTGTCAACAACGATGTGCCCGCCAAGACCCTGCGCGAGCTGGTCAACCTGGGCAAGACCAAGCCAGGCCATGTCACCTTTGCCAGCGCCAGCACCTCGCAACTGGTGTCCTCTGAAATGCTGGCCAACATGGCGGGCATCGAAATGACCAATGTGCCGTACAAGAGCGGCCCTGCGGCCATGACAGACCTCCTCGGCGGGCAGGTGATGATGTTCACGGCCGACTTTGCCGTGACCCTGCCCCAGGTCAAGGCGGGCAAGATCCGCGGCCTGGCGGTGACATCGACCAAGCGCTCGCCCGCGATTCCGGAGCTGCCCACCGTCAATGAGGCGCTGGGGCTCAAGGACTATGAGCTGATTGCCTACTTCGCCATGTTTGCGCCAGCGGGAACGCCACCTGAGATCATTGCCAAGCTCAACCAGGCCATCAATGCCGCGGCACAGAGCAAGGACCTGCAGGAAAAATTTGCGCCGATTGGTTTCGTGGTCGAGCCCGGGACGCCTGAAGCCCTGGCCCAGCGCAGCCGCCTGGAAACCGCCAAGTGGGCCAAGGCCATCCGCGATGCCAAGATTGAGCCGCAATAAATAGCCGAATCAAGGCAGCAGGGTCTGGGCGGCATGCGCGGTGTGCACGGCTCGCGCGCGTGAACGCGGGTAGCCCGGGTTCGGCGGATGTGCTCGAGCCTCCCTGCGCCTGATCGCCGGGGCGGGCGGTAGCGGCCCATGGTGAACTGACCTTACCTATCGATAAAACGCCTCGACCTTGCCCTTCAGCTTGATCATCAGCGGGTTGCCCTTGCGATCCAGCGTCTTGCCGGCGGGCACCTTGACCCAGCCCTCGCTGATGCAGTATTCCCCGACATCCAGACGCTCCTTGTCATTCAGTCGAATGCCCACGTCATGTTCGAACACGGCGGCGACGTGATGGGGGCTGCGCGGGTCAATCGACAGACGGTCGGGCAGCGGGGGCAATGAAGTGGGAGTGGGAGTGGGAGTGGGAGTGGGAGTGGCTTCGTTCATGGGTGTCTTTTGTCAGTTAACGCGAATCTGCATCCATTTTCCAGCATTTGATTCTTGACTGGTCTGGATGGGGGCGCAACCGGGTTTTCAACAGAATAGACCCATTGCGGTCCGTCCGGAATTCACCACGGATCACTGCACAGCGTCGTTTGCGGTTACCCGTTCTGGGAAATAATGATCCTATGAATGATCCCATGCCGATCACCCCCTCTATCTGGAGTCCCCTGCGCCAGCCCGCCTTTCGCGGGCTTTGGTTTTGCGGCGGCATCTTTTTCATTGGCAATGGCATGCAGTCCATGGTGGCCGCCTGGCTCATGGTCGAGCTGACCGGTTCGTCCTTCCTCGCCGCGCTCGTGCAGACCGCGGTTTTCCTGCCGATGTTCCTGCTGGCGCTGCCTGCGGGCGTGCTGGCCGACACCAGCGATCGCCGGCGCCTGATCTCCAGCGCGCTGCTGGCGCAGGTGGCCGCGTGCGCGCTGCTGGCCTTGCTGGTGCTGGGCGGCTGGGGTGGGGCGGCATCGGTACTTTTCCTGGTGTTTGTGTGCGGCTGCTGCACGGCGGTGCTGACGCCAGCCTGGAACTCGTCCGTGGTGGACCCGGTTCCCCGGGATGAATGGCCGCAGGCCATCACCGCCGTCAGCATTGCCTACAACGTGGCGCGCGCCATAGGCCCCACGCTCGCCGGTGTGCTGTTTGCACTCCTGGGGGCGGGCTGGGTGTTCGCGGTCACGGTATTCACGACGCTGGTCATGTGGGAATCGATTCGTCGCTGGCCGCCACGCGCTCACCCGCCGTCGCGCCTGCCGGCCGAGCGCCTGTGGAGCGGCACGCTCAGCGGGCTGCGCTTTGCCTGGCACTCGCGCATGATCCTGGCGCAACTGGTGCGGGCCATGGCCTTTGGTGCGGCCGGCTCGGCCCTGTGGGCACTGCTGCCTGTGATTGCGCAGCGCCAGCTGGGCGCCGGCGCGCAAGGCTTCGGCCTGTTGATGGGTTGCATGGGCATGGGCGCGGTGGTCACCGGTCTGGTCATCGGGCGTATGCGTGTGCGTTTCGGACTCGACGCTGTCGTTGGCGCCAGCTGCGTGGCGTTTTCTGCGGTCATGCTGCTCACCGCATGGGTCCGCGTGCCGTTGCTGATCTATGGCGCCATGGCGGTGGGCGGCGCCGCGTGGATGTCGGCCATGTCGACCTTCAACACCGCCACGCAGTCCAGCGCGCCGCCGTGGGTGCGCTCGCGCGCGGTGGCGCTGCATATCGTGGCCGCGCTGGGCGCCTTCGCCTTCGGCTCGGCGTTCTGGGGCGCGGTGTCCGACATCGCCGGCCTGACAGCCGCGCTGGTCGCGGCCGGCCTGCTGATGGCCGCCGGCTTGCTGCTGGCGCGCCCGTTCCCATTGCGCGTGGGCGCGGACCACGAAGTGACACAGGGCACGCCCTGGGAAGATCTGTTCGTGGCGGCCGAACCCAGCCCCGAGGCCGGCCCGGTGGCGGTGGAGGTGGCCTACCGCATCCGCCCCGGGGAAGACCACGCCTTTCTCGACACCATCGGCCAGATGAAGGCGCCGCGCCGGCGCGATGGCGCCACCTTCTGGCGCGTCTACAAGGACCTGGGCGAACCGTCCCGCTATGTGGAGCGCTTCCTGGTGACCTCATGGGCGGACTACCTGCACCAGCGCGCTCGCGCCACCGTGGCCGATCACACGCTTGAAGTCGAGGTGCGCGCCTTCCTGGCGCACGGCGAAAGCGCGCGCATGTCGCACTACATTGCAGAGCGCTGAGGCGACGGCTGCCGGACGGTTATGGAGGAGCAGTTGCCGCCTTCATTCCTGCGCTCTGTGCCGAAACTCCCCAGGTGACAGCAGGGCGGCGCCATCACGTCAAAGCAGCTGGAGGTTTTGGCGGCCCAGGCCATCCGCCGTAATTCATACGAATTTTCAGCGGTCATGAGCTGCCCCACTCCAAGCCCGCGTCCGATGTCTACCTGGCAGCGGCCAGCGCACTGGGTGTGAACCCCCGTGCGCTGCGCCGGCCGGCCTGAGCGCAGGCGGGAGCGATGGTCACGCCGGGCGTGTGTCCGGCGCCGCGACGGTGGACACGCCCTGGTCCACGGCCGCTTGCCACTGGGCCTTCATTGCGCGCTGGAAGGCTTCACGGTTTTTCAGCCGCTGCCAGTAGTCGCGCACCGCGGGCGAGAAGCGCGGCTCCAGCGCCAGATGCTCCGCGAGCATGAGCGCATAGCCCACCGAGACGTCGGCGGCAGTGAAGCGCCCCGCACAGAGAAACGGCTGCTGCGCCAGCGCGCCATCGAGCACGCGCAGCCGGGCCAGGAACCAGCGCGTGTAGTCGTCCGCCACCGCCTGCAGCGAACGCGCGGGCTCGAAGCGCGAGTAGCGCAGGACCAGGGTTTGCGGAAAGGTCAGGGTGGCCTCGCCGAAATGCAGCCAGTTCAGCCAGTTGCCGAAGCCGGGCTCGGTCACCGCCACGTTCAGTGGCGTGGGGGCTTGGTGGGCCTGCCGTGCCACGAGGTACTGGCAGATGGCGACCGACTCGCTCATGCGCAGCTCCCCATCTTCAAGCAGCGGCACCGTGCCCAGGGGATTGATGGCCAGATAGTCCCGCGCCAAGGCCCGGGGCGGGAAGGGCAGCATCTTCAGCGTGTAGGGCAGGCCGAGTTCTTCCAGCACCCAGAGGGGGCGGAACGAGCGGGCGCTCATGCAGTGGTGAAGTGTGATCATGTCGGCATTCCAGTTCATTTGCAGTCTAGGGTGGACGAGGGTGCATGTGTGGCCAGCGAAGGGTCTGATTCTGCCAAATAGAACCCCTCTACACTCTGATTCATGAAGCCCATTTCAGCTACACCGCTCGCGTTTGTCAGGACGCTGCTGCTGGCGTATGCGCGCTATGGTGTTGATCCGGCCGGCGCCCTGGTCAGGGCACAAATCGCGCCAGCAGCCTTGCAGAAGCCGGGCGGCGCCATCACGTCCAAGCAGCTGGAGGTTCTGGCGGCCCAGGCCATGCGCGAACTCGACGACGAGGCCCTGGGCTGGTTCTCGCGCAAGCTGCCTTGGGGCAGCTATGGCATGTTGCTCAGGGCGTCCCTGAGCGCGCCTGACCTGGGCGTGGCGCTCAAGCGCTGGTGCCGTCACCATGGCCTGCTGACGGGCGATGTGGTCCTGAGTCTGTCGGTGGCGAACGAGGTGGCGAGCCTGACACTGCATGACCAGGGGGTGAACCCCGCCATGCGTGAATTTTGCCTGGTGACCCTGCTGCGCAACCTGCATGGCGTGGCCTGCTGGCTGATTGACTCGCGCATTCCGCTGCAGGCGGCGTGCTTTCCGTTTGCCGCCCCGGCGCATGCGGCGGTGTACCCGGTGTTGTTTCCGGGGCCGGTGCAGTTTGACGCGCCGCAGGCGAGCCTGCGCTTTGACGCGCGTTACCTCGCCATGCCGCTGCGCCGCGATGAAAAAGCCCTGACGGCCATGCTGCCGCAGGCGCTGGCCCTGGTGGTGCGGCCCTACCGCCGCGACCGGCTGCTGGTGCAGCGCGTGCGCTTGCTGCTGCAAAGCCAGGCCGCCCCCGCGAATGCAGAGGCCTTGGCCGACGCCTTGAATGTGTCACCGCGCACGCTGCACCGCCAGCTGCAGGAAGAGGGCGCCTCCTTGCAGGCGCTGAAAGACGAGGTGCGGCAGGCGCAGGCCATGGACGCGCTGCGCCGCACCACGCGCCCCATCAAGCAGGTCGCGCTGGCCGTCGGCTTTCGCAACGAGAAAAGTTTTGCCCGGGCCTTCCGGCAATGGACGGGCGACTCGCCGGCGGAGTACCGGCGCAAGGCGGCGCTGGGGCCTGGCTTGGATCAGGCTCTGGACCATGGCCGCGGGCCTCGCCAATAGAATGGGCCAGACTGCCCGCCGGGTTGGGCCGGTTTTTTAGCAGGGAGCAGACATGACGATGTTGAAAAAACTCAGACTGTGTGAGGGCTCTGGCCGTAGTGGCCGGCCACACTGTGCTGTGGTGTATCTGGCTGCGCCGCAGGCCGTGCGGTCGATATTACGTTAGGGTCTTTACCCAATGACAATTGCACTGCCCGATCAAATACGAACAACCCGCTTAATTCTGCGTGAGCCACAAGTCGCTGATGCGGCGGCTATTTTCCATGCCTACACGCAAGATGCCGAAGTTGCTCGTTATATGGTTTGGCAGCCGCACAAATCTGTCAGTGAAACAGAAGGTTTCATTGCGTATTGCCGCCAAGCATGGGTTACTGGAAAAGCTCGTCCTTACATCCTCGCATTAGCTAGCGACATAAACACTCCCGTCGGCATGCTAGAAGCACGCCTTCAATCGCACTTAATTGATATTGGCTATGTTCTCGGGCGAAAACACTGGGGCGCCGGGTTAATGCCCGAAGCCATCATGGCACTCACAGAGTTAGCATTGGCTCAACCTGATTGCTTTCGAGTGCAAGCCACATGTGACGTGGAAAACAAGGCTTCGGCTCGTACTTTGGAAAAATCTGGCTATGTTCGCGAGGCAGTGCTCGAAAGATATACCGTACACCCAAACATCAATCCAGAACCTAGGCCATGTTTTATGTATGCACGCTGTAAATAAATGCGCCCCTAACCTGAATGGCACTTACTTTGGCTCATAGGCATGACCATGCCTCTGGACGTGTCGGCGAGCCTGGTCGCGGGGCACCTTCAACCAGGGGTAGGGTTTGGGCCTTCGTTTTCGCATTCGCGGCTCGATGCGTCCGGGTCGATGGCCGACCCTGCATTGTGCGATCAACGTGAATAGCCGCCCGCAATCCTTCGTGGCCGAGAGGCCTCGCGAGACCCACTCTGTCCACAGTTGCACCGTGTGCTTGAAGCTCAG